>CADBEF010000008.1 GCA_902793555.1 uncultured bacterium | reverse complement strand
TCCTCCTGCTTGCGCAGGATGTACTCGCGTGTCGCCGGCTTGCTCATGGTGTGCATGCCCTCCAATTCTACTCGGTGTCTTTTTAGTTGACGAAAGGGGGTGGGCTCAATTCCGCCCCCTTTTGCGCTCGGTGTCTTTTATTGTGACGAAATGCGCCCCGCCACGCCGCGCAACCGGAACTTGCGCGCGGGGCGGGGTTCTGGTAGCCTCCTTTTCCCGAAAGGAACGAATCCTGAATGAACGCAACCATCGGTTTTCTCGGCGCCGGCCACATGGGCGGCGCGATGCTGCGCGGGCTCGCGGCGGCGGACTTCCGCCCCGCGCTGCGCGTGTTCGACGCCGCGCCCGGCCGCGCCGAAGCGCTTGCCGCGGAGCTCGGCGCCGTCGCCGCCTCCTCGCCCGCGGACCTCGCGGCGGGGTGCGACGCCGTCGTCCTCGCCGTCCGCCCCGGCGACCTCCCGGCCCTGCTCCCGGAGCTGGAGGACCCCGCGCCGCTCTACCTCTCCATCGCGGCCGGGCGCCGCATCGCGTGGATCGAGGAGCGGCTGCCGGCCGGCGCCCGCGTGGTCCGCGCGATGCCCAACCTCGGCGTGTCCGTCGGTCTCGGCATGACGGCCTACGCGCCGGGTTCGCGCGCGACGGAGGACGACCTCGCGCTCGCGGGGCGCATCCTGTCCTCGTTCGGCAAGGCGGTCCGGCTGCCCGAATCGGACCTCGACGCCGTCACCGCGCTCTCCGGATCCGGTCCCGCCTTCTTCGCGTACGCGCTGCAGGCGATGGCCGACGGCGGCGCCGCGCTCGGTCTCGCCCCCGCGGCGGCGGCGGAACTCGCGCTGCAGACGATGCTCGGGACGGCGACGGTCCTCTCGCGCCCCGGCGCGCCCTCGGTGCCGGACTTCATCGCCGCCGTCGCGACCAAGGGCGGCACGACCGCCGCCGGCAAGGACGTGCTCGACGCCTCCGACGCGCGCGCCGTCTTCGCCGCGACGCTCGCCGCCGCCGCCCGCCGCGCGGCCGAGCTCGCGGCCCGTTAGGGCCGCACCGGGTGCGGCCCCGGTTGCGCGCCCGCGCGGGATTGTGGTAGAATCCGCGCCCATGTCTTTGCAAATATCGAAATCCCGCCTCCAGCGCGTCGTCCGGCTCCGCCGGCGCCGCCCCGGGACCGGGGAGAAGGTTCCCTTCCGCAACGGGGCCCTCCTCGCCGGTTCCTACGTCGTGCTGGCGGCACTCTTCGCGCTGGCGGCGGCGTTCGTGACGCGCCGCTACATCCCGGCGGGCACGCAGCACGAGGCCCAGCTCTACCTGGGCGTCGAGCTCACGATCCTCGCGGCCGCCTTCGTGTGCGGGCGTCTCCTGCTGGGCGTCCTCGCGCCGGAGGCCGTCGCCCGCAACTCCCGCGTGCTCATGCTCCTGCTCGCCTCGGTCTTCTCGAACGCCCTGGCGGCCGGCCTGGCCGCCGGGTCGATGCACTACGCGCCGGACCAGCTCTCCGGGCCGCTCGCGAACGGCCGGTTCATCCCGTTCCTCGTGCCCTACCTGTTCCTGCCGGTGATCTGCACGCTGCTGGCCGGCCCGGGCGCGGGCGTCGCCATGGGCGTGGCCGGCGCGGTGCAGAACCTGCTCTTCGTTCCGGAGGAGACGGGCCTGCAGACGGCGCTCGTGGGCCTGGCGACGGCCGTCGCGGCGCCCCTCCTCGTGGCGCGCGTCCACCGCCGCTGGCGCCTGGTGCGGCTCTGCCTGCTCGCCGGTTCGCTGCAGCTGCTGGGCGCGCTCTCGAACGCCATCGCGCAGCTCGCCACGCTTCCCGAGTACACGCGCACGTCCCTTTCGGCGCTGCTCCCGACCTTCGGGATGGAGCTGGCCCTCACGCTGCTCTCGGTCGCGGCGTCCGTCGCGGCGGTGCTGGTGCTGCTCGGCTTCTTCGAGCACGTCTTCGGCGCGTGCAGCGACATCCGCCTGGCCGCGTTCGCCGACCTGGGCCATCCGCTCCTGGCGCGACTCGCGCTCGAGGCGCCGGGGACGTACCACCACTCGATCATCGTCGCCACGCTCGCCGCGGACGCCGCGGAGAAGATCGGGGCCGACCCGATCCTGGCCCGCGTCGGCGGCTACTACCACGACATCGGCAAGCTTTCGAACCCCGACGCGTTCACCGAAAACGCCGGGGCGGGCGCGCCGAGCGTCCACGACGGAATCGCGCCGTCCATGTCGGCGATCATCCTGGCCGCCCACGTGAAGGACGGCGTGGGGCTCGCGATGGACTACGCGCTGCCGGCGCAGATCCGCCGCGTCGTCGAGGAGCACCACGGGACGACCCGGATGGCGTGGTTCTACGACAAGGCGCTGCGCCTGGCGGAGGAACGCGCGAAGGAGACGGGATGCGCGCCGGAACCCGTGGACGAAAACCCCTTCCGCTACGCCGGCCCGAAACCGTCGTTCGCCGAATCGGCGATCGTGTCGCTGGCCGACAGCGTGGAAGCCGCGTCCCGCAGCCTGTCCCGGCCGTCCCCCGCCGCGGTCGAGAAGCTCGTCGGCTCCGTCGTGGACGGCAAGGTCGCGGACGGACAGCTTTCCGACGCCCCGTTGACGATGCGCGACGTCGCGGACGTCAAACGGGCGTTCGCGTCCTCCCTTTCCACGATCCTGCACGCCCGGATCCCCTATCCCGCGCCGCCCGAAAAGAACGGCTAACCCCCTTTTCCCCACATGGACATTCCCGTTTCCGACACCGCCGCCGAAGAGATCGAAGGCCGCGACGCCGCCCGCGAGGCCCGCTACCTCGGCAAGGTGCGCGTCTACGACCGCACGCTGTTCCGCGCGAACCTGCTCGTGGCGCTCGGCGTTTTCCTCGCCGCGCTCGCCGTCTACGCGTTCAACCTCGTCCCCCACGCCGTTCCCGGCCCTTCGGCCGACGCGCTCGCGTCGGCCCTCGGCCTGCGCGGCGGGCTCGTGACGCGGCACCTGGTCTGGCGCCGCGCGCTGGGCGCGGTCCTCGCCTGCTCTTCGCCCCAGGGCGCGGTCTTCGCCGCCAACGCCTTCTCCATGGCCGTTTCGGCGCTCGGCGTCGCGCTCCTCTACCTCGTGCTCGCGCAGCTCCTGCTGCTGTGCTTCGAATACGAACACTTCGAGCTGGCGCTCAAGCGGAACCCCACGCGCCGCCTCGGCTTCTGCGCCGGCGCGGGGGCGCTCGCGGCGGCGGCGGCGCTGCTCTTCTGCGCGCCCTACTGGAGCGTCGCCGCGCAGGTGCGGCCGGACGCGTTCCACCTGTGCTGGCTGCTCCTCTCGGCGCTGCTGCTGCTGCGTTTCGGCGCGACGGCCGGCCTGCCGTGGTTCTACGCGTTCGGCGCCGTCCACGCGCTCGGCCTTTCGCAGACGTCGTGCTTCTGGGGGTGGGCTCCCGTGTTCTACCTCTACGCGCTGTTCGTCCTGTGGTCGTCGGACAAGCTGCGCTGGAAGACCGCCGTCCCGTTCGTCCTGGGGTCGCTCGTCCTGGCGGGGGGGCTCTTCCAGCTCGACGTCTTGTCGGTTCTTTCGAGCCCCCAATGCGCGATGCTGTCGGCGGCGGAAACCCCGACCGCGGCGAAGCTCGCGAAAAACGCGCTCAAGGCGCTCGTGAACGGCATCTGGGGGTCGGTTCCCAAGGCCTACTGGATGATCCTGCTCGGACTGTGCGTCGCGCCGTTCCTCGCCGTGCTCGTCGCCGCCCGCCGCGCGCTCAACGGCGAAAAGGACGTGGCGATGCTCGTCATGCACGCGATCGTCGCGGTCGTCACGGTCCTCGTCGTGCTCGATCCGCCCTTTTCGCCGTGGCAGCTCTACGGCGGCGAGCAGCTGCAGATCCTCCCGCACGCGATGACGGCGATGGCGCTGGGCTACCTCGTCGCCTGGGCGGACGCCGCGCTGCTGCTGCGCGACCCGGACGGCGGGACGGGGGTGCGCGGCGTCCTCGCGTCCTGCACGACGGTTCTGCTGCTCTTCGCCGCGTTCCACAACGCGGACGACGCGAATCCGCGCGCGACGCGCTTCGTTTGGCGTTACGCGGACGCGGTGCTGGACGGACTGCGCGGCCGGACGTTCCTCGCCACTGGCGGCTGGGGCCTTTTCGACGACTCGTTCCGCATCCGGGCCCACGAGCGCGGACTGGAGCTGCACCCGATCGACCTGACGCACGAGCAGAATCCGGGCGTCCAGCGCGAAGTCCGCCGCACGCTCCCGACCGTCCGCCTGTCCAACGTCGCCCGGATCGGATTCCTCCCGTTGCTCAAGGAGTGGATCGGCCGCCGGGCCGAAGCCGGTTCCGAACTCGCGCTCATGAGCCACCCCGACCTGTGGTACCTCGGGTCGTGGGAGGCGCGCCCGAGCGGACTGGTGTTCCTCGGCGAAAAGCCCGGCGACGGCGCCCCCGGCGACGGGGCGGACGACGACTTCCTCGCGCTCGTCGACGCGTTCGAGGCGGAGCTGGCCGACGTGACGGAGGAAAGTTTCGGCTGGAAGCGCCGCCTCGCCTACTTCGTCCGCCAGCAGGTCGCCTTCGCCGGCAACAACCTCGCCTTCGAGCTGGAGCGCGCCGGCCGCGACGAAGAGGCGTTCGCGCTCTACCGGCGGATCCGCGACTTCCACCCCGACCACGTCCCGGCCCTCCTCAACTGGGCCACTCTCGTCCGTTCCGGAATGCATCCGGAGGACGCGGACGCCGTCCGCGCCGCGCTCGAAAAGTTCGAGAAGGACGTCCGCGAGCGCCGCCACCCCGAGGTCGCCAACCTCGCGCTGTTCTCCGGCTACGTTTCGGACCCGCTCGCCTACGCCGCCGCCGGCTGGAACTGGGCCCGCTCCGGCGAGCCGCGGCTCGCCGTCGTTTCGCTGCGCGACGCCGCCGAGCGGTTCGGGCCCGACCGGCAGAACGCCGTGCTCGCGGTCCTCGCCGAGATGTACCTGGCCGGCGGCGACGCGGCCGAATCGGAAAAGGCGTGGCGGGAAATCCTCGCGGACGACCCCGGCGACAACCGCGCGCTCGTGGGGCTCGTGAACGTCTGCCTGCTCGACGGCCGCCTCGACGAGGCGCGCGGCTGGCTCGACCAGGCCCGCGTGGCCGGCGTCCCCGAGGCGCGCCGCCTCCAGCTCGAAGCGGCCCTCGGCCTGGCCGCCGGCGACACCGCCGCCGCGCGCGAAGCCGCGTCCGCCCTCCGCGTCCTCCTGCCCAACGCGCCGGAAGTCCCGCTCCTGCTCACGCAGGTCGAGGCCGCCGCGTTCCGGGAGGCGACGACCGACGCCGAACGCGACGCCGCCCTCGGGCGCCTCCGTTCCGAGGTCGAGTCCCTCGGCAAGCTGCTCGGCCCCGAAGCGCTCCCGGTCCTGCTCTCTTCCGGCGAATGCAAGCGTTTCGAAGCCCGGTTCTCCGACGCCCGCCAGGACTACCTGGCGGCGCTCGCCCGGATGCAACCCGGCGACCGGGCCTATCCGCTCGCGCTTTCCTTCGTGCTCGACCTGGACTTCCGGCTGGCGGACAAGGACGCGGCCCGGCTCCACGCCAAGGAGATGCTCTCCCGTTCGCCCGACCACGCCTTCGCCAACTACATCCTGGGGTCGCTCGCGCTCGAAGCCGAGGAGTACGAGTCCGCCGAGGACTACCTGCAGCACGCCCGCGAATCCGCCGGCGCGTTCTTCGTCTTGAACGACCTGGCCGTCGCCCAGCAGGCCCTCCACAAGCTCGACGAAGCGGAGGCGACCGCCCGCGAGGCCCTCGCCGCCGCGCCGGGCGAGTATTCCCCCCACGACACGCTCGGCGGCATCCTCCTCGAGAAGGGCGACGCGAAAACCGCCCTGGCCGAATTCGAGGCCGCGCAGAAGATTTTCGGAACGGACCCGCGCGTGGACCTCCACATCGCGGTCGCGTCGTTCCGCCTCGGCGACGTCCGGCGCGCCCGCCGGCTCTTCGACACCCTGCGCGAGGACGAAATCGCGTTCGACGGTCCCGACGCCCGCGCCTGGCGCGCGCTCGAACGCGACCTGGCGACCGCGAAATGACCGCGGACCCCGCCACGGGCCTGCCCCGCGCCGGGTTCTTCGATTCCGGCGTGGGCGGCGTGTCCGTCGCCCGCGCCTTCCTGCGCCTGCGGCCCGCCGCGCCGGTCGTCTACACCGCCGACTGGACGTTCTGCCCCTACGGCGCGCGCCCCGACGCCGAAATCCGCGCCCGCGCCCTCGAAATCGGCGGCGCGCTCCTCGGCGAACACCGCTGCGCGATGCTGGTCGTCGCCTGCAACAGCGCGTCGGCCGTCGCGCTCGACGCTCTCCGCGCCGCCCATCCCGGCGTCCCGGTCGTCGGCATGGAGCCAGCCGTCAAGCCCGCCGCCGCGATGTCGCGCACGGGCTGCGTCGGCATCCTCGCCACCGAGCACACGCTCCGCGGGCGGCTCTTCCGCGAGACCGCCGCGCGCCACGCCGCGGGCGTCCGCGTCGTGGCCGCCGTCGGCGAGGGCTTCGTCGAGCTGGCCGAAGCGGGCGACGTCTCGTCCGCTGCCGCCCGCGCGACCGCCGGGCGCGTCCTCGCGCCGCTCGTGGAGGCGCGCTGCGACCCGGTCGTCCTCGGGTGCACGCACTATCCGCTGCTGTTGCCGCTGCTGCGGTCCGTCGCGCCCGGCGTCCGGTTCCTCGATCCCGCGGAAGCCGTCGCCCGCCGCGCCGCCGCGCTCTGGGACGCCCTTCCGCGCGGCGCGTAGCGGCGTCCGCGGCGCGCGGAAAAAAGAAAGGGCGCGGCCGTGCGGCCGCGCCCCTTCGCGTTCGTCCGGTGCGGAACCGGGACGGCCTACATCATGTCGCCGCCCATGCCGCCGGGGCCGCCGTGGCCCCCGCAGTTGCACTCCTTCTTTTCGGGAAGGTCGGTGATCATGCACTCGGTCGTGAGCAGCAGGCCCGCCACCGAGGCGGCGTTCTGCAGCGCGAGGCGCGTGACCTTGGCCGGGTCGACGATGCCCTTCTCGACCATGTCGACGTACTCGTCGTTGCGGGCGTCGTAGCCCGCGGCGCCCTTGGAGCCCTCGACCTTCGCGACGACCAGCGCCGCCTCCTGGCGGCCGGCGTTCTCGACGATCTGGCGCAGCGGGGCCTCCGCGACGTTGTAGACGATCTGCATGCCGACCTTCTCGTCGCCCTCCGCCGCGTCGATCGCGGCCTTGAGCGCCTTGCGGGTGCGGAGCAGCGCGACGCCGCCGCCGGGGACGATGCCTTCCTCGACCGCCGCGCGGGTGGCGTGGAGGGCGTCGTCGATGCGGTCCTTCTTCTCCTTCATCTCGACCTCGGTCGCGGCGCCGACGTGGATGACGGCCACGCCGCCGGCGAGCTTGGCGAGGCGCTCCTGGAGCTTCTCGCGGTCGTAGTCGGAGGTGGTGTTGTCGATCTGGTGCTTGATCTCGGCGACGCGGGCCTGGATGTCCGCGGTCTTGCCCTTGCCCTCGACGATCGTGGTGTTGTCCTTGTCGACCGTGATGCGGGAGGCCTGGCCGAGGTCCTCGAGCTTGACGTTCTCGAGCTTGAGGCCGACCTCGTCGGAGATCACGCGGCCGCCGGTGAGCACCGCGATGTCCTGGAGCATGGCCTTGCGGCGGTCGCCGAAGCCCGGGGCCTTGACGGCGCAGATGTTGAGCGAGCCGCGCAGCTTGTTCACGACGAGCGTCGCGAGCGCCTCGCCGTCGACGTCCTCGGCGACGATCAGGAGCGGCTTGCCCGTCTTGGCGACGGCCTGCAGCACCGGGAGCAGGTCCTGGAGCGAGGAGATCTTCTTCTCGTGGATCAGGACGTAGGCGCCCTCGAGGACGGCCTCCATCGAGTCGGGGTTCGTCACGAAGTAGGGCGAGAGGTAGCCCTTGTCGAACTGCATGCCCTCGACGACGTCGAGCGTGGTCTCCATCGTCTTGGACTCCTCGACCGTGATCGTGCCGTCCTTGCCGACCTTCTCCATCGCCTCGGCGATCTTGCCGCCGATCTCGGTGTCGCCGTTGGCGGAGATGGTCGCGACCTGCGCGATGGCGCCGTGGTCCTTGACCTTCTTGGAGAGCTTGGCCAGCTCGGCGACGGCCGTCTCGACGGCCTTGTCGACGCCGCGCTTGAGCATCGTGGGGTTGGCGCCGGCCGTGACGTTCTTGAGGCCTTCGCTGTAGATCGCCTCGCCGAGCAGGACGGCGGTCGTGGTGCCGTCGCCGGCGGTGTCGTTCGTCTTGGAAGCGACTTCGCGGAGCATCTGCGCGCCCATGTTCTCGAACGCGTCGGGCAGTTCGATCTCCTTGGCGACGGTCACGCCGTCCTTGGTGATCTGCGGGGCGCCGAACTTCTTGTCGATGACGACGTTGCGGCCGCCGGGGCCGAGCGTCGACTTGACGGCCTTGGAGAGTTTCTGGACGCCGGCGAGGACGCTCTGGCGCGCGTCGGTGTCGTACTTGAGTTGCTTTGCAGCCATTTTCGTTTTCCTTTCGTAAGTGGGGTTAGCCGATGACGCCGAGGAGGTCCTCCTCGCGGACGATCTGGTAGGTCGATCTCCTTGCCGTCGTCGTCGCGCTTCTTGCCGATCGCGAGGACCTTGCCCTCCTGGGGCTTCTCCTTGGCGGTGTCGGGGATGTAGATGCCGCCTTTCATTTCTTCCTTGGTTTCGACGGGTTCCACGAGGACGCGCGCGCCGAGGGGACGGATTTTCATTTTTTTGAACTCCTGTTGGGGTTGGTTTGTTTGGGTTAAAGGTGAGATGTGAGAGGTTGGAAGTCCGGCGGCGAGCGGAGCGAGCCGCCCGGGCGACGGGTCGCCGGACCGCGCGCCGTGCGCGCGGTCCGTGCGAGCCTCGCTACTTTTTGTCGTCCACGATCTCGAAGTCCGCGTCCACGACGTTGTCGTCCTTCTTGTCGGACTTGGGGGCGTCGCCCGCCGGGGGCGGAGGCGGCGCGCCGGCGCCGGCGTCGGCGCCCGGGAAGCCGCCGGGGGCCCCGGCGGGGCCGCCCTGGCCGTAGAGCGTCTCGGCGGCCTTGCCCATGGCTTCGGTCAGGGCCTCGGCCTTGGCCTTGATGGCCGCGGTGTCGGCGCCCTTGAGCGCGTCCTTGAGCTCGGAGACGGCGTCCTCGACGGGCTTCTTCTTGTCCGCGGGGAGCTTGTCCCCGGCGTCCTTGAGCGCCTTCTCGACCTGGTAGACGAGGGACTCGGCCTTGTTGCGCTCGTCGACGGCCTCGCGCTGCTTGGCGTCCTCGTCCGCGTGGGCCTCGGCGTCCTTGACCATGCGCTTGATCTCCTCGTCCGTGAGGCCGGAGGAGGCGGTGATCGTGATCTTCTGCTCCTTGCCGGTGCCCTTGTCGCGGGCGGAGACGTTGAGGATGCCGTTGGCGTCGAGGTCGAAGGTGACCTCGATCTGCGGGACGCCGCGCGGGGCGGGCGGGATGCCGTCGAGGTTGAAGTTGCCGAGGAGCTTGTTGTCGCGGGCGAACTTGCGCTCGCCCTGGTAGACCTTGATCTCCACGGAGGGCTGCTGGTCGGCGGCGGTCGAGAAGACCTCGCTCTTCTTGGTCGGGATCGTCGTGTTGCGGTCGATGAGCGGGGTCATCACGCCGCCGAGCGTCTCGATGCCGAGGGTGAGCGGGGTGACGTCGAGGAGCAGAACGTCCTTCACGTCGCCCTTGAGGATGCCGCCCTGGATCGCGGCGCCGACGCCGACGACCTCGTCGGCTTGCCGAAGATCTCGCGGGCCATCTCGACGACCTTGGGCATGCGGGTGGAGCCGCCGACGAGGATGATCTCGTCCGGCTTCTCGATCTTCGCGTCGCGCAGGCAGTTGCGGCAGGGCTCGACGGCGCGGCGGACCGTGTCGTCGCAGAGCTGCTCGAGCTTGGCGCGGGTGAGCGTCGCGGTGAGGTGCTTCGGGCCGGTGGCGTCCATCGAGATGAACGGCAGGTTGATCTCGGTGGAGTTCTGCGAGGAGAGCTCGCACTTGGCCTTCTCGGCGGCCTCCTTGAGGCGCTGCAGGGCCATCGTGTCCTTCGACAGGTCGATGCCGTTCTCCTTGCGGAACTCGTCCACGAGCCACTGGATCACGAGGCGGTCCAGGTCGTCGCCGCCGAGGTGCGTGTCGCCGTTGGTGGCCTTGACCTCGAAGACGCCGTCGCCGATCTCGAGGATCGAGATGTCGAACGTGCCGCCGCCGAAGTCGTAGACGGCGATCGTCTCGTCCTTCTTCTTGTCGAGGCCGTAGGCGAGCGAGGCCGCGGTGGGCTCGTTCACGATGCGGAGCACCTCGAGGCCGGCGATGCGGCCGGCGTCCTTGGTCGCCTGGCGCTGCGAGTCGTTGAAGTAGGCCGGGACGGTGATGACCGCCTGCGTGATCTTCTCGCCCAGGTAGGCCTCGGCGTCCGTCTTGAGCTTCTGCAGGATCATCGAGGAAATTTCGGGCGGCGAGTAGACCTTGTCGCCGACCTTGACCGCGGCGTCGCCGTTCGCGGCGCGCACGACCTCGTAGGGCACGAGCGAGCACTCGCTGGCCACTTCGTCGTAGCGGCGGCCCATGAAACGCTTGATCGAGAAGATGGTGTTCTTGGGGTTCGTGACCGCCTGGCGCTTGGCGGCCTGGCCGACGAGGCGCTCGCCGGACTTCGTGAACGCGACGACCGAGGGCGTGGTGCGCTGGCCTTCCGCGTTGGGGATCACGACGGGCTCGCCGCCTTCCATGACGGCCATGCAGCTGTTCGTCGTTCCGAGGTCGATGCCGAGGATTTTGGACATTTGGTTGCTCCTGTGTGTTTGTTGTTTTTGAAAGGGATCGCCCTCGCCGCATGGGACATGCCCGAGGGTTCGCTTTCCTATAGTAGCACGACCCGTGCCACCCCGGATTCCAGTCCAAACCGGGACGCGGCGCGTCAAAATGTCCCACCCATGTCCCACGGCGGGACGGCGGAGCTGTCCCAGTCCGGGCGAACGGACAGGGCGGGGAAGGGGAGGGGGCCCCCGACGCTACAGGTTCGAGGTCGAAAGGTCGGCGGCGTAGTCGACGCCGCCTTCCTCGCCGTCCGACCCGTAGCAAATCACCTCGAAGGGCTCGCCGTGCGAGCCGGGGGCGAGGTAGGCGTACTCGTGGCCCCAGGGATCGAGGGGGACGGAGGTCTTTTCGAGGTAGCCGCCCGGACGGAACGCCGCCGGGACCGGCGGGCGCGTCGCGGGGGCGACGAGCGCGTCGAGCCCCTGTTCGGCGGTGGGCAGGAAGCCGTTGTCCGCGGCGTAGAGGCCGAGCGCGGTCTTGAACGTGTCCAACTGCGCCTTGGCGGCGCCGACGCGCGCCTGTTGCGGGGCGCCGAAGACGTTGATGCCGACGACGGCGCCGAGGATGACGACGATGGAGACGGCGATCAGGATTTCGACCAGCGTGAAGCCGGCGCGGCGGTCGGGGGTTTTCATGTCCAAGGCGGTTCCGGGGGCGGATGGTCGGGCGGGGGTTACGGTTCGATGCGGGCTTTTTCCCGCAGGTCCGCGACGTGCGCGGCGAGAGCTTCGCCGCGGCGCTGGTGGCGGAGGAGGTCCTTCACCCGGTCGCGGACTTCGGAAAAATCGGGGATCGATTCGGGCTGGGCGTCGTTCTTGTAGATCACGTGGTAGCCGAACTGCGTCTTGACGATGTCCGAGAGCTCGCCGACCTTCATCTTGAAGGCCGCTTCGTCGAACTCCTTGACCATCATCCCGCGCGAGAACCAGCCGAGCGAACCGCCGGCCTGCTTGCCGCTCGGGCAGTCGCTGTGGGCGGCCGCCTCCGTGGAGAAGTCCGACCCGCCGAGGATGCGCTCGCGGATGGCGCGGATCTTGGCGATCGCCGCGAGGTCGTCTTCGGCGCTGTCGCTCTTGGGCGTCACGAGGATGTGCTGCGCGCGGACCTGTTCGGCCTTGCCGAATTCGTCCCGGTGCGCCTTGAAGAAGGCCTCCGCTTCCGCGTCGGTTGGCTCCGGCGTGTCGGCCGTGACCTTCTCGACGAGCTTGTCGACGCGCCGGCCGCGGCGGATTTCCTCCCGCAGCTGCTGGACGTTCTGGCCCTGCCGCTCGAGAATCGCGCGGAGCTTCGCGGGGCCGCCGGCTTCGTCCGTCATGCGCTTGAGCGACGCCTCGACTTCGTCGTCGGAAACGGGGATGTCGAGCATCTCGGCCTCGGCGAAAAGAAGGGCGGTGCCGACGGCTTGTTCTTCGGCCCGTTTCTTGAGCAGCGGGAGCTGGGCGCGGATCTGGTCCTCGGGCAGGCCGTGGCGCGCGTAGAACTGGATGAGGCGGTTGAGCTCGTGTTCGACCGCCTGGCGGGGGATTTCTCGTCCGTTGACTTTCATGGCGTTTGCGTTTCGCGCGCCATTCTAGCACAACTCCGCCCCGTCCGGAAGCGGTTTTTCCGCCGCGGAAATCGGGGTGGATTCACGGCCCGGGTTGTGCTATCCTCTCTTCCACGCGCGCGTCCCGCACCACGGGGCGCGCCCGCGAGGATTCCGACATGAGCACCGACTACAATTTCACCGAGATCGAGAAAAAGTGGCAGAAGCGCTGGGAGGAGGAGAAGACCTTCGCCGCGATCGACTTCTCCCCGAAGCCCAAGTACTACGCGCTGGACATGTTCCCGTATCCCTCCGGCGCCGGCCTCCATGTCGGCCACCCCGAAGGCTACACCGCCACGGACATCGTCTGCCGCTACAAGCGCGCCAAGGGCTTCAACGTCCTGCACCCGATGGGCTTCGACGCGTTCGGCCTCCCCGCCGAGCAGTACGCGGTCGAGACGGGCACGCACCCCGAGATCACGACGAACAAGAACATCGCGACGTTCACGCGCCAGATCAAGTCGCTCGGCTTCTCCTACGACTGGGACCGCGAGGTCCGCACCTGCGACCCGAAGTACTACAAGTGGACGCAGTGGATCTTCGAGAAGCTCTACGAGCAGGGCCTCGCCTACGTCGCCGAGGTGCCCGTGAACTGGTGCCCCGCCCTCGGCACCGTCCTCGCCAACGAGGAGGTGATCGACGGCCGCTCCGAGCGCGGCAACCACCCGGTGGTCCGCCGCCCGATGCGCCAGTGGATGCTCAGGATCACCGCCTACGCCGAGCGCCTCCTCAAGGACATCGACACGGTCGACTGGCCCGAGGGCATCAAGGAGATGCAGCGCAACTGGATCGGCAAGTCCACCGGCGCGGAGGTCTCCTTCGGCACCCGGGCCGCCTCCGGCGCGGCGCAGGACGCCGTGGTCGTCTACACCACCCGCTGCGACACGCTCTTCGGCGCGACCTACATGGTGATGAGCCCCGAGCACGCGCTCGTGAAGAAGTGGCTCGAGGCCGGGCTGATCGCGAACGCGGACGAGGTCCGCGCCTACCAGGACGCCGCCTCGCGCAAGTCCGACTTCGAACGCACCGAGATGGCCAAGGACAAGACCGGCGTGAAGCTCGAGGGCCTCGCGGGCGTGAACCCCGTGAACGACGCCGAGATCCCGATCTACATCTCCGACTACGTCCTCGCCTCCTACGGCACCGGCGCCATCATGGCGGTCCCCGCGCACGATACGCGCGACTGGGAGTTCGCCCGGAAGTTCGGCATTCCGATGGTCGAGGTCGTCGCCGGCGGCGACATCGAAAAGGAGGCCTTCACCGACTGCGCCACCGGCACGATGGTCAACTCCGGTTTCCTCACCGGCCTCTCCGTCGAGGACGCCAAGAAGAAGATGATCGAGTGGCTCGAGGCCAACGGCAAGGGCCATGCGAAGACCCAGTACAAGCTCCGCGACTGGCTCTTCTCGCGCCAACGCTACTGGGGCGAGCCGTTCCCCGTGATCCACATGGACGACGGCACCACGCAGCTCGTCCCGTCCGAGGACCTGCCGCTCCGCCGCTCGCGAAGGCGACCAGCTGGACGCGCTACACGGACCCGAAGACCGGCAAGACCGGCTGGCGCGAGACGAACACGATGCCGCAGTGGGCCGGCTCCTGCTGGTACTACCTGCGCTACATCGACCCGCACAACGACCAGGCCTTCTGCGACAAAAAGAAGGAGGCCTACTGGATGCCCGTCGACCTCTACATCGGCGGCGCCGAGCACGCGGTGCTGCACCTCCTGTACGCGCGCTTCTGGCACAAGGTCCTCTTCGACCTCGGGCTCGTCTCCACGAGCGAGCCGTTCCAGAAGCTCGTCAACCAGGGCATGATCCTCGGCATGAGCTACAAGGACCCGCGCGGCGTCCTCGTGCCCACCAACGAGGTCGACCTCACCGATCCGCAGCACCCGAAGCGCGTCTCCGACGGCGCCCCGCTCGTCGAGTTCCCCGCGAAGATGTCCAAGTCGCTCAAGAACGTCGTGAACCCCGACGACGTCATCCGCGACTACGGCGCCGACGCGCTGCGCCTCTACGAGATGTTCATGGGCGCGTTGCAGGACGTGAAACCCTGGAGCACGCGCGGCGTCGAGGGCGTCGCCCGCTTCCTGCGCCGCGCCTGGAACATGGTCGCGAACCAGCCGATCACGGACGACGCGCTCTCGCCCGAGCAGAACCGCCTCCTCCACGCGACGGTCAAGAAGGTCTCGCAGGACCTGGAGGGGCTCTCCTTCAACACCGCGATCTCGCAGCTGATGATCTTCGTGAACGGCTTCGCGGGCGAGGGAAAGCCGCTCCCGCGCGCCGCCGCGGAGCCTTTCGTGCAGCTGCTCGCGCCCTTCGCGCCGCACATCGGCGAAGAACTGTGGGAGAAGCTCGGGCACGAGGGCGGCATCAGCTATGTGCCGTGGCCCGCGTGGGACGAGAAGGCGCTCGAGCTCGACGAAATCGAAATCGCCGTGCAGATCCGCGGCAAGGTGCGCGCGCGCCTCATGATGCCGACGGGCGCGACGCCCGCTGACATGGAGAAGCTCGCCCTCGCCGACGCGAAGGTGCAGGCGGCGCTCGCCGGCGCGACCCCGCGCAAGGTGGTCTGCGTCCCCAAGCGCCTCGTCAACATCGTGGTCTAGCGGCGGGCATGGACTTCGACCTCGCCATCGTCGGCGCCGGCACGACCGGCTGCGCCATCGCCCGCCACCTTTCGCGCTTCGATCTGAAGATCGCGCTCGTCGACGCCGCGGAGGACGTCGCCGCCGGCGCCTCCCGCGCCAACTCCGCCATCGTCCACGCCGGCTTCGACGCGAAGCCCGGCTCGCTCATGGCCCGCCTCAACGTCCGCGGCAACGCGGTCTTCGAGGATTGGTGCCGCGAGCTCTCGATCCCGTTCAACCGCTGCGGCTCCCTCGTCTCCGCGTTCACGCCCGACGACGAGGCCACGCTCCGCGACCTCCTCGCGCGCGGCGAGGCGAACGGCGTCCCGGATCTGCGCATCGTCTCCGGCGACGAGGCCCGCGCGCTCGAGCCGCGCCTCTCCAAGGAGGCCCTCTCCGCGCTCTGGGCGCCCTCCGCCGCCATCGCCTGCCCCTACGAGTTCTGCATCGCCTGCGCCGAGAACGCCCGCGCGAACGGCGCGGCCTGGAAGCTCGGCGCGCCGGTCACCGCCCTGCGCGACCTCGGGGACGCGGTCGAGGTCGCCGCCGGCGCCGAGACCTTTCGCGCGCGATTCGTCGTCGACGCCGCCGGCGTCTTCGCGGACGACGTCGCGCGCCTGCTCGGCGACGACTCGTTCTCGATTCGCGCGCGCAAGGGCGAATACCTCCTGCTCGACCGCGCCGCCGCGCCGCTCGCGCGCGTGCTGTTCCCGTGCCCCACGAAGCTTGGCAAGGGCATCCTCGTCTCGCCCACCGTGGACGGCAACTCGTTCGCCGGCCCGACCGCGGTCGACCAGGAGAGCAAGACGGACACGTCCGTCACGGCCGAGGGCATCGCGACGCTCAAGAAGGCCGGCCTCAAAAGCGTTCCCGACCTCGACTTCCGCAAGGCGATCACGCTCTTCGCCGGACTGCGCGCGCAGCCGAGCGAGGGCGACTTCGTCATCCGCCGCAGCGCCGCGTGCCCGCGGCTCGTCCTCGCCGCCGGCATCTGCTCGCCCGGTTTCACGAGCGCGCCCGCGATCGCCGAGACGGTGGAGGGCCTCCTCGCCGAGGCGGGGCTCGCGCTCCGCGAGCGCGCGGACTGGAACCCGCGCCGCGAGCGGCCCGTTCCCTTCCGCCGCATGGACGAGGCGCAGCGCGCCGCCGCCATCGCCGCCAATCCGCTCCACGGCCGCATCGTCTGCCGGTGCGAGACCGTCACCGAGGCGGAGATCGTCGACGCCATCCGCCGCGGCGCGACGACGCTCGACGCCGTGAAGCGCCGCACCCGCGCCGGCATGGGCCGTTGCCAGGGCGGCTTCTGCTCGCCCCGCGTGATGGAGATCCTCTCCCGCGAGCTCTCCCGCCCCTGGACCGCGCTCACGAAGGACGGCGGCGCCTCGCGCCTCGTCGTCGGCGCGACCCGCGGCGCACCCGCCGGCAAGTATGCCGGCGCACAGGACGACATTGCGAGCGAAGCGAGCCACGTCGTTCGCGGCGCAGCCGCGCCCGTCATTGCGAGCGAAGCGAGCCCCGTCATTCGTCATTCCGCCGCCGACGATGGCGATGGCGGCGGCGAAGCAGCGGACGTCGCCATCGTCGGCGGCGGTCCCGCCGGCCTCGCGGCCGCGGTCGCGGCGAAGCAGGCGCGGCCGGAGGCGCGGGTCGTCGTGCTGGAGCGCGACGCCGCCGCGGGCGGCATCCTGCGCCAGTGCATCCACAATGGCTTCGGCCTGCACCACTTCGGCGAGGAGCTCACCGGCCCCGAATACGCGGGGCGGTTCGTGAAGCAGGCGGCGGAGGCCGGCGCGGAGGTCTGGACCGACACGATGGTCCTCTCGGTGACGAAGGACCGCGAGGTCGTCTGCATGAACCCCGCGCGCGGGCTCGTCCGGCTCCGCGCCGGCGCGGTCGTCCTCGCGATGGGCTGCCGCGAGCGCACGCGCGGCGCGCTCTCGATCCCCGGCACGCGCCCGGCCGGCGTCTTCACCGCGGGCTGCGCGCAGCGGCTCGTGAACATGGAGGGCTTCCTCCCCGGCCGCAGGGTCGTGATCCTCGGCTCGGGCGACATCGGCCTCATCATGGCGCGCCGCATGACGTGGGAGGGCGCCGAGGTGAAGCTCGTCGCGGAGCTCATGCCGTATTCCTCGGGACTCAACCGCAACATCGTGCAGTGCCTCGTCGACAACGGCATCCCGCTCAAGTTCAACCACACCGTGACGCGCATCCTCGGCAAGGAGCGCGTCGAGGGCGTCGTCGTCGCCGAGGTGGACCCCGCCACGCGCGCGCCGATCCCCGGCACCGAGGAGACGATCGCGTGCGACACGCTGCTGCTCTCCGTCGGGCTCCTTCCCGAGAACGAGCTCACCACCGCGGCGGGCGTCGCGCTCGACCCGGTGACCGGCGGCGCCGCCGTCGACCAGGACCGCCAGACCTCCGTCCCGGGCGTCTTCGCCTGCGGCAACGTCCTGCACGTCCACGACCTCGTCGACAACGTCACCGCCGAATCGCTGCTCGCGGGCGCCGCCGCCGCCCGCTTCGCACTGCCGACGGGCGACACTCGTCACTCGTCACCCGTCACTCGTCACTCGTCCCGCGCCGTGCGCGGGACGGGCGCGGTGCGCTACGTCGTTCCGCAGCGCGTCGCGGCGGACGCCGAGGGGAAGATCGACCTCTACTTCCGCGTGGGGTCGGTGCAGAAGCCGGCAGTGTGCGAGGTGCGCTGCGGCGGCGTGGCGATCGCCACGCGCCGCAAGCCCGTGATGACCCCGGGCGAGATGGAGAAGATCACCGTGGACGCAGCGAAGATCGCGGGCGACCTCGAGGTCTTCGCCGGCTCCTCCGACGGCGCCGGGCGGGGGGCTCCGCCCCCTGCGCCCGCCGCCGCGGGGAAGCCGGGCGAAACCACGATGACTTGTATCTGCTGCCCGATGGGCTGCCGCCTGACCATCGCCCCGAAGGAGGGCGGCGGATGGACCGTCGCCGGCAACTCCTGCCCGCGCGGCGCGAAATACGCCGTGCAGGAGATGGAGGCGCCGGAGCGGGTCGTCACCTCGACCGTGCGCGTGGAGGGCGGCGCCGCGCCGCTCGTCGCGGCGAAGACCGCGAGCCCCGTCCCGAAGGGCTCGATCCTCGCGTGCCTCGAGGCGATCCGCACGCTCGCCGTCCCCGCACCGATCTCGATCGGCCAGGTCCTCGCGCCCGACCTCGCCGGAACGGGCGTCTCCCTCGTCGCGACCTCGGAGGTTCCGTGATGGCCCGCAATCCTTCCGACGTCGAGCTGTTCCTGCTCGACATGGACGGCACGATCTATCTCGGCGACCGCCTGTTCGACTGCACGAAGCCGTTCCTCGAAACGGTGCGCGCGCAGGGGAAGCGCTACCTCTTCCTCACGAACAACTCCTCGAAGGACCGAACGGCCTACGTGGAGAAGCTCGCGCGCCTCGGCATCGACGCCGCGCCCGACGAGGTCTTCACCTCGGGCGAGGCGACGACGCGCCTGCTGCGCGGGCGCCGTCCCGGCGCGTCCGTGGCGGTGTTCGGGATGCCGACGCTCGAGCGCGAGTTCCGCGAGGCGGGCTTCCGCCTCGTCGAGCGCGAGCCGGACCTCGTCGTGCTCGGCTTCGACCAGGCGTTCGACTACGCGAAGATGACGCGGCTGTGCGACCTCGTGCGCGAGGGGCGGCCCTACGTCGCCACGCACCCGGACTTCAACTGCCCGGTCGACGGCGGCTTCATCCCCGACATCGGCGCCGTCATCGCCTACGTGAAGGCCTCGACCGGGCGCGAGCCGGACGAGGTCGTCGGCAAGCCGCACGCGGGCATCGTCGACGCGATCGTCGCGAAGTACGGCGTCCCGAAGGACCGGCTCTGCATGGTCGGCGACCGCCTCTACACCGACATCGCGCTCGGCGCCGAGGCCGGCATCGCGACGGCGCTCGTCCTCTCGGGCGAGACCTCCGCCGCGGACGCCGCCGCCTCGCCCTTCAAGCCCACCTGGACCTTCGACGACCTCTCCGGTCTCCGGGCCGCCCTCGAATAGGTCCGGGCGGCCTTGCTGCGGCGAAACCGCACGAACGCGCCTTCGATCCCCGCGGGGCCGTCTTGCGCGCGCCGCGGGATTCCCGTAGAATTCCGCGGCATGCACGAAACAACCGGTTCCGGGGCGGTCGACGTCCGGCTCGACGACGTCCTTCACGGACGCGAAGGCAACTACCTCTTCCCGTTCTACTGGCAGCGGGGCGACCACCGCGACCGCATCCCGGCGCAGATCGCCCGCATCTTCGAGAGCGGCTGCCGCGCGCTCTGCGTCGAGTCGCGCCCGCATCCCGACTTCTGCGGCGAGGGCTGGTGGCGCGACATGGACGTCGTCCTCGACGAGTGCGCGCGCCGCGGGATGAAGGTCTGGATCCTCGACGACAGGCGCTTCCCGACCGGCTTCGCGAACGGGCTGGTCGAAAGCAAGTATCCGGACCTCGCGCAGCGGACGCTCGTCGAGCGCCACGTCGACGTCATGGGCCCCGCGCCGGGAACCGCGATGGTCGCTCCGCGGACGCGCGAGGGCGACGTCCCGCTCGGCGTCCGCGCCTACCGCCGCGCGCCCGGCGGCGGCCAGCGTCTGTGCGGCGACCCCGTCGACCTCTCCGGCCGCGTGCAGGACGGTCTCCTGCGCTGGGACGTTCCCGAGGGCTGCTGGCGCGTCTTCTGGTTCTGGCGGTCGCGCCGCGGCATCTCGCCCGGGCGCATCGACCCGCTTTCGCGCGAATCCTGCGCCGTGCTGCTCGAGGCGGTCTACGAGCCGCACTTCGCGCACTACGGCGACCGCTTCGGCTCCGTGGTCGCGGGATTCTTCTCCGACGAGCCGCAGTTCCACAATTGGCTCGTCGGCGAGCACCTCCACGACGGCGGCCTCTACACGTATTCCGTCGGCCAGGAGGGCCTCGCGCTGCCGTATTCGGACGCGCTCGCCGCGCGGATGTCGGAGTCGCTCGGCGAGGACGCCGCCGCGCGCTTCGGCGAGCTCTGGTACGAGAGCCCCGATTCGCCGCGCGTGCGCCTCGCCTACATGGACGCCGCCACGTCGCTCTACCGCGAGAACCTCTCGCTCCAGCTCGGCGACTGGTGCCGCGCGCACGGCGTCGAATACGTCGGGCACGTCATCGAGGACATGAACGCCCACGGCCGCCTCGGCTACGGCCCCGGCCATTACTTCCGCGCGATGGCGGGGCAGGACATGGGCGGCTGCGACATCGTCCTGCACCAGGTCCTGCCGGGCTTCGCCGACTACCCGCACACCGCCTCCGCGCTCGGCGGGTGCGTCTCGCCCGACTTCTTCCACTGCGTCCTGCCGCGCCTCGCCGCGTCCGCCGCGCACCAGAGCCCGCGGATGAAGGGCCGCGCGATGTGCGAGGTCTTCGGCGCCTACGGCTGGGCCGAGGGCGCGCCGACGATGCGCTGGCTCCTCGACTTTCTCCTCGTTCGCGGCATCAACCGCTTCGTCCCCCACGCCTTCTCGCCGTCGTTCCCCGACCCGGACTGCCCGCCGCACTTCGGCGCGGAGGGGCGCGACCCGCAGCTCGACGGCTTCGGCGCGCTGATGCGCTACGCGAACAAGGCCGCGCACCTGCTCGAGGGCGGCCGCCGCGTCGTCTCCGCCGCGATCCTCTACCACGCCGAGGCCGAATGGATGGCCGGCGTCGGGCACGCGATGCTCGACGAGGTCCCCGCCCGCGCGCTCTCCGACGCGAACCTGGACTTCTCCATCGTCTGCGCGGACGCGCTGCTCGACCCCGCCACGGCGCTGCGCGACGGCCGGCTCGCGGTCGGGGACGAGACGATCCCAGCGCTCGTCGTCCCCGCCGCGCCGTTCCTCCCGCCGCGTCTCGTCGCGCGCCTCCGCGAGCTCGCCGCCGCGGGCCTGCCGGTCCTCTTCGTCGATTCCGTCGCCGCGGACTGTGCGGACTTCGGCCGCGCAGTCCCGCTCGACGGGCTCGCCGACGCCGTCAGCGCCGCCGCGGGCGGCGCGGACGTGGCGGTCGAGGGCGCCTTCCCGCACCTGCGCGCGCTACACGCCGAGCGCGACGGCGTCGATGCCTACCTCTTCTTCAACGAGTCGCCGGACGTCCGCGCCGCGACGCGCGTCCGGCTCCGCGCGCGCGGCGACTTCGCGCGGCTGCGGCTCCTCGAGGACGTCGCCGAATCCGGCACGGCGCCGGACGGCGCGATCGACCTCGACCTGCTGCCGGGCCAGTCCGAGATCGTCGTCTTCGGCGGCCGCGCCGGGCTGCCCGCCCCGTGGCCCGTCGCCGAGACGCGCCCCCTGCGCCCGCGCTTCGCGGTCTCCGTCGCCGACTGCGAGGACCTCGCCTCGTTCCGGCCGCTGTGCGAGACGGACGAGCTCTTCGACCTGGCCGCGCCCGGACGCATCCCGGACTTCGCGGGCAAGGCGCGCTACGCGTTCTCCGTCGACTTCTCCGAGGCGGACCTCGCGCGCGACTGGACGCTCGACCTCGGGCGCGTCGGGCAGACCGCGCGCCTCTTCGTCAACGGCGACGACGCCGGCATCCGCATCGCCGCGCCCTACCGCTTCGCCCTGCGCGGGCTCGTCGCCGGCCGAAACGAGATCGTCGTCGAGACCGCCTCGACGCTCGCCCGCCGGCTCAAGGACGACCTCTCTTTCTTCCTGCCGATCCCGCCCGAAGGCCTTCTCGGCCCGCTCGCGCTCCTGCGCTAGCGCGGCGCGTCGCGACGCGACCGCCCGCCGCGCGTGGCAACGGTTCCGCTCGGAGCGGCATTCGTCCCGCGACACGTGCTCGCGCCGCGTGGGGAGGGGGCGACGCCCCGGAGGAACTCGAGGGAGCCCGCGGCGGCGACGAGGCCGTCGCAGCGCTTCTCGCACTCGACGACGAGCCACTCGACGCCGTCCGCGGCGGCGGCGGCGAGGACCGCGCCCCAGTCGACGCCGCGCGAGGCGCCGGGGCGGCCGAGGATCGCGTCGAAGGACGGATCGTCGTCGCGGCCGTTCTCCTTGGCGTGGAGCGTCAGCGAGCGGTGCGGATAGGCACGGTACTGCGCGGCGGGGTCGACGCCCGCGGCGACCGTCCAGCCCACGTCCTGCTCCATCGCCACGGCCGGGTCGGTGTTCCGGAGGAAGTAGTCCCAGAACGTCGTGCCGTCCGTCATCCTGACGGCGAACTCCCATGCGTGGTTGTGGAGGCCGACGCGGCAGCCGTGGCGCGCGCAGTCGGCGGCGGCCCGGTTGTAGTCGTCGCAGAGGCGCTTCACGAAGTCGTCGATCTCCGCCGAGGGCGGCGCGTCGGGATGGCCCCAGTCGACGCCGGGCGGCATGTTGCCGCCGCCGGGGCAGACGACGAGCGAGTTGCCGTAGGCGCGCTCGAAGCCGCAGGTCTCGGCGACCCTCTCCGGCGAGAAGGCCGACCGGTCGACGTGCGTGCCGCACGCGACGAGGCCGGCGTCGGCGAGCATCCTCGCCAGCTCGGGCGCGGAAAAGCCCCAGTACCCCGCGAACTCGACGCCCTCGTAGCCGAGCCCGGCGACCTCCTCGAGGGCGCGCGGCAGGCCGTTTGCGGCGATGTAGTCGCGGATGGAGTAGAGCTGGAGGGCGGGACGCGCGGTTCGTTTCATGGGGCCAAGTCTAGCAGTTCGCTGCGTGTCGCGTCAACGGCGCCCCGCATCGTCCGGATCTCGCGGCTTCGCCGCCCCCCCCCCCGATTCCCGACGGGGCGCCCGCGGGCTTGCGTTTTCGTTGACACGACCGGCGCCGTCCCGTATCCTACGGCGCCATGAAACGCACGCACCTCCTGCTCGCCGCCGCGCTGGTCGGCTCGGCCCTTCTCTCCACCGCCGCGCAGCCGCCTGCGCCGCCGCGCCTCGTCGCGCCCGCCGAGGGCGCGGTCGTTCCGCTCCTCAACGAGCGGCAGAGGGCGTTCCTCTCGATGCCGCACGAGGAGCGCATCGCGGCCTACTCCAACGAGGCGTTCCGCGCGGAGCTCCGCAAGACGGCCGGGTGCCGCCCGGCCGCGGTCCGCCTCGAATGGGACGGCGGCGACGCGACCGGCGGCGCACGCACCGTCTACACGGTCGAGGTGCGCCGCCGGCCCGACGGCACCCCCGTCTTCCGCGCGGACACGGTCGGGACGTCCGTCGAGGTCGACAACCTCGAGATCGCGCGCGAGTACGAATGGACGGTCCACGCGAACGCCTTCGGGCACGCGGCCGCGACCGGGACCTTCCGCACCGAGGACCGCGCGCCGCGAACGTCCGCGACCTCGGCGGGCGCGTCGGCCTCGGCGGCCGCCGCGTCCGGCAGGGCCTCGTCTACCGCTCCGCCGGGCTCAACAGCAACGCCTCCGACGTCTTCTACACCCGCGAGGAGCTGCTCGCGGAGGCGGCCGACCCCGCCGCGCTCCTCGCGCAGGAGGCCGCGCTTTCCAACGAGGTCGTGCGCCTGCGCGCCGAGCTCGCGGGCTCGGCGCGGCTTGAGCTCGTCTCCGGCGAGCTGCCCCCGCAGTGGGCGCTGTTCCGTCCCGCGCAGGCCGCCTTCGACGCGGACGGCGGGGCCGCGCTCGCCGCGCTGCGCGAGATTCCGGCGACGTTCTGCGGCACCCCGGCCGAAGCCCTTTCCAAGAACGAAAGCGGCGACTGGTACATCCACGGCCGCGCGAAGGCGGTCGGCCCCGCCGTGCTGTTCGCCGTGGTCGACGCCTCCGGCGACGGCTGGCTTTCGCTCGGCTGCGGGGCCGACTGGTACTGGACGCTGTACGTGAACGGGGAGCTCGTCTTCGACCGTCGGGAAGGCAACGACAGGAAGCCGATCGGCGCCGACAACTTCGCCTTCCCCGTCCGCGTCCGCAAGGGCCCGAACCTCCTCGCCGTCGTCCTGAAGCCCGGTTCCGGCGGCTGGCGCTGGTGCTGCAAGACGTCCCCCGCCGTTCCCGTCGCGACGCTGCTGCAGACGCTCGCCGACAACGCGCGATACCGACTCGACCAGCTCTTCCACGTCCTCAAGTGCCGCCAGCCCGGCACGACGCGCATCAACGACGAGAACCGCGACCGCTGGCTCGGGACGCTCGGCGTGAAGACCGACGTCGACCTGCGGTCAACGTCTCGTCCTCCGCCTACGGCGGCATGCAGGACGAGGGGGGGCGGAAGGCGTTCGCGAAGGTCTTCCGCGTGTTCCTCGATCCGGAGAACTATCCGATCGACTTCCACTGCATCGCGGGCCAGGACCGCACCGGCGCCGTCGCGTTCATCCTCAACGCGCTGCTCGGCGTGGAGGAGGAGCAGCTCTACCTCGACTGGGAGGCGACGGCGTTCTGGAACCCCTCGCCGCACTTCAACCACGAGAAGCTCTTCTTCAAGCTCGTGCGCGGTTTCGACCGCTGGCCCGGAGACACGATCAACGAGCGCGTCGAGGCCTACGTCCTCGACCTCGGCTTCACGCCGGAGAACATCGCCCGGTTCCGGGACCTCATGCTCGAGCCCGCGCCGTAGCGCGTTGCACCGCCGCGAATGGCGTGCCGTCCTTCGGGCCATGCCATCCGCCGACGCACTCGGACGCGAGGCGGCGCGCGCGGAACGGCGCTTCTCCGGGACGCGGCGGCCGGTCAGCCGAGGAACGCGCCGTCGCCGCGGAGCGCGTCGCGGAGCGCGCCGACGTCCACGTCCGGCGGGAGGACGCCGGCCCGGCGCGCGAGCGCGGCGGCCGTGCCGGCCGCCTGGCCGATCGCGGTCACGATCGGCATGATGCGGATCGAGGCCTGCGCCTCGTGCGTGGCGGAGATGCAGCGGCCCGCGACGAGCAGGTTGTCGCCGCCCTCGCGCGGCAGCAGCGAGCGGTAGGGGATCGTGTACCACTGGCCCTGGTCGAAGTAGTGGTGGCTCGTGCCGGAGCCGTCCGGGCTGTGGATGTCGATGTCGTAGTTGCCCGCGGCGATCGCGTCCGGGAAGCGCGTGCAGGCGAGCAGGTCGTCCGCCGTGAGGACGTGCCTCCCCTCGAGCATCCGGCTCTCGCGAACGCCCGCGGCGGGCGCGGCGGCGGAGATGCGGGACGCGCCGAAGTGCTCCGGGAACTCCGCCCGCAGGAAGCCGAAGAGCTCGAGCATCTGCTCGCGCGCGACGGCCTCGGCGCGGGATCGCGCCCACGGATCGACGGGCGAGAGCTTCACGACGCGCGTGGAGTTGAAGTGGACCGTCCCCGGCTCCATCGGGCGGAACACGAGCACGTTCTCGCGCGGGTTGGCGAGGCGGCCCGCCGCCTGCGCCTCCCGCCAGCGCGCGTTGACGGCTTTCCAGTCGACGCCGTCCTTCACGCCAGAGACGCGGAAGCAGAGCGTCATCGGCTGGCAGAGGCCGTCGGCCTCGCGCCCGACGCGGAACGGGACGCCCGCCATCGCGACGAGGTCGGCGTCGCCGGTGGCGTCGACGAAGAGCGGCGCCTCGGCGCGGACGAGCCCGCCCTTGCACGCGAAGGTCGCGGCGGCGATGCGGGCGCCCTCTTTCTCGACGCCCGCGAGCGCGGCGTGGAAGAGGACCTTCACGCCGGCCTCGGCGCAGAGGCGGTCGAGGGCGACGCGCATGTAGGGTTCGGAGAAGGGCGCACAGCAGTCGCGGCCGGTCTCCATGCCGTCCATCGCCTGGAGGCGCTCGACCAGCTCGAGGAAGAAGCCGCGCACCAGGTCGATCTCCTCGGTTTCGCCGGGCGCGCCGCCCGCTTTCGGCACGTGGGTGCGCCACCACATGAACGGCATCACGAGGTTGCCGACGGGCGCGCCGCCGAGTGCGGCCTCGCGCTCGGCGAGGAGGACGGAGAGGCCGCGGCGCGCGGCGGCGATCGCGGCGGCGCAGCCGGCGAGGCCGCCGCCGGCGACGACGAGATCGAAGGCGAGATCGTTCGTTTTCATCGGCAAGGATTCTACCCGACCGCAAACTCCCGGGTCAAGCGCCCCGGGGCCGCGAGGAGGTCCGGGCCTTCTTCGCGTAGGCGAGCGGGGAAAGGCCGGCGACGGCCGTGAAGACGCGGCGGAAGGTGGAGGCGGACTTGAAGCCGCAGCGCGACGGGAGGTCGCCTACGCGGACCGCCCCCTCCGCGAGGAGGCGCTTGGCGAGGTCCACGCGCGCGGCGTGGATCGCGCCCAGGACGGTCGTCCCGGCCCACTTGCGGAAGCGGATCTCCGCCGAGCGCCGCGAGCAGCCCAGCGCGGCGGCGACGTCGTCCACGCCCACGCCCGCCGCGGCGCCGCGCCGGATCAGCTCCATCGCCCGGCCGAAGCGCGCGCCGCGCACCTCGATGCGCCGCGTGGACTGCCGCCGCGTGATCTCGGTCGCCTCGAACGTCGCGACGGCGCCGCCCATGCGCGGGTTCGCGAGCCGGCGCGCGAGCAGCTGCGCGGCGGCTCGCCCCGCGGCGACGAACGGCGGCCGCACGCTCGTGAGCGTCGGCTCCTGCTGTTCGCAGAACATCTCGGTGTCGTCCACGCCCACGACCGCCAGTTCGTCCGGCATCGGGATGCCGAGCGCGGCGGCCGCCTCCAGCACTTCCCCGGCGATGCCGTCGTTGGCGCAGAAGACGCCCGCCGGGCGCGGCAGCGCGGCGAGGAACGCCGCCAGCCGGCGGCGGCGCTGCCGCGCGTTCCGGTCGCGGAACTCGCGGTAGGGGCGCCCCGCCGCGACGATCTCGTCGCGGAAGGCGTCGCGGCGTTCGTCCGCCCAGAACGCCGGCTCCGCCCGGTCCGCGAAGGCGAAGACGGCCAGGTCCGCGTAGCGCAGCAGCTCCCGCGCGGCGAGGCGTCCGGCCGGCCTCGAGTCCTGCACGACGCACAGCGCGCGCGGGCCGAGCTCCGCCGGGTCGCGGTCCATCCACACGACGGGGATGCGCCCGAAGTCCGCTTCCCGGAACCGGCTCCCGTGCTGCCCGCAGTGCACGATGCAGCCGTCCGGCTTCGCCCGGAGGAGGCGGGCGAGCTGCGGCCGGCTCGCGGGCTCGGGCAGCGTGTGCAGCCGCCAGTCCGCCGCTTCGCGCTGCACGATGACGCCGGCCGCGATCGCCCCGAGTTCGGACGGTCCGGACGATGACAGGAGGAAGATGTTGCGGTTTTTCATCGGTCCGTTCAGAATTGCAGGTCGCCCCAGTTGGCGGGATGGATTTTGAGCTCCTCGACCTCGTCGGAGACGATGCCGGCGGCCTTGTCGAACCGGAACGCGCGCAGCACGGTGTCCTTGCCCGCGGCGTCGCCGAAGGTGACGCCGAAGTCGCCCTTCGCGGCGCGGCCGGCGAGCGGCGCGGCGAGCCCGAGGTCCTTCTCGGCGACGGAGAAGACGATCCGGTAGCCGTCCGCGCGCTTCTCGACCGCGGCCTCCACGGGGATCTCCTTCACGAGGTCCCACGTGACGCCGTCGCGGTACACGCCGGAGTAGAACGTGTGCGGCGCCTTCTCGCCCCGGCTCGTCTGCTTGTAGAGCGCGGCGGCGGTGCCGCCACCGAGCGGGCCGACGGAAAGGCGCAGGTCGCCGTTGGCGTCGGCGAGCTGGAAGTCGACCGTGTCGCCCATCGCGTACAGGTTGCGGAAGTCGCTCGCGCCGTTCACCCACGGGGTGCGGTCGGTGACGTCGAATTCGAAGCGGACGCGTCCGCCTTCGCAGCGCGCGGTCGCGGTGAACGGCGCTGACTCGGCGGCGACCTCGTCCTCCTCGGGCATGAAGTCGCAGGTGGGCGAGCGCAGCGCGCCGGAGCGCAGCTTCGCGGCGAAGCCCTTCGCGGTTTCGACGTCGGCGGGCTTCACGTCGATTGCACCGCCGGGCAGGGCCTTCGCGGACTCGAGGCCCGTGACCTTTGCGACGATGAACGCGGTCTTGCCGAAGAGCACGTGGAGCGAGCCGTCGTCGGCGCGCGTCATCGACCCGCCGAAGTCCTCCGAGCCCTGTCCGGGCGGCGTGCGGTCGAGGCGCGTCCCGACGCGGAACTCGGCCGGCCACTCGACGCGCATCGGGTCGGGCTCGAAGAGCCGCCCGACGTAGAGCCCCTTGTCGTTGAGGAGGTGCCACTCGCCCTTGTCCGTTCCGATCGCGAAGACGTTGCCGAGCGGTTCGGGGAACTTCGCGGTGCCGATGAAGTCGTAGGCCGCGCGGATCAGCCCGCGCCGCGCGGACGGCGCGGAGTGGCCGCCGTGGACGCCGACGTAGCAGTTCGGGTAGGCGAAGACGCGGCGCCCGGTCGCGACCTCGTAGCACGGCGAGGCGGAGTGCTGGGTGTTGTACTGCGCGTTGTAGATGGCGAAGCGGCCGTCCTCCGAGACGACGCCCGCCGTGGCGCCCATGCCACCCGCGTGCTTCGCGGCCTCGTCGGACATGCGCACGACCTTGGCCGGGTCGTAGATCGGCGCGCCGCATGCCGTCCACCCCGCCACGGGGATGACGTAGCGCCCGGAGAACCACGTCATCGCCGGGTTCATCGTCATGTACCAGCCGGTGATCCACGAGCCGATGTCGAGGCCGGAGCCGTCGCGAACCTCGTTCGGCTGCTCCGTGGCGTCGCCGTTCTCGTCGGCCCACGCGCGGAAGCCCTTGCCGCTCTGCGAGATCGTGGCGCGCAGGCGCCAGTCGGCCTCGCCGAGGCGCTGGAAGATCTTCACGACGCCGTTGCCGCCGCCGCCCATCCACCATCCCGCCACGGCGAGGTAGGTTTCGCCCTTCGGGCCGCGCCCGAAGCGCGAGCAGCCCCATCCGGCGTCGCGGGCGACGGTGCCGACGCACTTCGCGCGGGGCGACGTGCCGTCGAGCCGCCATTCGCAGCCCTGCCCCACGACGATGTGCGGATCGCTCGGGCAGACCGCGCCGCCGAGCGCGCCGTAGACGGTCGCGCCGAAGAACTCGCCCGCAAGCGCGCCCGTCGCGGCGTTCCACTTCGAGACGCGGCGCGGCATCGAGTCTTTCTCCGCGACCCACAGGAAGCCCGCGTCGTCGAGCGCGAGGTCCGCGACGTTGTAGACGCCGTCGGGGTCCCACTTTCCGGAGAGGCGGCGCCCGCCCTGCCGGCCGATGCGGCGCACCTCGCGGCCGTCCTTCGAGACGAGGATGCGGTGGTCGGGCGCGCCGGTCGCCGCGTAGACGGTGCCGTCCGGCGCGACGGCGCGCGCGGCGAGGTCCTCGGGCTTCGCGGGCCGGCGCTTCACGTCCTTGAGGTTCGCGACCGCGACGGACACGACCTCCTTCTCGAAGGCGAGCTCCAGGCGGCCGTCCGCGAAGCGCATCCGCCGGGCCTCGCCGAGGCCGTGCGGCTCGAGCGAGAACTCGCCGCTCTTCGTGCCGGGGAAGTTGTCGTAGCGGCCCGTCGCCGCGTCAAGGCGGTAGACGACGTTGCCCTGGCCGGCGTCGTAGACGTAGAGGTGCCCCGCGCGGTCCGCGGCGAGCGCGCGCGCCGTGCCGAAGCCGCCGCGCTTGTGGTGCCAGAGCAGGTTGCCGTCGTAGTCCGTCGCGACGACCGCCCAGCCCGCCTCCGCGCGCTCCCAGCCGAGGTAGACGCGCTCCGCGTCGCACGCCACGGCGCACGGGTCGCCGTGGTCGCCGCCCCAGCCGCCGCCGGCGACGTCGTAGGGGTTCGGGCCGGCGCCGTGCGCCCAGCCCTCCAGCTCGAGGTGGAGCGGCTTGCGGACGAGGCCCTCCCACGTGTAGCGGCCGGCGGGGACCGGCTCGCCGACGTGCGAGTCGAAGCAGGCCGAAAGGCCGTTCCAGAAGAATTCGTGCGCGCCCGCCGGGAGCGGTTGCGCGGAGAGCGGCCACGCGACGGCCTCGCCCGCGGCGTTCTTCACGACGACCGACACCTCGCCGGGCTCGTCGAGCGTGAAGCGGATCGGCAGGAAGCCGGGTTTCTCCGCCGCGGTCTTGAGCGAGCGCCAGTCCACCTCGGGGACGCCGTCCTTCATCGAGACGGGGAGCGTGCGGCCGTCGGCGAGGCGCAGCGGCTGCGGCGCGCCGAGGCGGTCGACGAACTCGGCGCGGCCCCACACGTCGGGGCGCATGAAGGTCATCGCGCGGTCGGGCTGCACGCCCTTGCGGAAGAAGTCCTTCGTCGTGAGGCGCTGGTCGCCGGTGGTGCGGTAGTTCGGCTCGAACGTGAGCAGCAGGAAATCGCCGGCGGCGGGGCGGTAGGCGCCGTCGCAGATCAGCGACCACGGGATCGCGACCTCCTGCACGTAGCCGCCGGCGACCTCGCGGAACGCCTCCTTCACGCCGCGCGGCACCATGTCGTCGCCCTTCGGCTGGGCGTCCTTCGCGAGCGTCGCGCCGGCGGCGGCGACGCCGTCCCGGTCGCGCCACAGGTCGAAGTGCGCGAACTTCATCGGCAGCCGCGACGTGTCGGTGTTGTGGCGCAGGTCGTTCCAGACCGTGCGCGACTGGGGGCTCGTCGCGAGGCGGGCCTGCATGCAGTCGCCCTGCCAGGGGTAGTCGCTCCCCGCGAGGCCGGGGTTGTTCATGGGCGTCTGGTCGAGCCAGCGGAAAAGGAAGTAGAGGTTGTCCTTGTCGAACATTGCCGCGATCCAGACGCCGTAGCTCGAGCGGAACGACTCCACGTCGGGGCAGCAGAAGATCGAGCCGGCGAGGTTCCAGTCGGCGAACTCCGCGTCGACCGCCACCGCGCCCGGCGCGCGGACGATGCGGAAGTCGACGTTCTCGGTCTCGGTGGCGCCGGCGGCGAGCGCCGCCGCGGCGAGGAGAAGGAAAGGCAGGGTTTTCATGGGGCCCATTCTACCCGAGCGGTGCGCGGCGGGTCAAGGGAGAAGCGGGCGGAATGCGCAGATTCCTTCGCCCGGAAAGCGAATGTGCCCGAGCTCCGCGGGGCCCCCTCCCCGCCTCCCCGCTCGCCGGGCACTCAGGACCGCTGTGAGGAAAGGTCCCGTATGCTTCTTCGCACTGCGTGGCTATTCCGCTTTCTGGTCCTGAGCGGCCGGTGAGCGGGGCAGGGGGGGGCAGTTTGGTCGTATTCGTTTTTTAGGCGAAAATTTGTGCGTAATCTGCGCAAATCCACCCTTGCGCGGCGCGCCCGCGTGTGCTAAAATTTCCATTGCCGGACCCGGAGTGTACCCTGACGACCCCGGGCCCACGGAAAGGAATCCGCCATGAAATCCGAATCCCGTCCCCTCTTTCCCCATGCGCTCGCCGCGGCGCTCGCGCTTCTCGCCGCGCCCGCGCTCGCCGATCTCACGTGCGAACTCTCGTTCCCGTCCGCGCCATCGACCGCGCTCGCAAACTTCCCCGTCCTCGTGCGCCTCGCCGAGGGCGCCCCCACGGGCTTCTCCTACACGGACTGTCCCACTGGCGGCTGCCTCTGGTTCACGGACGCGAACGACGACGCGATTCCCTGCGACGTCGATACGTGGGACGATGAAGGCACGTCGCTCGTCTGGGTCTCCGTCCCCTCGCTCTCATCCTCCGCGAAAATCACGATGCACTGGGACGCCAGCGGCGCGCCGGCGGGCCAGCCCGCGTCGTCGCAGGTGTGGTCGCTCGCGAACTACGTCGGCGTCTGGCACATGAACGAGATTCTCGAAGACAACGGCCTCCACTACACCCCCGACGCCTCCGCGAGCGGCTGGAACGCCTACAAGGGGAGTGAGAGCGATGCATATCCGGTGAAGACGACCGACGCCACGGCGTGGCAGGCCGCATCTGCCGCACCCACCGGCTGCGGCATGACAATTCGTAACGACAATACATCGGGCGGAAACCGCATCGTCGGCGGCTTCATCGTCCCCTCTGCCAGCACGTCCGCAACGACCATCGGCGCCAACGGCTTCACGATCTCCTTCTTCGAGGCATGCTACTCGACGGGTGACGACCGCGCAGTCGCCTTTAGTAGCGACTACAATGTTCTGGGTAACATGACTGCCTCCACAACACGGAGCTATGTCATGAACGGCGGCGATCACAAGGAGTTCAACTACTCCGATGGTCTGTCAGCCAATGACTGGCGGCATGTCGCCGGCGTTTACGCTTCCGTTCCGGTCGGCTATGTCGGTGGAGCGTCACGCGCCCTCGGAAAGAGCGGCTGGAATGTGTCAAAGACGCTTGTGAACGGCATCGGCCTCGGCACCTTTACAGACCATACGCAGACCTTCGGCGGCAATCTCGACGAAATCCGCATCCGCAACGTCGCCTCGACCGCCGACTGGATCGCCGAGGAATACAAGACCGTGACGACGGCGAACTATGTCTCCTTCGGCGAGGTGGAGACCGGCGTCGAGGTGCTACGCTTCGGCGCGGTCGCCGTCTCGGACGTGACGCCGACGAATGCGCTCGTCACGGGCGAGCTGCGCACGCTCGGCGAAGGCGCGACCTCGGCCGACGTCTGGCTTGTCTATACGGACGGCGGCGCCACGACGAACCGCATCGCCCTCGGCACGAAGAGCGTCGAACCCTCGGCGCTCTCGGCCACGCTCGAGAACCTTGCCGAGCAGACGACCTACACCTGCTGGTTCACCGCGACGAACAACCTCTCGGCCGGCGCGGACTCCGCCACGGCGTCGTTCAAGACGAAGCGGATTCCGACCGGAACAGGCATCTACGAGTGCGAGCTTTCCTTCCCGTCCGCGCCTGCGACGCCCCTTGAGAACTTCCCCGTCCTCGTGCGCCTTGCCAATGACGCGCCCGAGGGCTTCCTCTACGAGGACTGCCCGACTGCCGCGCACCTCTGGTTCACGGACGGATACGATGCCGTCCTTCCCTTCGAGGCCGACACGTGGAACACGGCTGGCGAATCGCTCATCTGGGTCTCGGTGCCGTCCTTCTCCTCTTCGACGACGATCACGATGCACTGGGCGAACGACGCGGGCAGCGTCGAGGATTCGCCCGCCGCGCGCGAGGTCTGGACGCGCGCCGGATACAACGCCGTCTGGCACTTCAGCGGCAGCAACGCGGAGTCCGTGACGAACCTCGTCCCCACCGCGATGCGCGGCACGCCGACCTACGACGGCAATGCCGGTTATCCCGGCCCGGTCGGCAAGACGCTCTGGCTCGACGGCTCGTCCGACCTGCGCTACGCCCCCGATCCCGCGTGGACGACGCTCGGCGACGGCCCGGCGCTCACCGTCTCCTTCTGGGCGCGCGTCACGGGGAACGCGGGCTTCACGCGCATGGTCTCGTGCATGTCCGACTGGAGCAAGCCGGCCGGCTACGAAATCACGCTCCAGAACAGCTACACCAAGATCACGGTCGGGTCATCCAACCAGAGCCAGTTCCAGACGGACATCGCGACCGGGCCGAACACCGCGTGGAAGCACTTTGCGGGCACCTGGTTGGGAACCGCGGTGAAGTTCTACGACGACGGCGACAAGAAAAACGAGAAGACGCTGAACGCGGTCGTCACGCCGACCGAGGCCCTGACCCTCGGCGGCATGGGCGGCAGCGGCACCGTCAACCCCCTCACCGGAGGCCTCGACGAAATCCGCATCCGCCGCGTGACCTCCTCGGACGATTGGATGGCGGCGGAATACGCGACGATGGCGAGGGCGAACTACGTCTCCTTCGGCGACGTGGAGGAAGCCGCTGCCGTCATGTCGTTCGAGTTCGGAACGCCGTCCGTTTCGTCCGTCTCGGCGACGGGCGCGACCATTTCGGCGCGTCTCAAGGGGATTGGCGACAATGCGACGTCCGCGAACCTCTGGGTTGTCGTCACCGGCTTCGGCCAGACGCGCGCCTACCCGCTTGCTCCGGCGACGGAGCCGAAGGTCATCGAGGCGACTGTTTCCGGCCTACAGCCGGGCGCGGACTGGACCGCCTACCTGACGGCCACGAACAATCTTGGCGCTGGCGTGGATTCCGCTCTCGCCGCGTTCTCGACGCTCTCCGATGCCGGCGCCGGCTCGCCGGGCCTCTACCAGGCAATTGCGGTCAACGACGCAAACCTTCCCGCCGACGCCGCGGCAAGCTGGGACATTGCCGCGTCCGGCGTCGTCACGCTCGGTCCGCTCGCGATGCGGTCCTCCGGAAACAACCACGACATCTGGACGTCGGTCGACGGAACGTCCTTCACATGGGGCAACAACGTCGGCTTCGGCTACGCGGGCTACATGTACATGGAGGGCGGCAAGGACTACTGGTTCGGCGCCTCGGCCGACGACGCGGGCTACGTGTGGGTCGACAACGGCGACGCAAACTGGGAGGCGAAACGCACGGCCTCGCAGTTCGGCGGCTACGGCGGCTGGAAGGCCGTCGGCCCCTTCGCCATCGCCGAGACCGGCTATTACCGCGTCGTCTTCGCGGGCTGGAACAACAGCGGCGGCGCGGGGGCGGAGCCGACGACATCGATTCTTTACCCCAAGATGCGCTACATCGCGCTGGCAAGCGGCGCGTCCGCGCCGGCGGCGGCCGACGCGGAGTGGCAGGAGGCGGTCGATCCGGGCGACGGCTCGCTCTTTATCACGGAGGCGCCCACGCGCGCGGTGTCCGTCCTCTCGGCGGTGCGCGACGGCACGCTCCTCTCCGCGAAGGTCGCGCTGGGCGAGGCCTTCCCCGGCGAGTCGAGCGTGCTGCGCTACGTCTACGGCGCGACGGACGGCGGGAACGACCCGGCGGACTGGGAGGGCGGCAGCCTCGTCGCGTCGTCGCTCCCGGCGACGGCGGTGACGAACGACTACCTCGTCGCCATCGCGGCGGACACGCGCTTCGTGCGCTTCTACACGCAGAAAGGCGACGCGGTCACCTGGTCCGCCACGGTCTCGCTCGACTGGGCCGGCGAAGGTTCGATCGCGGCGGCATTCGCCTTCCTCGGCGATCCCGACGCATCCGCCATCTCCGGCGACAGCGCGACCCTCTCCGCGGTCCTCAACGCGCCCGGCGCGGACGCGACCTCGGCGCAGGTGTGGTTCGTCCTCTCCGGCGGCGGCGAGACGCGGACGATCCCGGCCGGCACGGCGACCGGCCGCACGAACCTCGCCGTCGCGGTCACCGGGCTCGCTCCCGAGACGGCCTACACCTTCTACGCCACCGCGACGAACAACGCCGCGACGCCCGTCGGCGTCGACTCCGCCGTCGCGACCTTCACGACCGCCGCCGGCGCGTCCGCGTGGAACACCGCCAGGGCGACCTTCACGCCCGACGGCAAGTCTCTCATCGCGACGGTACCGGTCACGAGCCTCGGCGTCGGCACGACGACCCTCTACCTGATGACGGGCAGCAACTGGAACAGCGAGAACACCATCGCCGATTCCGTGGTTGTCTCGGAGCCGGGAACGTATTCGCTCACGGCCACCTTCCCCGATTCGCCGTGGGGCACGAAGGTCTACTACTCGCTCATGCTCGTGAACGGCACGGCGGAAAGCGCGACCACCAACTGGCCGAACGTGAATGTCGCGGGGAGCAACGTCTTCTACAACAAGGCCTTCGAGCTCCAGGACAACTCCACCTACACGTGGATCGGCGGCAGCGCCGGCGTGTGGAACGTTCCCGCGAACTGGCAGCTCACGGCGGCGGGCAGCCTTGCCCCAACCGGCTACGAGGGCTATCCTGTCTTCGGCTCCACGGCGCTCTTCGCCACGGCCGCGGGCGACGACCCGATCGTCGTGACGATCCCGGAGACGCAGGGGACCACACGCTATGGCAACGCGACATGGTGGTGGGTTTCGGCCCTGGACGTCGGTGGAATGAACACCAATCTCGTCTTCATCTCCGAGGACAAGACTGTCGCCGCGGCCAAGTTCCGGGCGTACGCCCTCGCCAACACGGGGGCCGGCACGCGCCTTGTCTTCGACGATTGCAACGTGTACCTCGACAACATCCAAGGTGTTGGCGCGTCCGCTGCGGACGAGAACGGCGAAAACTTCACCATCACCCTGACAGGGGGGACGACGGCGCAGTTCAACGGCTTTAAGTTGAGCTACCCGGGCACGAAGGTCCGCGTCGAGGACGGCGCAACGCTCAATGCGGGCGGCCTTTCCGGCGGCTCCGCCGCGCCACCGCCCGTCCTCGAAATCGACGGCGGCACCGTGACCGCCGGCAAGCTCGAGCCCGACACCTGGAGTTCCGTCAATGGAACGATGGTCCGGCTCGTCGGCGCGGGTTCGGTGTTCACGCCGCAGTGGCTGCAGCTCAAATACGCGACGAGCACGAACGTGTTCGAGTTCGTGGTCCCGGTCGGCGGCTACACGGCGGTGCCAGTGCGGTTCACGAGCGGCTCCAACAAGTTCCCGAACAACGCGAACGACGCGAAGATGACGCTCCGCGTGCCGAAGGAGAGCCCCGGCCTGGCCTCGGTCTCGGGCAAGTACGGCATCCAGCTCTTGCAGTCGCCGGGCGGCGTGAACGCGGCGAACGTCCGCTTCGAGGACGTTCGCCCGAACTACTGCGGCTTCTTCTTCAAGGACGCGGACGGCAACGCCTACGCCGACGCCGCGGCAATCGAGGCCGCCGGCAAGACCGCCGCGCAGATCACGCAGATCTGGTACCGCCCGCCGCCGCAGGCGACCGTGCTGATCGTGAAGTAGGCGCGCCATCGTGCGTCGTGGCGGGGTGCGGCAGTCGCCGCACCCCGCCTGCAATTTCGGGATTCGGGATTCGGATTTCGGGATTCGCCGCGGGACTCGGGTTTCGGGTTTCGCGAAACCCGCCCGCGGCGCGACGGCGCCGCGCCGAAACCCGCCGCGAAACCCGTCTCCCGAAACCCGAATCCCGCCGATCGGGGCGGGCGCCTCGCTCAAGATCATTCGTTTTTCGAGCGAAAGATTCTGCGTATTATGGCTGAATTATCCCTTGCGCCGTATGCGTGGCGATGGTAGAATCTACGGCGTCTTCCCAAGGACATCCCAACCATCGATACCTCCACCATGAAAACGAATCCCGAAACCCATCCCGATCATGGTCCTGATAGCGCGGCGGAGCGGGGCGCGAGCCCCGCGCAGCTCGCGCGGATCCAGGGCTTCGAGGAAACCGACGCCGGCGCGAACGCCAGCGCGGTCTGGCAGCCGTTCTCCGAACGTCGCGTGCGCGTCGCCATCGTGGGCGAAGGGGTCTGCTCCTTCGGCTCGCAGTTCGGCTACCAGCAGCATCCCAACGCCGAGGTGGTCGCGGTCTCCGACCTCGATCCGGACCTTTGCCTCAAGCTGCAGGAGCGCACCCGCGCGAAGAACCGCTACCCGACGTTCGAGGAGCTGCTGAAGCACGCGGAGGAGGACCGGGTCGAGGCGGTCTACATCGCGACCGACGCGCCGAGCCACGTGCGCCTCGCGATCATGGCCCTCGAGCACGGCCTGCACGTCGCGAGCGCCGTGCCGGCCTTCTTCGGCGCGGACCAGCTCGAGATGGTGCCGAAGCTCGTGGACGCCGTGAAGGCGAGCGGGAGGCTCTACATGATGAACGAGACCACCGCGTTCCGCCCCGAGGGCTACGCCATGCGCAAGCTCTACGAGGCCGGCATGCTCGGCGACGTCGTCTACACCGAGGGTGAATACTACCACCCGGACGGCAACGACCTCGACTCGGTGATGTGCGGCAGCTTCGGCAAGTGGCGCGAGGGCTGCCCGCCGCAGTACTACCCGACCCACTCCAACGCCTTCTACACCTGCGTCACGCACAAGCGCTTCGTCGAGGTCGCGTGCTCCGGGGTGCCGTCGCTCAAGACCCACTACAAGCCGGAGAACAACCGCTATGCCAACCCCTACGGCAGCGAGTTCGCCATGATGCGCTGCGAGGACGGCTCCACCGCGCGCATGCTCGTGGCGTGGGACGTCCCGGCCTTCGGCGGCGAGATCGGCCGCATCTTCGGCAACAAGGGCTGCTACGTGCCCGAGAAGGGCGGCTACCGCGGCTGGTTCGACGCCGAGGTCGCGGAGATGGACCTCGCCAAGCCGCCGCTTCCGCCCGGCGTGGACGCCGGCGGCCACGGCGGCTCGCACAGCTACCTCACCGACGACTTCCTGCGCGGCATCCTCGTGCCGGGGCACAAGGTCTGCGTGGACCTCAGGACCGCGCTCGACACCACGCTTGCGGGCGTCTACGCGCACCTTTCCGCGATGAAGGGCGGCGAGACGCTGAAGATCCCGGCGGCGTGGTAGCGCCCGAGTTGCGCGGGGCCACACTCCCGCTTACCGGGCACGTAGGATCACCGTCTCAGAAAACCCTGCGATGAAAACCAAAACTCCGGCCAAAGCATCTTCCACCCCCGGTCCTGACCGCCCGGCGAGCGGGGCAAGTGCCCCGCTCGGCCCGGGCGGTCACGCCTCCCTCGCTTCGGCGATGGACCAGGCCCACGCGCGGCTCGCGCGAGAGTTCGTCTACGGCCCCGGGCTGCTGCTCGACTATGTCGGCCCGATGCCGACCCCCGAGGAGGCGGCGCGCGCGTTTCCCAACGCGATGGGCTGGTGGACGCCGGTCGAGAACGGCGCGATGTTCACCGGCCAGTGGATGCCCGCCGTGGTGCAGCGCGGCGACGCGGCGCTCGCGAAGCGCCTCGCCGAGGGCCTGCTCAAGCTCTCCGAGGTCTCGGACGTGCCCGGCTTCATCGCGCGCTGCGTGCTCGAGGACGGCCGCTCGCACTGGCCCTGCGGCTCCAACGACCAGACCACGCCGTGGCTGATCGGCCTCTGGAGCTACTGGCGCGCGCCATTCGCCGAGCCCGCGCTCCAGGCGAAGATCGCCGCGCGCTGCGCCGAGATCGCCCGCGCGCTCGAGGCCAACGGCTGGTGGTGCCCGTGCGACGGCCTCTTCAAGGGGCAGAACCGCGGCGGGCTCAGGGACGTCGTCCTGCCGTACTACGAGGTTGCGCGGTTCCTCTTCACCCTGCGCGCCCTCCACGAAATGACGGGCGACGCGCATTGGCTCGAGCTCTACCGCTCCGAGCGCGCCGCCGTGCGCGACCGGATGGCGAAGGGGCTCGCCGACTGCGAGAAGGACAAGGCCGGGCGCACGGACGGACACTGGATCTACGTTTCCGTCGCGATGGCGCTCCGGGATCTCATCGCCCTCGAGGAGGACCCCGAGTGGAGAGCGGTCTACCGCGCGGGCTTCCGCGACTTCGCCGCGCGCACCGCGCCCTTCATGGCCGACCGCGCGGGATACGACAATAAAAAGGCCGAGTTCCGCTACGCCAACTGGCGCGAGGGCTATCCGTGGCATCCGCACACGGACCAGGACGTCTCGGTCTCGTTCGCGGCCTCGCCGCGGACGGAGCTGCTCGGCGTGCGCAAGTGGTTCGAGCGGCACACGATGACGAACCCGCTCTGCGCCGCGGCGATCTGCGCTGCGACGGGCGACCCGTGCTACGAGGAGGAGATCGAGAAGACGCTCCTCTTCTACGACTACGACACGCCGAACGTCTCCGAGTTCTTCTGGGGCGCCCTCGCGGGCGCCTACCTCGAGGAGAACCGCGCGGCGCGGCGCGCGCACCGTCCCGCGCCGCCGCCGGAGACCGACTGGATGGCCGGCAAGGTCGGCGCGTTCGTCCACTACTGGCCGGGCATCGCGAGCCGCGAGGCGCGCAAGTTCGACGTGGAGCGGATGAAGCGCGACCTCGTCGCGGCCGGCGTGGACTACTTCTTCCTCACGCTCGGCCAGAACGCCGGCACCTACATCGCCCCGAACGCGACCTACGAGCGCATCACGCGGCGGCAGCGCGGGATCGCCACGGCGGCCTGCAACGGACGCGACCTTCCTCGCGAGATGATCGAGGCGCTGCGCGGCACGGGGATCAAGTTCTGCCTCTACCTGCCGTGCCGCGCCCCCGCCCGCGCGCCGGAGGACTGCGAGAGAATGGGGTACGTCCCTTCCCTCGACGGCCGCTCGGACTGCACCGACACGCCCGAGGGGCTCGCGAACTGGTGCGAGGTGATCGGCGAATGGAGCGAGCGCTACGGGCGCGACGTCCACGCCTGGTGGTTCGACGGCGCCGGCGGCCCCGGCTTCGCCGGCGACCGCGAGACACTCGCGATCCGGGCCGCCGCGCGTCGCGGCAACCCGGACGCGGTCTGCGCCTTCGCGAAGCGGATCGTCGACTACGACCACGGCTTCCGCTGGGTGCTCGGCATGGAGCGCAAGGAGGGCCGCGAGCTCGGCACGCTCTTCCATGAATTCCGCTGCCCCGGCGAGGCCCGCCACGACGTGTGGGCCGGCTGCGACTTCACCGCCGGCGAGTCCACGAACCCGATGCGCCTGCCGTGCGACGGCCGCGAGGCGCTCGGCCGCCAGTGGTTCTCGCTCACCTATCTGGGCGGCATGTGGGGCTGGACCGACGTGCGGCACACGGACGACGTCTGGGTCGACTGGCTCCGGCGCGTGCTGCCGCTCGGCGCGAGCGTGTGCTTCGACGTGGGCTTCGTGCACGAACTCGGGTACTGCAACCCCGTGCAGATGGCGCAGCTGCGGCGCGTGGTCTCGCTCGCGAAGGGCAGTCCCGACGCGGAAACCGCGGCGCGCCACGAGCGCGAGCGGCGCGTCGCCGACGCGCTGCGCGACGTGGAGCTCTCCTACGGCCGCGGGTGCGAGTACCCGGTCGTGCCGGAGGGACGCCCCGAGGCCGAGGCGGAGATCCGCGCCTCGCTCGCGGAGCACGGCGCCGTCTTCGTGAACGAGGGCGAGAAGACCGTGGTGCTGCGCGGCGCGATCGAGCTCGGGCCCGGCCAGGTCTTCCTGGCCGACCAGGGAGCGAAGTTCGCGCCGCCGCCCGGCGGGCGGCTCGCGGTGAGGCTCGCCGACGGCGCGATGTTCGAGGGCGGCACGTGGACGGACACGGACTTCGACCTCAGGGGTTGCCGACACTTCATCTTCCGCCGCGCGTGGCTCGGCGAAGGCTGCACGGTCCGCGACGACGGCGCGAACGAGTGCGAGATCGAGTACCTCGAGGGCCCGCCGCCGACGCCGCGGCAGGTCGGGCCCGAACTGCGCGGCTGACGCCGCCGCGCCGGGCGCTTGAAATCACTGCAACAAAACGCATCCGACGATGAACTCAAAAACCCATCCTCGCTCCTACCCGTCCGCAGTCCCCGGCCCCGCCCGGCCGGCGGAGCGGGGCGGCAGCCCCGCGCAGCTCGGGCGGGGCCGCTTCCTCGCCCCCCTCTTCGCGCTCGCGGCGCTCGCCGCCGGCGCGATCGACATCCCGGTCGAGGTGCCGGAGCGCGGCTACGTCTCGCTCCAGATCCGCAACGCGGCCGGCGAGGTGGTCGGCAACGCGATCAGCCCCGAGCCGCTCGAAAAGGGGCGGCAGTACGTGGACTGGGACCTCACCGGCCCGGACGACGGCGCCCGCGCGCCCGAGGGCGAATACACCTACAAGGCGGTTTGGGTCCCCGAGCACACGCTGACGTGGCGGGGTTGCTTCTACCCGACGCCGCTGCCCGACGGCGCCACGCCCTGGCACACGCCCGCCGGCACCGGCGGGTGGACGGCCGACCACTTCGCGCCCAAGTCCATCGTCCGCGTCGGCGAGTTCATGTACATCACCGCGATGTGCGAGGCCGCGCACGGGCTCATCAAGTGCGACAAGGACCTGAACAAGCTCTGGGGCACGCGCCAGTGGGTGTTCAACACGCCGTTCACGTCCGCGTCCGACGGCGACTTCTACTACGGCTTCAAGAACGGCGTGCGCAAGGTCGACTCGCGCTCGAACGCGACGGCCAACGTGAACACGAAGGCCGCGGGCAACTCCTTCGCCGTAATCGACGGCCGCGCGTACTTCACGAAGGACGACGAGATCCAGGTCTGGGACTTCTCCGAGGCGCCCGGCGCCGTCGTGGACAAGCCGATCGACACCATCCCTGTCCCGAAGGCCGGCCAGATCCGCCGCACCCCGGACAAGAAGCTCCTGCTCTGGAGCGACAAGGACGTCGTGCGCGTGAACCCCGCCACGAAGGCGGTCGAGACCGTCCTGCGCGACGCCGCGGAAAACCCCGGCGGCCTCGCGATCCGCGAGGACGGCGTCTTCGCGGTCGGCGACTGCGGGCGGCACGTCGTGACCGTCTACGGTCCCGACGCGAAGCCGCTCCGCACGCTCGGCAAGGGCGGGCGGCGGCCGGTCGGGCCGTGGGACGAGGACACGCTCGAGGACCCGTTCGGCATCGAGTTCGGCCCGGACGGCCGCCTCTGGATCTGCGAGCAGAGCCAGCAGCCCAAGCGCGTCGGCGTGTGGAACGTCGACACCGGGCACTGCGAGAAGTCGGTCGTCGGGCCCACGAACTACGGCGGCGGCGGGACGATCGACCCGGACGACGCCGACCGCGCGTTCTGGGGCTACCTGGAGCTGCACCGCGGCCCGGACGGCAAGTACCGCCCGGCGCGCATCTTCTTCCGTCCGCGCACGCCCCCGTGCGGCCCGTGGGGCGGCACGCCGACCTACGCCTTTCGTGCCCGCGGGAGGCTCTGGTTCACGGACCAGCAGAACGTGATGGGCAACGGCGGCAACGTCCTCTACGTCTACGAGGACGGCCACGCGCGCGCCGTCGCCGCGTGGGGCAACGGCGACTTCCTCGGCTTCAACCTGCCCGAATACAAGGGGAAGAAGGTCTCGTTCTCGTGGACCGACCTCAACGACGACGGCGCGATGACCGAGGACGAGTGCGTGATCGACGAGCACGTCACGGGACTCGGCACGGGCTGGGTGAACCGCGTGAACGAGAACTTCGAGATCGCGTTCGGCTGCGACGGCAACGGCATCGTGAAGTTCACCCCCGTGCGCTTCACCGACAAGGGGTATCCCGTCTACGGGCACCTCGGCGAACCGCTCCACCCGCCGTTCGTCGCCGCGCACCACCAAGGGCGCTTCGCAAGCTCGCATCTGGTCGACGAAGCGGGCAACATCCTCACGCTCTCCAAGCCGCTCATGTCCATCGCGCCCGACGGGAAGGTCCTCTTCCGCTACCGCAACCGCTGGCCGTCGCTGCACGACAGCCACGATACGACCGAGAGCGGCCGCCGCCTCGGCGAGCTCATCGGAACGACGCGCTTCTGGGGCTCCGTGCGCCTCAACGACGACGTCGGCGAGGTCGTCTGCTTCAACTCCAACCTCGGCTGCGCCTACCTCATGACCGCGGACGGGATCTTCCTCGCGCAGCTCATGCAGGACCAGCGCTGCGGCCTGCCGTGGACGCAGCCCGAGATCCCGGACTCCGACACGCTCAAGAGGACCTCGATGCAGGACGAGCACTTCCTCGGCGAGTTCCAGCGCACGAAGTTCGACGGCCGCGACGCCCTCGCGATGGTGTGCGGCAAGACCCACGCCTCCATCATCGAGATCGGCGGCCTCGAGAAGGCGCGCCGCCTCCGTCCCGGCCGCTTCCGCGTGACCGCCAGGACGCTCGCCGAGGACGCGCGCCGCAAGGCCGACCGCGAGGCCGCCGCCGGCACGCGCCCGACGCTGCAGATCCGCTCGATGCCGCGCCAGACGCTCGACGCGAACGGCCGTCCGCCGAAGGCCGTGTGGGACGTGGGCGTTCTCGAGAAGGGCCCGAACGGCGACCTCTTCCGCCTGCAGCACGACGGCGCGAACCTCTACTTCGCCTACACCTGCCGCCCGAACGGCTCCTCGATGGCGAACAAGGGGACGGACCCCGCCACGCTCTTCGAGACGGGCGGCGCGTGGGACCTCATGCTACAGACCGCGAAGAAGGCCGACCCCGCGCGCAAGGGCCCCGCGCGCGGCGACGTCCGCCTGCTCTTCGCCGAGATGGGCGGCAAGGCCGTGTGCGTGAAGTACGACTACGACAACCCCTCCACGCCGCCCTGCGCGCGCCATGTCTTCGAGTCGCCGGTCGGGAAGATTGCCGCCTCCTCGGTTGCGGTGGAGCCGCGCGTGACGACCTGGATCGAGAAGGGCGGGCTCTGGACCGTGCGCGCGGTGATCCCCTTCGAAGTGCTCGGCTGGAAGAAGGCGCCCGCGGAGACGCGCGCCGACGTGGGCCGCGTGAACGGCGACCCCGCCGGCGCCACGGCGGTGCGCCGCGACTACTGGAGCAACAAGGCCACCTCGCTCATGAGCGACCGCCCCTCGCAGGCCGGCGTGGAGCCGCGCCTGTGGGGCGCCTTCCGCTTCGATCCCGCCCCCTAGCCGGCACGAAAGGCGGCCTTGACGGCGGCGACGACGGGGAGCTTCGGGCGGCGGTAGCCGTCGTAGATCCCGGCGAGGTTCTCCGCGAAGGGCTTGCAGCGGACGTCCGCGCCGCCGCGGTGGAAGCTGCGGCAGTCGGCGAGCTGCCAGATCGTGAAGCCGCAGATCTCCGGACGCGCGGCGACGGCGCGCGCGGCGTCCGCGAGGTACTCGGCCTCGAACTCCTCGGTCCACTGCGCCGCGGCCGCGTCGTGGCGGCCGTATTCGCCGCACGCGCCCATTTCGGAGACGAGGATGGGCTTGCCCGGCCACTTCGAGCGGAAGTACGCGACGATGCCCGCGAGGTCCTTCTCCATCAGTTCCTGCAGATGCTCCGGCGTGCCGGGCTGCGAACCGATCCAGCCCGGGTAGGTGTTGAAGGAGACGACGTCCGTGGCCTCGTTGGCGATGTCGCTCGCGTTGTGGTTGCACGCGAAGGTGACGAGCCGGCCGGAGTCGTAGGAGCGGATCTGCGCGACGATCCGGTCGGCGACGGCCTTGCCGTCGGGCGTGTCGCTCGCGAACTCGTTGAGGAAGCCGAAGAGGACCACGGACGGGTGGTTGAACGACTTTTCGACCATCAGCCGCGCCTGTGCGAGGTTGTCCGCGAGGAAGTCGGGGTTCGCGAACTCCTTCTTCGCGGGGTCGTTCCACGGCGTGCCGTTGCCCCAGCCGAGCGTCTCCTCCCAGACGAGGAGGCCGTTCTCGTCGCAGAGGTCCAGGAAGCGCTCCGCCTGCGGGTAGTGCGCGCCGCGGACGAAGTTCGCGCCGAGCGCCTTGAGGTTCTGGATGTCGGCGAGCATCACCGCCTCGGGCGTCGCCGCGCCGAAGGTCGGGTGCGCCTCGTGGCGGTTCGCGCCCTTGAGGAAGATCGGCTCGCCGTTGAGGAGGATGCGGCCGGCGCGGGCCTCGATGGCGCGGATGCCGAACTTGGTCTGGATGGTCGGATGGTCTGGATGGTCGGGATGGTCGACAAGCTCCACGGTGTGGAGGTTCGGAGAATTCGGTGACCAGAGGCGGAAGTCCGGGACGCGGACGGTCGCGCGGCCGCCGCGGAAGGACGCGGAGACGGCGTTGCGGCCGTCGAAGAGAAGCGTCGCGCCGAAGTCGGGCTTCGGGACGTTCACGACCTCGATCTCGACGGTGCCGTCGCGGATGTCGCGCGTGCGGACTCGGAGGGACCGGTCGTCGAAGACGAGCGAGACGCCGTGGTAGAAGCCGCCGTGGAGGTAGAAGTCGTAGTAGGGCTTGGCGAGCGCGAGGCGCGGCTCGTCGAGCCGGTTGCCGAGCGCGGCGGCGAGCACGTGCTCGCCGGCGGCGAGCGGTCCGGTCGGGATGCGCAGGGTGGAGTAGGGGAGGGCGCTTTCGCCGATCGGGCGGCCGTCGATCCAGAAGGCTCCGACGAGCCCCATCCCGTCCACGCGGAGCCACGCGGCGGGGACGTCGCGGTCGAGGCGGAACGTGCGCCGGTAGAGGCCGACGCCTCGCCGGAGGTACCAGTCCGGGAGCGTATCGAAGCACGCGGGCACGGCGATCGTGCAGGCGGGCTCGAAGTCGGGGCGGGCGGCGTCGGCGAGGAGGGCGCCCTCCTCGAATCGGAAGGCCCAGGAGCCGTTCAGGGAAAGAGGGTCCATGGTCTAGATGGTCTAGATGGTCTTGATGGTCGGGTTGGTCTAGATGGATGTGGTTGCTTCGCAGGACGCGCCGGAGGCGTCGCGCCAGGAGAGGCGGTAGGAGCCGCGGAAGCCGCGGAAGGCGACGGCGCCGGTGGCGTCGGCCTTCGCCGTGAGGCGCGTGCGCCACTCGTCGTTGATCAGGCGGTCGAGCGCGAAGAAGGCCTTCTTCGGCGTCATGTCGCGGCGGAAGAGCCCCGAGACGGACGGCTCGCCGGGCGCGCCGCAGTCGTCGACGACGTTCCACCAGGTGATGGCCACCATGTCCGGCAGCGAGAACCACAGGCGGTAGAGGTTGCGGGCGATCTCGGCCTGGACGACCTCGCCGCGCTCGTCGCCGCCGGGCGCGGAGATCGTGATCTCGGAGAGGTGGATCGGCAGGCCGGGGCGCGCGTGCGCGGCGGCGATCTGCGAGCGGACGTGCGCCGGCGAGCGCAGCTCGATCTTCCCCTGCGCGATCGCCTCGCAGTCCGCGGGGTTGAACAGGTGCATCTGCATGCCCTGCAGGTCGATCTTGTCGCCGCGGGCGAGCTGGTCGCGCGTCTGCTCGGCGTAGTCGGCGTCGAGCTGGTAGTCGTTGATCGAGAGGACGCTCTTCGCGGGGAAGAGGCGCATGCACTCGCGGAAGGCCCAGTGGCAGTAGTCGCCGGGCAGCCACGAGAAGCGGTAGCTGCGGGAGAGCGGGGCGCCGCGGACGAGCCGGCCGGCGGTCCAGTCGTTCGCGCTCTCGTTGCAGACGTCCCAGCTGTCCACGCGGTCGGCGTAGCGCGCGGCGATGGCCTCGATGCGGCGGCGGTGCGCGGACTCGACCTGGGCGGGGAAGTCCGCGGGGAGCCGCTTGAGGACCGTCTCCATCGGCTGCTTCATGATCGAGACGCCGGAACGGTCGTCCGTGAGCATCTCGGCCATGATCTCCTTGGGGAGCTTCGCCATGAGCCAGTCCGGATAGTGCCATTCGTGGTTGGACCAGACGAGCGGGTGGCCGTGGCGCCAGGCGCCCTTGTCCTCCAGGAAGCGCACGACGGGCTCGCTCGGCGGGCGGCGCCAGAAGCGCTGCTCCTTCGGGTCGGGGCAGGCGTTCCACCAGTCCTCCGAGTCCTCGGGGGCGGGGTCGAAGCGCATCTTGCCCTCGACGGGCTCGAACGGGCGCCAGTAGAACGCGATGGTGCCGGAGTTGAAGAGCGCGCCGTCGGCGAAGGCGCCGTTCCAGAGCGCCTTGTAGCGCTCGTTGCGCTCGTGCGAGCCGAGCTGGTCGAAGTTGAACGTGTGCGCGCCGAAGCGGAACGCGTGCGTGGTCTGTTCGACCGTCACCTCGGCGCCGGCGGGGGCACCGAGCGCGACGGTCGCGTCGGCCTTGCGGTATTTCTCGATGTCCGCGTCGATGCGCGCCTGTTCGTCGGCGTTCCAGCGGTCGTAGTAGGCGGGGGAGAGCGGGGAGGGCATGGTCGGGATGGTCTGGATGGTCTGGATAGTCGGGATGGTCGGGATGGTCGGGATGGTCGGGATGGTCTGGATGGGCTAGGAGACCTAGGCGGGATCGAAGACGCGGACGTAGTCGACGAGGAAGGCGTCGCCGGCGCGCCAGGCGTCCTCGAGCTCAGGGACGCCCTCGCCGGTCATGTGGCGGTCGCGATACCACTTCGCCTCGGCGGAGATCAGGACGAACTCCTCGGTTTGCGAGACGGCCTCGCCGGGTCCGCCGCCGACCTTCTCGCCGTGCTGGCGGCCGTCGATGTAGATCGTGTAGCCGTCGGGCTCCCAGAGCATCCCGAAGCGGTGGAAGGCGGCCTTGTCGAACGAGAGCGTGTCGCTCATCTCCGCCGCGCGGGGCGTGTGGAAGGGGGCGTAGTCGTCGCCGTAGCCGTTCGCGTGGAAGTAGTGCGGGATGAGAGTCCCCGGCTCGAACGACTCCATGATGTCGTGCTCGATGCCCGCACGGCGCGGGTCGAGCGAGCAGCCCTGCATCGGCGCCTGCATCCAGAAGGCCGTCCACCAGCCCGGCATCTGCTGCGTGCGGCAGCGGCATTCGTAGTAGCCGTAGCGGTGCATGAACGTCGGCGGCTCGCGCTTCGGGAGCGGCCAGAAGCCCTTCGGTTCCTTCTCGTGCGGGATGTCCCAGACGAGCTCGCCGGTCTGCAGCTGCGGCGTGACGAACTGTCCGTCGGGCTTCTTCACGAGCTTGAGCCGGCAGAGCGAGTCGCGGACCTCGACGGCGCCGTCCTCCGGCGTCGCGAACCAGTGCGCGCGGCGGCCCCAGAAGTTCGTGCGGAAGCGCCACTTCGTCTCGTCGAGGCGGTCGCCGTCGAACTCGTCGTTCCAGGCGAGCGTCCATTTCCGCCCGGGCGGCAGCAGGCTCGGCTCGTGGCCGGGGACGGCGTCCGCCGTTTCGCAGACGAGGGGGAGGGAGTCGAGTGAAGTGTCCATGGTCGGATGGTCCGGATGGTCTGGACTGGCGTACGACCGAACGATGGGCGTTGGGTTCGCGAGGCGGACGGTTGCGCCGTCGGGGCCGAGCACCACCGCGCCGCCGCCGGGAAAGTCCGCGGAAAGGACGGGGTTCATTTCACGATGACCACCGTTGCAGCTCCGTTCGCCTCGTAGCAGCCGATGTCGATATGCGAGGCGATCTTGCGCTTCTGCGTCCCCGAGAGGTCGAACGCGGCCATCGGCGCGTAGTCGGCGCCCTTGTCGTAGAGCGGGCCGCCGGCCTTGGGTTGGTACTTGATCGCGTAGGGGACGTTCTTCGCGTAGTGCGGGAAGAACGAAGCCGCCGTGTCGCGTCGCCGTCGAACGCGCCGTTCCGGAAGTTCGCGACGGTCCCCGTGATCGCGCAGGTCGCGCCGTCGATCGTGTTCGTCACGCCGGCGATCACGACATTCTGCACGGTCGCGCCGGAGGCGATGTTGAGTACGCACCACGTCGTGCAGGCGTCATTCGTCTTCGAAAGGGACGAATCGGCGATCGTGCAGTTGCGCATGACCGAGGAGCCGTGCACGTTGATCAGCCGGACGGATGCGGTCTGGTTGTTCTGGACGAAGAGGCAGTTTTCGGCGCGGGCCTGGCCGTTGAGCTGGAGAAGCCCCGCACGAACGCCCTCCCAGGTGACGGATCCGGCACTCGAATAGTTCTTCCGGAAGACCGTGTGCGTGACGACGCCCGCATCGAGCCAGGCACCGGCCGCCTTTCCGTTGTCGCGTGCATAGCCCGCTTCCACCACGCAATTGGAAACCATGCCGCCAGCCGTGCCGATGTTGAAGTTGCCCCCGTTCCGGCTGTAGGCTTCGCCCTTCTGCATCGTCAGGTTGGCTATAAGAGCGTCGGCATTCGCAATGATAAACACCCGATGTTCCTGGCTTGCGTTGCCACTTGGCACTGTATTCGATACGATAACGCGCGAAGGGTCCGAATCATCGCCGATGACGGAAATCGCGTTCGTGACGACGATCGGCGACGTGATCGGGTACAGCCCCGGCGCGACGTGGACGGTGCAGGTCCGCGTCGGCGCGATGGGGCCGAGGGCGGCGACGGCGGCGGCGATCGTCTTCTTGGGAGACTCGGGCGTGCCGCCGGAGTTGGCGTCGTTGCCGGTCGTGGCGACGTAGCGGACCGCCAGGTCGAAACTCGAGTTCACGACGGTCAGCGAGGCGGTGGAGGATTGGCCGACGTGCGCGCCCGAGACGGTCAGGACGAGTTCGAGATTCTCGTTCACGGCATCGTTCGGAATGGGCGTGACGGCGATGTCGACATACGCCGCGCCGGCGGGGATCGTGGCGGCCGAAATCCCCGGATCGGCGATCCCGGCGAGCCCGGGGCCGGAGAACGCCACGTCGAACGTCAGCGCCGGCAGGCTCGTGGAATCGGCGTCCGCACGCGAGACACGGAAGACGCCGGGCGAGAGCGTGCCTTCGTCGGCGTCGGAAATCTTTACGATCGTCAGCGCTCCGGCGTGGAAGGCGTCCGGGCAGGTCGAGGAAACGGACGTTCCGCTCGTCGCCGTCGCATGGACGGACGCGACGTAGGTGCCGGGCGCGAGATCGGAAACCGTGGCGGAATACGTCGTTGGGAGCGATGCGTTCGCGGGCGTCATCGCGTAGTCGGTCCCTCCGATCATGCAGGCGATCGACGCGGGGTCGTTTTCGGAAACGGCGACCGAGACGGTGAACGAGCCGTCCGGGTTGCGCGCGACGGACGGCGTCCCGAGAACGGGGACGGACGTGTCGGATGACGAAACGGAGGAGAAGGAGACGGCGCCGTCCGCCATCGTGTGGTATTCGGCGGCGATCCAGTCGGCGGTCGAAGCCGCGTTGCGGATGCGCGCCTCGTCGAGGTAGCCGTCGAGGCACTGTTTGCCGCCCGTAAAGCAGCCGAGGCCGATGCCCTTGTCGAGCGTGAGGCTAGCGAGGTTGGGGTTGCCCTCGTTGCTGGCGGAAAGGCAGACGCCGTCGGCGTAGATCTTCGAATACGGCGAGTTGAAGACGTCCGCGGCGTAGACCCAGCCCGTCGCGCCCTTCGGATTGGTCTTGTTGTGGGAGTTGGATCCCATGCAGTAGATCTTGTCGGAGCCGACCGCGAAGTTGGCCCTGTCGTTGTATTCGTTTCCGAAGGCGATCACGCGGCAGCGGCCGTCGTTGGCGGCCTGCTGCGAGTTGACGATGGCGGAGAGCGTGAAGCCGGGGCCGTCCAGCGTGGTCGAGGAGGTTTGGTCCGCCGGGACGCGGAAGCCGCCGAGGGACGAGCTCGACTTCCCTGCGCCGTAGGCGATGTTCATCGCCGTTCCGGTGAGGGGCGTCGGATGCGCGGAGGCGCCGGGCGCGGTTGTCACAGGCGACAGAACGGCGTCCGCCTCGTCGGACTTGAAGGCATGCCAGCCGCTCGCGGTGGAATCGGGCGTGTAGTGGTTGCCGGACTCGGCGTCCACGAGGATTTCGTTCATGTGCCACACGGCGACATAGGCCGTCCAGACGTTCGTCGCGGGGAGCGGCGCGTTGGCGAACGGGGCGCCGTAGCGGACCGTGACCGTCGCACCGTCCTCGTAGACGGGCGGGAGGACCCAGACGAGCGATTCGCCGTTCGTGTTCCACGTGTCGATCTCGAAGGGAAGCAGCTGTCCGTCCGCGTCGAGGATCTCGAGGCCGGACGCCGTGACGTCGTCGTAGTCGAAGCCGTTGACGCCGCCCTCGGAGATGCGCAGCAGGAACGGGAGGTTCTCCGCGGGCGCGCCGTCCCAGACGACGGTCGCCGTGAAGGACTTGTAGTTCCCCGTCGGATCGAAGGCCCTGGCGACGAACGACTGCGGCTGGGAGACCGTCGTCTTGGGCGTGCCGCCGCTCGTCGCGGTGGCGACGGCGTACCAGAGGTACCGGACGCCGACCGCGAACCCGGACGCCGAGACGGTCAGCGTCGCGGCCTCGTTCGTCGAACCGAGGGAAAGCTCCGTCCAGGTTTCGCCGTCCGTCCCGTAGAAGACCGAGACGGAGGTCGGGACTTCGCCGCCGTAGCCGGGCACGGCGAGCGGAGCGGTGAAGGTTGCGACGCCGTTCGCATCGGACGCGGAGAGCGCGCCGAACCGCGGCAGGTCGGGGTCGGTCGACTCGGCCGGCGAGAGGGCGACGAACGACGCCGGCGTCGCCATCGTGTCGTAGCAGGCCTTGACCCAGTCGGCCGATTCGGCGGCCGCGTGGAGGCGGAGCTCGTCCAGGGAGCCGTTCCAGACGTTGCCGCCGCCGGCCAAACAGGCGACCGTCATCGTCTCCGTCGGTTGCACGACCGCGTTGAGCTGCTTGTGCTCCTGCCGGACGCCGTTCACGTAGAGGTCCGCGTAGCGGTCGGCGTTGTAGACGGCCGTGAGGTAGACCATCTCGTCCGACGGGCCCGGCGAAACGACCTTCTGGTACTGGCTTTTCCCGCTCGATCCGACGGTGATCTCGTTCTTGTCGTCCTGGACGGTCAATTCGTAGCCGGCCGGCTGTTCCCAGGTCGACATCGTGGAGAGGATGCGGTTGTAGCCATAGGAAGTGGAGTCGAACTTGGCCCAGGTGGAAATCGTGAGCGTCGAACCCGCGCCGAGTGCGCTCCACGAGGCGTCGTTGGCGTACTGCAACCACGCCTCGCCCGCGCTCTGCCAGCACTTGCCGACGGCGCCGTCGTTCGCGTAGGACGGCGTGCCGGTGGCCGTGGAGGCGACCAGACCCTGCGCGGATTCCGTCGCGTTTGTCGCGAAGTGCCACACGGCGCGGTGCCCGGCCGCGGTCCAGACGTCGTGCGGATCGACCGGCGGAAGCGCCGCCGGGTCCGGCGCGTCGTAGTACATCGAGAACGCCGTAGCGGTACCGGAGATCGCCGGGATCTTCACCCAGACGAACGACTCGCCGTTCGTGTTCCACGTGTCGATCTCGTGCGGCAGCACCGTGCCGTCCGGAGTCGCGAAGCGAATGTCCGCGCCATCCTCCGCGCAGTCGGCGTAGTCGAAGCCGATGGGCGCGTCCGCCGCGAGCTTCACGAGAACGGGGAAATTCGTGAGCGTATCCGTTCCGGCATAGCCGGAGAGGACGGCGGGAATGCGCCTGGCGTAGTCCGTCGGGACGATCACGTCGAGCGTGCGGAATGACGCAACGTCCGTCTCGGCCCGGTTGACGCCGTTGCTCGCGACGATCTTCCACCAGTAGGTCGTGCCAGACACGAGATTGGGAAGCAACGCCTCGTAGTTGCCGGCCGTCAGCGCCGAACCGACGACGTTCGTGGCCGGGGCCGACAGCGCGGCGTCCGTGCCGTAGACGATCGCGGCCTCGGCCGCGTCGCCCTCGGGCACGCGCAGGGCGAACGGCGCGCGGAAGGAATCCGTTCCGACCGTCGGTTCCCCGGACGGGACGACGGCGATGAAGCCATCGATGGAGGCAAGGCCGTATTCGGCGGCGATCAGCTTCATCTGCGCGGGCGTGAGCGCCGCGTCGTGGATGCGCAGGTCGTCGATGCAGCCGCCGTATTTCGCCTCGCCGGAGGGCATGCCGCTGAGGTGCGCACCGAACTGGAGGCGGCTGGCGCGGCCCGTGGCGGTCCACAGGGTGAAGCCCGTCTCGGACCCGACGAACTCGCCGTCCACGTAGAGCGAGAAGCCAGACTCCTCCACGACGACGGAGACGAGATGGTAGGTCGAGTCGTCCTCGAACGTCGTCGTGAGATTGTGTCTTGTGGCGACCTTCCAGACGTCGCAGCCGACGACGAGCGAGCCCGCGGTCGAACCGCGGCGGACGATCAGGTCCCTTTCGCCGGTTTCATTGCGGAGGTTCAGCGTGATGCCGTTCTTGGTCGTCCCGAGGTTCATGACGAGGGACACGGTGTAGGCGCCGCCGGCCGTCGAGAAGGCGCCGTTCGCCTGCGAATACGGCGTGAACTTCGACGTGTCAACGGCCCAGCCGTTCGTGACGCCCGCCTGGTAGGTCGCGCCCTTGTTCGCCGTGGCGAGGCCCGAGGCGCTGGGCTTGGTCTCGAAGTCCCACCAGATCGTGGGCACGAGGCCGGTGGCGTCCGCGTCCGCCGCGCGCGCGGAGGGGAGAACGAGCGCGCCCGCGAGAAGCGCGGCCGCAACGAGAGCGAACGGATGTTTCATGGGAATCTCCACGTGTCAACCGGGTGATTGACGGGCTTTGAAAGCAGGTCCGCCCGGATGGGGCGTCCCTTCAGGTCGAAACCTACCAAACTCCCCGCGCGCGTGTCAAGCGCGCGAAACGGAGGCCTGGCAGCGCCGAACCCTGGCAGAATCCGCGCCAGAGCGCTTCGAAGAGATGGAAGAGGCCGCCCGCCGCGCGCCAGTCGGGCCCGGGGCGCGCGTGGTCGGCGGCTGCCACTTGCGAGGATTCTGCCATGTCGGTCCTTCCTTCGGACGGAACCGCGACGCCCGGCCGAAGCCGACGCGGGCGCCGGGCGAAGACGGAAGCTATTTCACGATGAGCACCGTCGCCGCGCCGCGGATGACGAGCGTTCCGGCGGCGTTCTCGTCGGTGTCGACGACCTGCGGGAAGCCGAGCGCGGCGAGCTGCGCGGCCGTGTAGGTGCCGGTATGGACGTTCTTTCCGCCGATCCTCGCGGACGTGACGACGAAGCGGTTCCCGAACAGGTCGAGCGCGCCGGTTTCGTCGATTTCGACGTTGTCCATCGTGAAGGTCCCTTTGTCGTCGGCGACGGCCACCTGCGCCTTGGCCTGGTTCCGGACGACGAGATCCGCGTGCCGGAAGTCGGCGACGTCATCCGCTTCGTAGCCCGTCGCGCAGATGGGCGTGTAGGTCGTGCAGGTCACGTTGTTGTCGTCAAGGATGACCGTTCCGCGCCTATCGCCGTCTGCTGCAGTCTCTATGTAGATCGAACCGCATGAACCTATGCTGCCAGCTCCCAGCGTGGCGCAGTTGACAGCTCCATCGAAATCATCAAACGTTGCACCAACGCCCGTCAGATGGATGGCGATGCGGCCGCCCGGCTGGCCGTCCTTGACGGCCCCCGCCTTGATCGAGCCGTCGCCCGCAAGTCGCCCGGCCGTGATGTCAATCGATCCGCCGCCGACCTCGGACTTGGTGCCGTCGTTCCCAGTGTAGGCGGTCGATTCAATGGTGCCGCCGAGGGTCAGTGTCCCTGAGACTACGAGCTCGACCGCCCCTCCCGGGATGATCCATCCGTAGCTGTTCGACTGACCGTGCGGCAAGGTCCGGGGATGGAACGCCGAGCCGATCGTCTTCATCGTGTTCGAGCGGCGCCCGCCGTGCGCCCCCTGCGGGTAGTCAGCGGGCACGCCGTGGCTGTCCTGCATGGCGCCGGCCTGGTTGACATTGACGGAGCACCCGTACGGGATAGTCAGATTGCCGTTCACGGTGCACTGGATCTTGTCGAGCTTGTCAGGATAAGCGTTGTTGGCGATCTTTTGCGTGTATTTCCCGCCGAAGCCGATCGCGGCGCCGTCCGCGAGCGAGACGTCCGCGTTGAAGACGTAGTTCGAAATCGGGGCGAAATACCAGTGGCCGGAGAACATGACTTCCGCGGCGGAGCCGAAGTCGAGCGTTCCGCCCCGGTAGATGAACCCGGATGGCGTTCCGGTGCCGGTGTTGTTGGCCGGGGCCGTCACGCAGTCCCAGCCGGGGAGCGTGAGGGTCGTTCCGTAGGGAACGGACAACTGCACCCCTCCTCCCAGCTCGAGCCGATCGAAGGTCCAGTCGCCTTCGGCCGTGACATCGGTCCGGCGTCCAGATGCGTCTTCGGCGAAGGTCAGGTCGAAATTCCGCACGATGAGGACGCCGTTCGTCATCGTGCCGTCCTTGACGAAGACCGTGCCGCACCCGCCGTATGTCGAGCTTTGCCCGTTGTTGTTGTTGAACGGATAGACCGTTGCCTTGAGCTGGAGTGTCGTGTAGTCGATCGGCGTCGAAGAGGTGGCGATGACGGCGACGCGACCGCCCACGCCGCGGTACTTCTGCTCGTCCGTCTTCAGCGCGCTTGCGGAGATCGTGCCGGAGCCGGTGACGGAGGCGCCGCGGACATAGACGGAGCCCGCCGCCGCGCCGCCGCGGAGCGTGTAGCCGCGGTTCCACGTGTCGGAACCCGTGTCGGCCCCGATGTAGCCGTTCACGACGATGGCGCCGGTCGACGTGAGATAGATTGCGCCGCCGCCGATGCCGATATAGTAGGTGCCGCTATCCCGCTTGTAGGGCATGCCGATGTGGATCGGCTCCTTGACGTCGTCGTAGGGGGCCTGCCCGGACGCGGAGAGACGTCCGCCGTGGGAAGGCTCGGGCGACGTGTGGCTGCCGGTGTTGGAATGGTAGTAGCCCTTGTTGAGGGCGTCGATCCGGCCGTCCGGTCCGATGACGAGGGACCCTGCGTCGATGCGGACGCGGTAGGTCTCGTTGTCGAGGAGGTCCTGCAGGTAATCCGTCGCACTCTGGCCCTGTGTCCGCGACTGCGGGTGGGTGATGGTGCCGCTCATGACCGCCATCGGCCCTGTCACGGTCAGGCACTGGAAGTCGCCCTTGCCGGGATAGACCGTCTTGAGCGTGATCACGCCGGCGTAGTCGTTCGTCTGCGTCCAAGAGGCGACCGTTGCAGATGCGGCGGCGTCCCACTCGCAGTTCGCCGAAGAAAAGCGACCGTCGAAGAGAGCGTGTTCGGAGGCGTTCGGCGGGTGGCCGGCGGACCAGTTGTTGCTGACGGACGCAAGGCCTGCCGCGGACGCGACCCACGTGTTGAAGCCGGCGGGGGCGTTCAGGTTCGCGATCGTCATCGTCGCCGTGCCGGCAGATGCCGAGATGCCGTAAAGTCCGGACGCAAGAGAAAGCGCAACCGACACGTTCTCCGTGACGGTCGGGTCGTTGAGCGGCGTCACGGTCACGTCCACGTACGTTGCGCCGGCCGGAATCGTCGCCGTGCCGGAAAGCGCGACGTAGGACTGGTCCGCAACGGCGGTTCCACCGACAGTGTAGGTCACTGTAAGGTTGTGCGCCGAATCGGCGCGCGAGATGCGGAAGACGCCGGGGACGAGTCCGCTTTCGTTCGCGTCCGAGACCGTCGTGACGGAGAGGTCGCCGTTGTAGAAGATGTTGCCCGCTTTGACGACCTCGGTGTCGTTCGCGTTCTTTCCGTAGGCGGAGAATGCGTAGGTCGTGTCCGCCGCCAGATTCGCCGGCGTGTCCGTGTAGGTGCCGGGCGTGGCGGCGTTCGCGACGATGTTCGTGACGGGCGTCTCGCCGCCCTCGTAGATCACGCCCACGTCGCCATTGTAGGCGGAGAGGACGACCGTGACCGTAGTCGAGCCGTTCGCGTTGCGCACGGCGGTCGGCGTCTCGAAGACCTGCGCCGTTGCATCCACGGACTCGATCGCGCCGGCGTCGAAGAACGCCGCATCGGCCATCGTCGCGTATTCGAGCGCGGTCTCCGCCGCGCTCGCAGCGCCGGCGCGGACGCGGTATTCGTCGGAGCAGCCGTCCTTGCCGCAGATCAGGAAGACCTTGCTGCTCGCCTTGACCTTGTAGGATACCGATTTGGATGCGCTCGTGGAGCCGTTCATGTAGACCTTCACCGTCGAACCGTCCGAAACGAGGTGGAAGTAGTTCCAGTTCGCCGAAACGTCCGGAATGGTGAAGTTGTTCGAGCCGGTCAGGACCAGGTTCGCCTTGGTCTTGCTTTGGGACATTTCAAGATACCAGCCCTTGTCGGCGTTCCAGGCCAGGTCAGCCTTCTTCGAGACGTACGTGAAGTACGCGTTGCTCTGGTTCGGCGCCTTGAACCAGCCGGAGACGCTGAACTGCGCGACGTTGGAGAGCAGCGAATCGTAGTCCGGCGCGTTGATTTTCTCGGTGCATTGGAGAGTGTCGCCGCCGAACGGGCCGGCGTAGGTCGAAATCGTGCCCGTCGTCGTGCCGTCGAGCGAGTGTCCGGTCGCGTCGGCGACGGTCGTCGTTCCGGCGGCCGAGCCGGGGAAGTGCCACACGCCGACGTAGTTCGACCAGACGGCGGTCGGGTCGTTGTCGGCGTTCGCTGAACCGCCAAAGAAAACGTTGAGCACCGTTGCGGACGAAAGCGACGGCACCTTGACCCAGACGAGCGTCGTGCCGGCCGGGTCAAACGACTCGACCTCGAACGCAAGCGGAACTTCGTTCTCATCCTCGACGTAAAGGTCGGTCCCATTCGCGCTCTGCAACTGGGACGAAACGGCGGCCGGAAGCCGCACGAGGACGGGGAAGTCCGCCCAAGCCGTTTCGCCGATCTTCGCGAGCGCGGTGGACGAGGGGGTGAAGGCGATCTTCTTTTCGAAGTCGGTGCCTTGGACCGTGGCGCGGGCGGACAGGGCCGCGGCGGCGAGGAGGAGCGGGAGGATGCGTTTCATGGTCGGATGGTCAGATGGTCGTATGGTCGTATGGTCGTATGGTCTGGATGGTCTGGGCTGGCGTACGGCCGGACGAGGGCGGAAGGGCCACAAGTTTGAAACCGATTATAGCGAACGCGCGCACACGCGGCAATTGTTTCCGTGCCGAATCTTGGCTGAATCCGTGCCATGCGACCCCACCCGGGGCGTGGCGGGGTGGTGTCAACCCCTTGCGGGCGTAGCGAGAAACTCGGCGAGGGCGGCGGCGATGCCGCGGCCGAATGCGCGGATTGTGTCCGGCGTCTGGGTCTTCTCGCGGAAGTTCGCGAAGGGGATTTCGATGCCGCTCGCGAGGCGCGGCCAGGGCTTCGCCGCCGCCCAGCGCGAGAAGCCCATGCCGGAGCCGCCGGAGAAGTCGGTCGGCTGGTTCCACAGCGCGCCGAAGGGGAGCGTGTCCGCGGCGAAGTAGGGCGACTCGGGCGGGCAGCGCCTCTCGAGCAGCGCGCCGAAGGCGGCCTGCGCGGGCCGCAGGCGCTCCGCCTGGATGCCGACGAGGTAGGCGTGCTCGTTCGTCTCGCCGCCGCGGATGTAGGGGCAGTGCAGGTCGAGCACGGCGGCGGGCCGCCGCTCGTCGAGGAGCCGTTCGAGCGCCGCGCACTCGGGGTAGAGGTGCCCGCCCGCCGCGCCGTAGTCGCGGTTGTGGTCGTGCGGGAGGCGGAACTTGCCCTGCGTGCCGTCCTCGACGCCGTCGCGGTCTACGAACGGCACCGCGAGGACCTCGAACGCGCCCCGGAACGCCGCCGCCCACGGTTCGTCCGACGCGAGCGCGCGGAGCAGTCCCTCGAGCGCGAAGGACGCCATCGACTCCTGCGCGTGGTGCCGGCAGGTGAAGAGCACCGCCTGCGCCGGCTCGCCTTCGCGCAGGCGGAGCAGCGGGACGGACCGCCCGGCGCGCGAGCGGCAGAGCTCGGCGACCGTGACGCGCGGGTCGCCCGCGAAGGACGCGGCGAACGCGTCGAAGTCCGCGCCCTGGTACGGGATGCACTGGCAGAACTCGACCGTCTCCGTCCCGGCGGACGTCCACTCGAAGACGCGGTCGGACTCGTGGAGCGCGTCGCCGGAGAGCCAGCGCCAGGCACGCTCGCCAGCTCGACGCACGGCGGGCCCGCGCGTCCCGACGCAATTGCCGTCCGGGAACTCGAAGCGCCATGTCCCCGCGGCCGGGAACGTCGCGCGGAAGCGCCAGAAGAACCAGAAGCGCTGCGTCTCGCGCAGATCGGGCGCGAGGTGGACGGTGTCGCCCTCGATGCCGAGGACGCGGACGTTGCCGCCGGGAAAGTCGGCGGAAAGGACAGGCGTTTTCATCTCAGGATCAGGATCGAAGTTTCGGCGAAGGCTTCGTAGCATCCGATGTCGACGCGGGAGCCGACCTTGCGCGGCTGGACGCCGGAGAGGTCGACGCCCGCCATCGGCTCGTAGTTCGCGCCGGCGTTCACGAGCGGCCCGCCGCTGCGCGGGCGGTAGTCGCCGCGGGCGTAGTTGCGGAAGAACGACGCGGGCGTGCCGACGACGGCGCCGACCATGCCTTCCGGAACGACCGCCTCGCCGGCGATCGCGTCGAACGCGCAGTTGATCGCGCGGGTCGCCTGCGACGCCATGAACGCGCGGACCGTGCCGTTGCTGTCGACGTTGCCGACCGAAACGCAGTCCACGGCGCGACCGTTCGCCCACAGCAGGATTCCCGCGAAGCCGGATGCCGTCGTGTAGGGCGACGTGCAATCCACGACCATGCAGTTGATCGCGGCTCCTTTGTCGACGAGGATTCCGGCGCATCCCACGGTTGGCTGGGTGGAAACCGTCGCTCCCCGGAATCCGCTTACGAGACAGTTCTCGATCCGGGCGTCCGCATGCTCGAGACAGACCGAGGACACCCGTTTGCAGCCGCTGCAGTTGTTCTGGCTGCCGCCGAGAATCCGGCAATGCGTCACGAGTCCGGGGCCCGTGATCGCCACGTTCGCGCCGCCGGAATCGCTGCCTTCGCGCGTGTAACCGTTGACCAGAATGCAGTTGGTGACCATGCCTCCGTTCGCGTCGATGCGGAGGTTGCCGCCGTTGCCGTAGTCTTTTCCGTTCTCGAACGTCATTCCCGAAACCACGGCATCGGCATGGTTGATCCGGATGCACCGGTGGTTTTGGTTGTAATAGTCGACGTTCGTCGTGTTCGACACGACGACGCGGGACGGATCGGAGTCGTCGCCGATGATGCGGACGGCGTTCGTGAGCACGATCGGCGAGGAGACCGGGTAGAGGCCCGGGGCGACGCGGACCGTGCAGAGCACCGACCGGGCGTTCTCGGAGAACGAGGCGAGGGCCGCGGCGACGGTCCGCTTGGGGGTCGTGGCGAGCGCGCCGTCGTTCCCGTCGTCGCCGTTCGGGGCGACGTAGCGCACGTAGGGGTCGGCGCCGGCGTTGCGGACGCCGAACTCGACCTGCGCGCCGGGACGGGCGACGTTCGTCCCCGCGACCGTCAGCGTCGCGAGGTAGTCGCCGGGAACGACGCTCCGGGCGATCGGCCGGATCTCGACCTCGACGAAGCTTTCCCCGGCCGGAATCGTCGCGGACGCGACGGGCTCGACAAGGCCCTTCGAGACCGCCTCGCCGGCAAGCGCGAACGACACTTCGAGAGGCGCGCAGGTCGCGGCCTCGGTGTCCGCGCGGGAAAGCCGGACGATGGCGGGCGTCATCGCCGCGATGTCGGCGTCCCGGACCCACGTGACGGAAATCGATCCGGAGTAGACCGTCTCGCGGGCGGCCGCGAGATCTTCCTCCGAGCCGTCCGGCGAGCGCAGAATCGCGACGCCCCGGTACATCCGGTTCTCCGGGAGTTCGACGTTCTCCGATAGCGCCTGCGGCAGCGAGGCGGCCGAATCGAACGAGTGCGCCGCGTTCGTGGTCGCGGAACCGTCGTACAGGTCGACCGTCGCGAGGAGCACGTCGCCGCGCCCGTAGGCGACGGTGGCGGAGTGGACGAACCCGTTCCGGTACCAGGCCAGGGAAGGCGGCGCTTCGAGGACCGGCATCTCGAGGTAGCGCGCCCCGCCGAAGCGGACGACGTCCGGGTCCGCCATCGCGGCGTACTCGGCGGCGGCCCACGAAGCGGTCGAGGCGGCGTTGCGGATGCGCGCCTCGTCGATGTAGCCGTCGAGGCTTTGCGTGCCGTCCGTGAAGCAGCCGAGTCCGATGCCTTTGTCGAGCGCGAGACTCGCGAGGTCGGGATTGCCGTCGTTGTTGCCGGAAAGGCAGACGCCGTCGGCGTAGATCTTCGACCGCGGCGAACCGAAGACGGCCGCCGCGTGGACCCAGCCCGTCGCGCCCTTCGGATTGGTCTTGTTGTGGCTGTTGGATCCCATGCTGTAGATCCTGTCGCTGCCGACCGCGAGATTTGCCTTGTCGTTGTAGGCGTTTCCGAACGCGATGACGCGGCAGCGGCCGTTGTTCGCGGCCTGATGCGAGTTGACGAAGGCCGAAAGCGTGAAACCGGGGCCGTTCAGCGTCGTGGAGGCGGTCTGGCTCGCGGGGACCGCGAAGCCGCCGACGGACGTATCCGACTTCCCCGCGCCGAAGGCGACGTTCATCGCCCTGCCGGTCGGGGGCGTCGGCTGCGCGGTGGCGCCGGCCGCGACGGTGACGGGCGCGGGCACGGCATCCGCCTCGACGGACTTGTAGGCGTGCCAGCCGCTCGCGGAGGAGTCGGGGGTGTAGCGTCTGCCCGTGGCGGCGTCCGTGCGGATTTCGTTCATGTGCCAGACGGCGACATAGCGCCGCCAGACGTCCGCGGCGTCCGCGGTGCCGTCGGCGTCCGAGGCGCCGTAGTCGAGGTGGATCGTCGCGCCGTCGGCGAAGACGGGCAGCCGGACCCAGACGAGCGATTCGCCCTCCGGGTTCCACGTGTCGATCTCGAAGGGGAGGCGGTTGCCGTCGCCGTCCGAGAAGAGGAAGTCCCTGCCGTCGTTGGCGACGTCCGCGTAGCGGAAGCCCTCGATCGCCTCGGAGAGGCGCAGCAGCACGGGGATGTCCTCGGCGGGCTCGCCGTCGTACGCGATCTCAACGTCGACGCGGCGGAAGCCGGCCGGCGGCGTCGCGTTGTGGAAGACGCGGAACGTCCGCGTCCCGCTTTCCGCCGCGAACGTCCGTCCGCCGGACTCGGCGGAGGCGCGGGCGTACCACGTCCAGACCCCGTTGGGAAGGGTCGCGGCGCCGAGAACCGTCCGAGCCCGGATCGCGGAGCCGAGCGACTGCTCGATCCAGTCCGTCCCGTTCGTCGAGCAGAAGACGGTGACGTACGTCCGGATGCCGTTTCCGAGCGCGTCGCGCGCGACGGACGCCAGGTCGACCGAGAACGTCACGGTCGGGCCGGAGACGGCTTCGGACAAGGTGCCGATCACCGGCGCGCCGAGCGTCCGGAACGACGCCGGCGCGGTCTCGACCGCGAAGACGCCGTTGGTCGCCACGAGCTTCCACCAGTAGGCCGTGTCCGTCGCGAGTCCGCCGACCGCCGCCTCGTGGACGCCGTTCGTGGCGCCTTCCGCGACCCGGTTCGTCGAGGCGGCCGCGAACGACGCGTCCGCGCTCCAGACGATCCAGACGTCCGCGGGGACGTCCGTCCCGAGGACGAAGTCCGTCGCGAACGACTCGAGGCCGACCGTCGGCTCGCCCGTCGCCTCGATGGCGAGATACCCGTCCTCGTAGCAGCCGATGTCGACGGAAGCGCCGACCCGGCGCGGCTGCTGCCCGGAGAGGTCGAAGGCCGCCATCGGGGCGTAGTCCTCGCCCGCGTCGAGGAGCGGGCTCGAGGGGCCCGGTCGGTACTTGATGGCGGCGATGGCGTCGTCCGCGAAACGCGGGAAGAACGATTCGGGCGTCCCGACGACGGCGCCGGCCATGCCCTCCGGAACGGCCGCCTCGCCGGCGATCGCGTCGAACGCGCAGTGCGAGGTCCGGGAAACCTGCGACGGAACGAACGCGCGGACGGTGTCGTTGCTGTCCGCGTTGGCGACCGACACGCAGTTCAGCGCCAGGCCGTCGTTCGTCGGAATCAGGATGCCCGCGAAGCCGGAAGCCTCCGTGTACGGCGACGTGCAGTTCACGACCGTGCAGTTGGCGGCGACGCCCTTTTCCACGTAGATTCCGCAGGCGTTCTTTGTGGCCTGCGAGGAGACGTCCGACCCTCGGAACCCGTCGACGAGGCAGTTCTCCATGCGGGCGTCCGCGTGTCCGACGTGGGCGGAGGAGGTTTTCGTGCAGCCGGTGCAGTTGTTCTGCCAGCCGCCGAGGATCGTGCAGTGCGTCACCCGTCCGGGGCCCTGGATCGACACGTTCGCGCCGGCGGAAGACGTGCCGCTCCGGGCGTAACCGCCGGAGAGGATGCAATTGGTGACCATGCCGCCGTTCGAGCCGATCAGGACGTTGCCGCCCTGCCCGTAGACCTTCCCGTTCTCGAACGCGAGGCCGGAAACGACGGCGCCGGCATGGTCGATCCGGATGCACCGGTGGTTCTGTTCGGAATAGCTGACATCCCCGGTGTTCGACACGACGACGCGGGACGGATCGGCGTCGTTGCCGACGATGCGGACCGCCTTCGCCAGCGAAAGGGACGTCGAAATCTTGTAGCGTCCCGGCGCGACGTGGATCGTCGCGCCGTCCGTGGCGAGGGAGATCGCCGTCGCGATGTCCGGCGCCGCGGTCGCCCAGGTCGAGTACGGGGCCTCGGCGCTCGCGTTGCCGTTCGAGACGTACAGGTCGCCATCCCAGAGCGTCGTGAAGGAATTGGTCGAGGTCGAGGTCGAGAGAACGCGGCCGCCCTCCATGGTCGCCGTCGCGAGGGCGAACCACTGGTAGGTCGTGCCCCAGTCGAGGTTCTCCAGCGTTCCCGACATCGCAGCCGGCGTCGCGGACGAACCGAGGGGGAGCGCCGTCCAGGTTTCTCCGTCCGTTCCGTAGAGGACGGAGACGGACGTGGAGAGCGTGTTTCCGAGCGCCGCTTCGGCGAGCGCGACGGAGAAGGACGCGGCGTTTCCGTCCGACGCGGCGGACACGGCGCCGAACAGGGGCGAACCGGTCGTGGTGAACGAACCGATGGTCGATTCGGCGACGTCCGTCCCGTTGTCGGCGTAGATCTTCCACCAGTAGGTCGTGGCGGGTTCGAGATCGGCGAGCGACGCCGTGCGCGTGCCTGCCGCGAGACCCGTGCCGAGCGAATTCGTCGTGGCCGTGGCGAACGAGTCGTCCGTGCTCCAGACGAGCCCCGCGTCCGCCGTCGAACCTTCTTCCACGGCCAGGATCCAGTCCGTCGAGAAGGAATCGATGCCGACTGCCGGCGAACCGCTGGGAACGACGTCGAAGGACGCCTGGTTGACCCGGTACAGTTCGATCTCCGAAATCGACATGCGGCTGTGGCCCTGCACGTCCGTGACCTCCAGTCGATACTTCAGGTACGGCGTTCGGTTGACGAACTGGAACGTCCGGAACTTATTGGCCGACCAGCCCGTCACGCCGGACTCCGTGTCGAGCGTCGTCCAGTCCGATCCGTCGTTCGAGCCGGCGATCGTGAAATCGGATGGCGACTGCTTGGCGCCGTCGTAGCTCGCGTTGTAGATGCGAACCGTGTCCACGATCGTCGGGTCCGGGAAGGTCCAGACGGCGTGCTGCGGAAAGGTCGAACCATGCCCGATCCAACGCGTGTCGTCGGAGTAGTATTTCTTGTCGAACGCCCTCGAGACGCCATACGAGCTGTTGTTGTTCAGGCATTTGGTGTCGCTGGAGGCGGAGCCGCCGACGTTCGTGACAAGGTTGACGGGCACGTAGCCGGCGGGGAGGGTGACTTCCTCCGCCCGCGCGGCGGGCGCGAGGAGGGACAGGAGGATCGCGACGGCGGGGAGAAATCGCAGTTTCATGGGAATCTCCTTGTATCAATCGTGTGATTGTCGGGCCTTTAAAAAGAGGTTCGTCCCTTCCGGGGCGCCCCTTCGGGGATAAAACTACCAAACTTCGCGCGCGCGTGTCAAGCCCGTGCGCGGCTTTGCAACGCCAGGCTCGCGGCGCGGGCTTTGCCCGCCGCCGCGGCCGGCGTTGCGGCGGCCTAGCAGCCGTTCACGGCCTTGCCCGCGGCGCAGGGCAGCGTGGCGTGGCCGTTCTCGTCCGGGAAGGGCGTGAGCGCGGTTCATGGCAGGGTGATCTGGTCCTCGTCGAGGCCGGTGTCGCGGTAGCCGGAAATGCCCGCGTCGCGGCCGGCGAGGCGGAGGGCGACGGCGAACGCGGTGTCGAACTGCGGCGCGACGGGGCGCGGGGGCGTCCCCCAGGCGGCGCAGGCCGCGGTGCGGAAGATGTCGCGCCAGTCTGTGCCGTGCAGATGGTGCCAGGTGGTCGCAATCATGCCGAGGCCGCCGTGCGCCGCGAGGAAGGCCGCCATCGGCTCCATCGCGGCGAAGTTGAGCCACGGGCACCCCGCCACGGCGAAGCCCTTCCCGAGAAAGTGGGCGAGCGTCGGCCAGTCGTTGCGCGGCCGCTTCGGGTCGGGGTCCGCGTATTGCCAGTCGCAGACCACGACGTCCCGCGGGAGCGTGTCGGCGAGCGTCGCGGTCGCCGGGCTTCCGCTGGCGACGAAGCCCGCCCAGCGCGGGTCGGCTCGGTCGAGGAGCATGTCGTGCCAGACCATCGCCCGGGCGCCGCGCTCCCGCACGAAGGCGGCGAACGCCGCGACGTGCTCGCGCACGAGCTCGCCGTAGGGGCGCCGGCGGCACGCGGGGCAGGACGGCGGCTGCGCTTCGTCGCAGCCGAGGTGGAAGAACGGCGGCCGCCCGCAGGCCTCGTGCATCTCGTCGACGAGCTCGCGCAGGACGCGGCGCGCCTCGGGGTTCGAGAGGCACCAGTTCCAGCCGCCCGGCTCGAAGAGCGGCTCGTACTCGGGCCGCAGGTCGAGCGCCGCGTGCTTGAGGGACGAGGTCCGCGACAGGGAGGCGTGGCCGAAGACGTTGAGCTGCGGAACCAGCGTCACGCCGAGGTCGCACCCGATCGCGGCGAGCCGGGAGAGCGCTTCCGGCGTGCCGGGGGCGTCCGGCCATCCGAACCACGGGTGCCGCGCGCTCCGGAACGTCCCCCACGGCTCGACGATGGCGCAGTTGAACTTCAGCAGCGCCGCGAGGCGGATCGCCCGCTCGATCCGCTCGGGGCGCGTCTCGGGAAACCAGCACAGGTGCACGGCGCGCAGCGCGAGGCGCGGCGCGTCGGAGATGCGCAGCGTCGGCAGGAGGCGGCCCTCGGTCCTCAGCGTCCCGCGCCGGGCGATGGCGAGCTGGCGGAGCGAATACGCCGCCCAGCGGACGCCCGCGAGGGAGCGCGCGGCAATACGGACGCCGGAGGCGTCGGCGGAGACCGCGTAGGCTTCGTCGCCCGCGCGCAGCGGGAGCGCCGCGGGGCCGGGGGCGACGCGCGGCGCCTGCGCGCCGAACCAGTCGGCGAAGTGCGCGGCGAGCCACGGCGCGGCGGCGGCATCCGGGCAGTCGAGGTGGACCGTCGCGCCCGCGTCGAACGGGACGGGGCGGTCCATGTCGCTTTCGAAGTCGACCGGCGCCGGCAACGGGGCGAGCTCGACCGCGTCAGGGTCCATCCGCTCACTCTTCATTCTTCACTCTTCACTCTTTACTCTTCACTCTTCACTCTTCACTCTTCACTCGTCACGGCCGCAAAGCGGCTTGCCTGGGGTTAGATCGAACGTGCGCGCGGGCTCGGTCGCGGCGCCGGGATAGAAGCGCGCAAGGACCTTGTCGTCGGAGATCTCGAGGCGGTAGTGGCCCGCGCCGAGGCCGAGGAAGTATTCCTTCAGGCCCGCCTTGTAGCGTGCGATCGCGGCGTCGTAGTCCTTGAGGTCCCATGCGTTCACCTTGTCGCGGCGGCGGAGGCCGTACTGGGCGGGGGTGTCGTTGACGGGTTCGGCGGTGGCGATCTCGTCGGACTTCCAGACGGAGTTGACGGTGAGCTCGGTGTAGCCGCCGAGCGGATTCTCGTTGCGGAAGAAGGCCGTCCAGTGCATGTGGCCGGAGAGCACGATGGCGCGGCGGCGCGAGACCGCCTCGAAGAGCTCCTGGACGCCGCGCCCGCAGCCGCCCTTGTTCGGCCAGCCGCTGAGGCTCCAGCGCCAGCTCGCCGCGTCCGGCGCGGTGAGGGGGCCGTGCGTGACGAGGAACACGTAGCGCGCGTCCGGGTCGGACTCGACCTCGCGCGCGAGGGCGAGGAGGTCCACCGTCTCGAAGTCGCAGAGGATCCAGCGGTCGTCGTCCACGCGGAAGGAGAGGAGCGGGAGGGAGACCGGCGCGCCGGTCTCGCGCGAGAGGAGCTCGTCGAACCAGCGGAGGGTGACGCCGCGCGCGCTGGCGGCGCCGCGGTAGTCGTGGTTGCCGAGGACCGCGAGGAACGGCAGGCCCGCGGGGAAGGGGCCGCGGACGGCGGCCAGGCCGTCGTCGAGCATCCGGCGGTGGTCGCCGTCGTCGTAGCAGTCGCCCTGCACGAGGTCGCCGAGCTGCAGGACGAAGCGCGTGGCGGGGTCCGCGGCGGCGAGCGCCGCGCCGGCGGCGACGAGCGATCGGCAGCGTCCGCCGGGGGCCCACATCTCGCCGTTGCGGCGGAACTCCTCGTGCTGGACCTTCGCGTAGCGGTTGGACTCGTCGTAGTGCGAATGGTAGACCGACTCCGGCGCCGCGTCGAAGTGCGTGTCGCCGAGGACGGCGACCGTGTACGCACCGCGCCCGGCGCCCTGCGCGTCGCGCCAGGCGGGAAGTTCGGCGGTTGCGGCCGCGGGTTCCGCGGCGTTGGCGGCCGGCGCAAGAAGCGCGGCGGCGGAAATCAGGGGGAGGATCGTTCTTCTCATGGCACGTAGAGTTGGAGGAAGTCGTCGCGCATGCGCCGGATCGCGTCGCGGTGCGTCGGGTTCGAGAGGTCGAAGCAGTTGTCGCCGTGCGCGGCGTCCTTGCAGACCTCCATGGAGATCGGGCCGTCGAAGCCGCGGCGGTCCATCGCACGTCGCAGCGCGCGGAAGTCGAGCGTGCCCGCGCCGGGGGCGAGGTGCTCGTCGGCCGAGCCGTGGTTGTCCGTGATGTGCAGCTCCCAGATGCGGACGGGGATGCGGTCGAGGTACTCCTCGAAGGACATGCCGTCCGTCCGGTCGACGTTGACGTGGACGTACGCGTGGCCGACGTCGAGGATCGAGCCGAGATGCGGGGCGGGGGAGGGGACCGAGTCCTTGAGCCCCTGCATCTCCTCGTGGAGGCAGTACCGGTGGAAGCAGTTCTCGATGCCGTAGCCGACGCCGAGCGGCTCGAAGAAGTCGCGCTCGCGCTGCGCGAGGCGGCGCGTCTCGCCCTCGAGGTAGCGGCGGTTGGGGCCCTCCTCGGTCGGGCCGGCGACGCGGTCCGAGCAGCACGACACGACGCCGCCCGCGTTCTCGTGCCACCAGCGGACGTCCTCGAACATGGCCTGCACCTTCGCGTCGTCGAAGCGCTGGTCCTGTCCCACCCACCACTGCACGCAGCCGTGGTAGGTGATCGAGAATCCGAGCTCGCGGATCGCGGCGGCGGCCTCGTCGCGCTCGCTCCCGCGGACGCCCATCACGTCCTGCAGGAACGCCACGGAGCGGTAGCCGGCCTCCGCCAGGAACGCGACCGTGCCGGGCAGGCTCCGCCCGCGCAGAAGCCAGGAGCAGAATCCGAGCCGGGGCTCGCTGTTCGTCGTCGTTGTCGTCGTTTCGTTCATGGCGGGGATCTCTTCAGAGCGGCGTGCCGGGCTGGACGGGCTCGAGCGACGGCTTGACGCGGAGGAACTTCGTCGGATCGGAGGCGTCGACCGAGATGGAGAGGACGCCGTCCGCGGGCGCGTTGGTCGAAAGGACGGCGGCGAAGCCGGTCGCCACGTTGTCGGAGGCGTAGACGGTGTACCAGACGCCGGAAACGGCGTTCCCGACCGAAACGATGAACGTCGGAGCCGTGGGCGTCCCGCCGAACGCGAGCGGCGCGACGCCGTCCTGCGGGAGCGACGCGAACTCGGGTCGGAAGATGTCGTTCTCGTCGGGCGGGATCCCGCCCGCGGACGCCGGCAGGACGATGTCGTTGTCGTAGGAGTTGCCGCAGCTTCCGGGCTGGCGCGAGTCGGGATAGGCCATGACGAACAGGTAGGTGTTCTGGGACAGCGATTCGGCCAGGCGGGTGGTCGCGCCCGTCACGCACTTGCCGAGCGTCGCGGAGACGGACGCCGTGACGCCGCCCTTCGCGGCCGTGACGGTGAAGGACGTGTCGGCCGAGACGTCCTGGACGAACGCGTAGATTCCGTTCGCGTCCGAGAGGACCGTGTCCCCGTTGTCGAGCGAGACCGTCGCGCGGGCGACGGGGCGCCCGTCGCGGTCCAGCACGCGGCCGCTCAGGATCGAGCCGGTGCGTTCGGGGAAGATGTTGTAGACGCAGTCCTGGACCTTCTCGAACTCGAGGACGTAGTCCGGCCGCGCCAGCATGTTCAGGGCGGGCGGGCAGTACCAGACGTCGGAGTAGACGTTGGTCGCCGAGCCCCAGCCGGCGTTGACGTGCATGAACCAGTCGCCGTCAGAGTAGCCGTAGCCGTCGATGTTGACGAAGTGCCCGCCGGCGTTGCCCCGGATGCCGATCACGGCGGGCGTCTTCGCGTCGAGCGAGGGGATGATGCACTGCTTTAGGATCGCGATGTTGTTGTCGATCTTCTGGCGCGAGACGGCGTTCGAGTAGCCGAACTCGTTCACGAGGGCGTAGCGTCCGCTTTCGATGAGGGAGCTGCTGCCGGACTGGGCGTACTTCATGTTCATGACGACGCCCGTGTCGTGGCAGATGCGGCCGATCGCCTCGCGCTGCGCCTCGGTGATCTCGCCCTCCCAGGGATGGAGCGGCATGTTGGACCAGTCGTAGTGTCCGCCGATCATGGCCCGGTATCCGGCCACGTTGTCCACGGCGACGGAGTATTTGTTGGTCGGGACGTTGTTCGTCGGCCACTCGAAGTAGCGCATGACCTGCGCGAACGAGGTGGCCCCGCACCCGCAGGGATAGCCGTTCGGCGTGTAGTAGTTGTAGCACGGAAGCCCGGTGGAGGAGGAGTGCGTGTGCGTGAGCTGGTTCCAGCGCGACCGGATGAGCGGCGCGACGCGCACGTCGGATAGCGTCGTGACGCCCTGGCCGGCCGCGCGCGTCCGGGGCGCGAGGAGCGCCGCCCACTTGCGCTGCGCGTCCGTCTCGCCGGACGCCTTCGCGGCGGCGGCGCGCCGAACGCCGCCGGCGGCGTCGCCGCGGACGACGCCCGCCTCCGCCTCGCGTTCGGCGATGCCGCCGCGCAGCAGCGCCCACAACGGATTCTCCTCGTCGAGGTCGAGGCCGGTCCCGGTCTCGGAGAACGCGATCACGGGATCGACGAGGTCGTCGGCCGAGAGGACGACGAAGCCGCCGCCCGCGAAGCGCGCGACGAGCAGCTTCGCGCCCGTGTCGGGGTCCTGGACCTCGTCCACGCCGGCGACCGTGCGCCCGGCGGGGAGCTTGCCCATCGCGTAGCCGCGATCGACCCAGGCGCGCGCGGCGGTCGCGGCGTCCTCGACGGACACCTCCGCCGCCTGAAGCGCGAGCGGGAGGAGAAGCAGGATTGCGAACGATTTTTTCATGGGATGACGAAGTCCCCTTCGTGGATTGGACTGCGGGAGGCGCCGACGACGACGAACTTGGCGGAATCGGCTGCGGCGACGAAGAACGAGAGCGTGCCGTCCGTCTCCGGATGGACGCCCTCACGCTCGGCGAAGTAGGGGCCGGCGACGGTCCCGTTGGTGAAGGGCGCGTACCAGCAGTCCGCTTCGCACGCGACGAGGTTCAGCGAAAGCGCGTCGCCGGCAAGCGAGAGCGCACCGCCGTCCGCCGCGTCGCGGAAAACGGGCTTCTGAGGCTCGCCGCCGGCGCCGGTGCCGTAGAGCTCGACCTCGCGGATGTAGGCGTGCTGGCTCGCGGCCGACATCTGGAACTTGTAGCAGGTGTAGGCGGTCCCGTTCCCGACGAGCCAGCGGCGCCATTCGCCCGCGGTCCAGTCCGTCTCGCCCGTTCGCGAGAAGAGCAGCACGAAGTCGTTCTTGTTCGTCGTGTTCGCGCCGTAGAGCTGGATCGTGGTCGGGTTCCGGTCGGGGTCGGACTCCCCCGACGAGCAGACGCCGATCCCGCTGACGACGACCGGCGTCTTGAACTGGTAGATGAACCACGGCGGCTTGTTGTAGCCGCCGAACTTCGTGTTCGTGTTGTCGTAGGCGCCCTGGCCGGCCGCGCCACCGGACGTGGCGTTGGAGAGCGTGAGCTCGCGGTTGTCCGTGTCGTCCATGAGGTCAACGAGCTCCTCCGGGTTGGCGATGGGCGTGAGGAACTCCGTCTCGAAGACATGCACGACGCCCGGCGCGGCGGCGACCTCGGCGACGAGCCAGTAGCGCGTCCCGCGCGCAAGGCCGGCCACGGGGAACGCCCGAACGACGCCCGTTTCGCCGACCGTGCCGGACGCCTGCCCGGCGAGCGTCGCGTGCGCGGCGTCCGCGTAGACGCGTACCGCGACCGACGCGGACGTCGCCGCGACGCCGTTCACGGCCCCGAACGAATCGAGCGCGACGCGGTAGGAGGCCGTCGTCGGGCCGACGTCGACGGATTCGGACACCACCGAGGGGGGCAGGTCGTTCTCGACGGGCGCGAGCCGCACGGCGGAGGAGGTCACCTCGGGGCTGCAGAACTCGCCGCGCTGGACGTCGTCCCCGAACGCGCCGCACTGCACAACGATTGGCGAATCGTCGCCCACGTCGTCGTTCGCGAGCGACACGGCCACGGTCTGCGGCGTGCTCCAGTTCGACGTGGTGAACGCGAGCGAGTCCTTGTCGAGCGAGACGCCGCGCCGCTCGCGCGCCGCGACGCGCAGCGTCAGGTTGCTCGACGGCTGCGCGGTCAGCCGGAACGCGATCGACGCGGAACCGCCCTCGGCGAGCGTCGCGGGCGGATCGACCGCCTCGACGGACGTCGGCTCCTGCGGGAGGCGCACGCGGTAGACCGCGCCGGACTCGTCTGCCTTGCCGTCGTAGGCGTAGCCCCGCGTCGCGTTCTTCACGCCGACGCCGAGCCAGAACCAGCCGTCGCGGTAGTCAAGCGAGATCATGTTCTGGTGGAAGTCGAACGAGAAGACGCGCGTGAAGCTCGTGCCGTTCGTCGACTTCCAGACCGAGTGGCGCACGACCTTCGTCGAGGCGTTCGGCTTCGACGTGAGCGCGTAGCACGTGTCGCCGACGACCGCGAAGTCCCACGGGTACTCCTCCTTGTCGTTGTCGAACGAGAGGCGGTCCGCCTTGAGCGTCTTGGTCGTGGTCCCCCAGCTCGTCTTCGTCTGCACGTACGCCGAGCAGCCCATGAGCGGGAGCGGGTAGGAGGTAAGGGCGGGTTCGCCCGCCTGCGTGTCGTAGCAGCCCACGTAGAGCACGCGGTCCTTGAACGGCGTGGTGTGCCAGAGGCGCACGAGCAGCGCGTCATACGTGCCGGTCGGCAGCGGGTCCCAGGTCTTGCCGCCCGAGGACGAGAGGACGAGCCGGAAGTCGTTCGACGAGATGTTCGGGAAGAGCGTCGACATCGCCTGCCGCCCCTCGTCGAACTTCAGCGTCGACGGGTTCCAGTGGAAAACCTCGGCCTTGTTGTACCACTTGTTCGAATCCTGGACGGCGTAGTTCGGCTGGACCAGGGCGTTCGGGACCGCGTAGAGGTCGCCGGAGAAGCGCAGCAGCTGCATCTGGCGGCGCAGCGACCACCACGTGTAGCCACCGTCCGAGAGCATGTAGTAGAAAGGCCGGTACGCGTTCGTGATCGAGCCGGTGTTCGTGAAATTGGCGAAACGGTTCGTCGACCAATGGAGCTGGTAGCTGGCCGAGAAGACGCGCCCATCGAACTCCTCCATGTCCCAGACGTGCGTGTTGGAGGCGACGGAGCCGGTCGAGCTGCCCACCTTGTAGGGGACGCTGCCGCCGATGCTCGAGCGGCGCGACCAGGTCCCGTCCGCGGCGCGGATGAAGACGTGGCCGTTGTTCGGGTCGCCCTCGCGCGGGTCCTGCGAGGGGGCGAGCAGCTCGCCCCACGACGCGACGCGGCAGTTGGCGAGTGCCTCGGTGCCGGCGGAGTACTCGAACGTCTCGTCGAGCGTGACCGGGTCGGTTCCGTAGACGTGGACGGGGCCGCGGTTGTTCTCGACCTCGCCGCCTCCGACGAGGAGCGTCCCGCGGTGGAACTGCAGGTCGAGCGCGCCGCGCATGTAGGAGTCGGCGGGCCAGCGGTGCAGGGCGGGATTGCCGACGTACTCGAGCGAGGCGGTAACGTCCGGGACGGCGGCGAGCGCGCTGGCGGCGGCGAGCGCCAGCGCGGCCGCGAGCGCGGACCGTGAACGGAGGAGCGGATAGCCAGGTGCCATGGGGGGGGCTTGTTGAAACCGAGAGCGGCGTGTTCGTCCGACAACGCGAATCCTACCATAGACCACCCCGTCAAGTCAATCGTTTGATTTAGAGATAATTCGCGATTGCGAAAGGGCGGCCGCTCGGCGGGATCCGCGCGCCGCGGGAAGGCAAATTCCCGCGTGCAGCGGTGGGTCGGGCGGGATCAGCGCTTCGACGGTGCGCCGGCGGGCGCCGAGTCCGCGGGCGGGGGCGCGACGACGTCGACGCGGAGGCGGCAGACGATCTGCCGCGCGTCGTTGCGGGCGTCGTAGACGAGGAACTCGCCGGGCTTCGTCTTCGCGGGGATCGAAAGGACCTGGTCGAGGCCGATCGGCGAAAAGGTCGGCATGTTGCCGCAGTACCAGTAGAGGTTGGTGTCGGTGGCGTTCCCGGGGAAGCCCCGGTATTCCAGCCGGATCGACTCGCCGGGACGCATCTTCGCCTCGTAGAAGCCGCGCTCGGCGTTCCAGCCGAGGCCCTCGTTGAGGAGCTCGGCCGAGGTCATGCGCACGAACGCGGCGCGCTCGGCGTCGAACGCGGCCTGGCGCTTGTAGTCCGCCGGGACCCGCGCGGCCCGGAGGAGGCCGAAGCCGTAGATCTTCGAGCGGCCCTCGGCGAGCTTCGCGGAGGTGGATTCCAGGATGCCGTAGATCTCGTCGCGCGTGAGCGAGGGCTCCTGCTGCAGCAGGAGCGCGATGAGGCCGGTCGCCATCGGCGCGGCGAAGGACGAGCCGCTCTCCCGGCCGGTCGCGCCGGAGCGCGAGACGAAGACCGGCACGTCCTTGCCGAAGGCGCAGAAGTCCTTCGACCAGTTGTCGTTGAGCCCGGCGGACTGGCGCGAACGCGTGATTCCGCCGACGTTGATCACGCCCTCGACGTCCTGCGGGCAGGTCAGCGTCTCGTTCGGCGCGTTGCCGCCCGCCGCGACGACGACGCACCCCGCGCCCATCGCCGCGCGGACCGCGTCGCGGAGCTCCTCCAGCTTCGCGGCGGCGTCCTCCTCCGAAAGGTCGACGACGCCCCGCGAGAACCGGTGGACGCCGCCCGAGTAGTTAATCACGCGGCAGCCGTTCGAGGCGCACCAGGCGAAGCCGGCGATCAGGTCGTCGACGGTGCCGTCGCCGTCGTCGTAGACGTAGAGCTCGCATTCGGGCGCGATGCCGTAGACGTCGGAGGCGACGATGCCCTCGACGGCCGGGCCGTGCATGGCCTTGCGGGACCGGCCGGCCTTCGCCGCGCAGTGCACGTTCGTGCGCGTTCCCGTCACGATGTCGCCCATGCCGAAGTCGATGACGCCGACCCGGACGCCGCGGCCGGTGATGCCGGCGTCGAGAAGGTTCGTGACGCCGAGCTCGCCCAAATACCACGCCGTTTCGGCGTCGTAGGTCGGAACGTAGGGCGCGGCGGGATCCGCGCCGCGGGCGGCGGGCGGGGCGCAGAGCGCGGCGGCGAGGACGAGAAGGATCGGGAGGATTCGTTTCATGGTCGGGATGGAAATGGCGTCAATCGGCGGAGCCGGCGCGGCGGTAGTGCCGCACCCAGTCGATCTTCAGCTCCATCGGGAACTTCGCGGCGGGAATCGTCTTGCCGCTCTTCTCGTCCACGGTGTCCACGTCGACGACCTTGTTGCCGTAGCCGCCGAGGGCGAGGTTCATGATGATGAACATCGGCTTGCGGAAGGGGTTCTGCCCGTCCGGCCAGTCGCTGCGGGCGAGGTTGACGTCGGCGTAGAGGTGCCCGTCGTAGAACATGTAGAGCCGGTCCTCGTACCAGTCGAGCGTGTAGGTGTGGAAGCCGTTCCAGGGCTCCTGGCCGGGCTGGTTGGCGCGGAATTCGCCGCCGCCCGTCACCGTGTGCTGCTCGTTGGGTTTCACGCGCGTGCCGATCTTCGACGAGTGCAGGCAGGCCTTGACGCCGGTCGGCGCGTTTCCCCAGATCTCCACGAGGTCGATTTCGCCGCAGCAGGGCCAGTTGTAGTATTCGGGGTCGTCCTTTGGCTTGCGGAGGCAGTCGCCGAGGAACCACAGCGCGGGCCACGCGCCCCAGCCGCCGGGCATCTGCGCGCGGAACTCGACGCGCCCGTAGTGGAACGTGCGGCGCGACTGGAGGTCGGCGGATGTGTAGTCCGCGAACTCGCGCTGGCGGTACCAGCCGCCGAGCGCGCGGTCCTTGTAGAGCGGGTTGGGCCACTTCTCCTTGCGCGCCGTGATCGTGAGGACGCCGTCCCGCTGGACGCAGTTCGCGACGCGGTTGCTGGTGTAGTACTGCGGCTCGTGGTTGCGGAGGAACCCGACCTCGTGCTGCCAGTTCCCGAGGTAGCCGAGCGGATCGGCGCCGTTGAACTCGTCGCTCCAGGCGAGCTCCCAGCCATCGGTGGAGTAGGTGCGGCGAGGGTCCTTTTTCGGATCGGGCGCGCCGTCGGCGAGCGCCGCGCCAGCGGCGAGGAGGAGGGTGGCGAGGATGATGCGGTTCATGGTCGGGAGGATTTGAGTGGAATGCTGAATGCTGAATGCTGAATGCTGAATGATGAATGCGGTGCGGGTGGGGGCAGATGGTCGGAATTCATCCTGAAGACAGCATTAATAGTAGTGGATGGCGATGTGCAATTCAATCATTTTTGTGCCAATTCCTGTTTGAATCCGTGCCAGGCGCTTGCCCGATTCTTCGTGACAATCCGAACCGTTGCGTGTATGATTTCCAACGTTTTCCCCGCCACGATTCCCTCGTCCCCCGTCTTTCGTCACTCGTCCCTCGTCCCTCCCATGTCCGCTCCCCTCCAATGGCTCAACATCGGCGCGCTGCCGCGCGTGACCGAGTTCCCGTTCCGGGTTTCGACGGTCGGGTGGGTGGACCGCGGCGACGCGCACTACCACGGCAGGCACGAGGGCGGGGTCGAGTTCTGCCTGCGGCTGCGGTCCGACGAGCCGGCGGCGACGGACCGCTTCGACGGGAAGCCCTGGCGCACCACCTATCCGCATCTGCTGGTGCAGCGGCCCGGCGTGCGGCACGACTACGACGCGCCCGCGTGGCGGGAGTCGTTCTTCTTCATCTACCAGCCGTCGATGATGCCGCTGCTGGAGCTGGCGGGCGTCGACTTCGTGGCGCCCGTGATGCGGGTCTCCGTGTCGCCGCGGCTGCGGAAGGTCGTCGACTTCGTGCGGGACGAGCTCTTCCCGCGCGTGTCGGAGCGCGGCGTGGCGGACGAGATCGACTCGTCCTGCTGGTTCGTCCTGGCGAACCTGCTGGCGCAGAAGCCCGTCGCTTCGCGCCTCAACGCGCCGCGGGCCCGCCGGCCGGGCGTGAACGCGGGCGACGCCGTCGCGCAGCGTCTGCGCGCGGCCGAGGAGCGGATGCGGCTCGGCTTCGCGCAGGAGACGAATTTCGAGGACCTCGCGCGGGCGGCGGGGATGTCGCGGCGGACGTTCTTCCGGCGGTGGGCGGACGTCTTCCGCGACACGCCGCAGGCGCACCTGCGCGAGATCCGCCTCCTCAACGCCGCGCGCGGCCTCGTGCTCGACTCCCGCTCGGTTTCGGAGGTCGCGGTCTCGTGCGGCTTTCCGAACCCGGCCTACTTCGCGGCGCTGTTCCGGCGCCGCTTCGGCGTCTCCCCGCAGCGCTACCGCTCGGAGCAGCTCAAGATCCTCGGTTGGCGCGACTATCACGGCCCGATCGTCTAGCGCGCGGACGCCGGGGCGCCCGCGCGTCAGGCCTTCTTCGGCAGCATCCGGGCGAGGTCGACGACGTCGATCCATTCGGCGTCGGGGTCCTCGGCGATGAGGCGGAGCTTGCCCTCGAGCTGGTCCCAGAGCGGGTCGTACTCGAAGATCTCGTAGCTGTGTCCCCAGAAGTAGAAGACCCCGCCACGCGCCTTCGCTTCGTCGTAGCGCTGCCAGAACGCGGGCGAGAGGAAATGGCAGCTCGACTTGAGCGCCATCGGCTCGGGGTTCTCGGCGAGGACGTCCTCCGCGTACTTCGTCGTGCGGCCGTACTCGAAGCCCGCCTCGCGCAGCTTCGCGATCGTGCCGGGCGTGGTGACGCCGCAGGGCCACGCGAAGCCGGTGCACGGGCGCTGCACGGCGTCCTCCAGGTACGTCCGGGCGCGCATGGCGCTCGCGATCCACTCGTCGTCCGGCATCGAGCCGGCGTTCTCGTGGCACCAGCAGTGCGAGGCGAGCTGGAAGCCGGCGTAGATCTCCGGGATGTCTCGCAGCGAGAGCTTGCCGCAGCGGAAGCCCAGATGGCTCCAGCCCGGCGAACGCGGGGTGGCCCACTCCCGGACGCCGCGCGTCTCGGACATGAGGCCGGGGTTGAGGTTGAACGTCGCCTTGGCGCCGTGTTTGCGGAGAAGGCCGACGAGGCGTTCGTCGTTGAGGACGCCGTCGTCCCAGCAGGTGCAGACTTTGAGTTTCATGGTCGGGATGGTCTTGATGGTCGGGAATGACGCGCTAGCGGGCGTCGAAGGCGAAGACGTGCGCGTCGGGTGCGCCCCAGGTGGAGAGCGGGACGAGGCGGAGGCCGCGGGCGCGGCAGTTGAGCGGAACGCGGACGAGGCGCTGGTGGTTGTCCGTCACCTCGGCCTCGGGCTTCCACGAGCCGTCGGCGTCGAGCCGGTCGATGCGGAAGGCTCGCACGAGCGTTTCCGGGACGACGCGCGGCTTGTCCGCGAGCGCGCGGTAGTATCGCCCCTGGCTGCAGATGTCGTCGCCGCCCAGCGGACGGCCCTTCTCGCGGCGGTCGAGGTGGCTGTCGAACACGATGCGCGCCTCGCGCAGCTCGATCTCCTCGGCGAAACGGTACTCGGCGGCGGAGCCGAGCGGCGCGCGCCAGCCGTGACCGCCGTCGTCCCAGTCGCGGTCCATTCCGTCGCGCAGGCGCCCCACGCCGTCGCCGGCGGTCGCGGCGAGCTTTGCCGCGGCGCAGGGGCCGCGGACCTCGCGGCGAAGTCCCGGCAGCATGCAGTCGTCCTCGAGGAGCGTGCGCTGCAGCTCCGCGAGGAGAGGGCCCTTCGAGACGTCCCGCGGGTCCGCGTGTTCCCGCGCGGCGATGGCGGCGGCCGTGCCGACGGCCTGGCCGCAGAGGCCGCAGGTCGCCATGACGCGCGTCGCGCTCATGGCGACATGCGTGCAGCTGATGTCGCGGCCGGCGAAGAGCAGGTTCGGGACGTTGCGCGAGTAGAGGCAGCGGTACGGGATGCCGAACGGGCTCGGGCAGTCGGTGTACTTGGTGCCGGGGCCGTCGTGCCAGAAGCCCTTCGGGTAGTGGTTGTCGATCTTCCAGCCGCCGTAGGCGACGACGTCCGGGAAGTCGCCGCCGGCCTGCACCTCGCCCTGCGCGAGCACGTGGTCGCCGAGGTAGCGCCGGCTCTCGCGCTTGCCGGGGAGCGAGCCGACCCATTCGAGCCCGAAGTTGCGGAACTTCTCCCGCTCCTCGCACTTGTTCTTGATCCAGTCCCACACGCCGTAGGCGATCGGGAGGAGCTCGTCGCGGTGCTTCTCCGCGTTGCCGATCGAGTCGTCCGCGCCGCCGACCTCGATCCACCAGTAGTTGTTGTCCGTCGGGTCGGCGCCGCGGTTGAGGACCCAGCGCCGCATGTCCGGCGCGGAGAAGTCGATCGCCCACGGCGGCGGCGTGAAGTCCTGCGGCGTCGCGAACTCCATCGCCTGGAGGAGGATCGAGTTGCCCATCGTGCAGGCGTCGGACTCGGGCGGCGCCTCGCTCTCGCCGTATTCGGAGCGCGCCTCGCGGCCGACGCGGAAGTCGGCGCCGGAGAGCGGCGCGAGGACGGCGTCCCCGGAGCAGTCGGCGAAGAGGCGCGCGGCGACCTCGATCCAGCGCTGCGTCGTGCCCTGCCACGCGCGGACGGAGCGGATCGAGCGGTCCTCCGCCGTCTCGCACGCGCAGACCGAGGCGTCGAGCAGGAGCGACAGGTTCGGCTCGCGGCGGGCGAGGCCCCAGAGGACGGAGTCGAAGACGGGCCAGCACGAGCCCGCGTTGTAGCGCAGGTTCTCGAGCTGGATCTCCTCGAGGAGGCCCGTCTCGCGGCGGTTCGGCCCGTGCGCGCCGCAGATGTGCATGCGGATCTCGCTGCTGGCGTTGCCGCCGAGCATCGGGCGGTCCTGGACGAGGACCGTTTTGGCGCCGTGGCGCGCCGCGGCGAGCGCGGCGCAGAGGCCGGCGATGCCGCCGCCCACGACGCAGAAGTCGGCCGAAAGCCGCTGGGTTGGGTACTGCATGGCCGCCAATTCTAGCGCAGAACGCATCCGGGCGGCAAGCGCGCTCGGGACGACGTGCACGGAAACTGCCGGCATTCGGCACGGAATCAATGGACGCGTCCGGAGGGTTCTGGTAGACTGAAGGGCGTGCGGACGGAACCGCGCCCGCCACGGAACCTCCAGGAGACAGCCATGAAGCCTTCGTTCCTCCAATCCCTTTTCCCGCTCGCCGCCCTCGCGGCGCTCGCGGTCCCCGCGGCGCGGGGCGAGACGCCCGCGAACATCTCCGTCGAGGGGCGCGGCCTGCCGCAGGTGCAGGGCATCGTTCGCGACGGCAACAAGGTCGACTGGGGCTTCGCGAACTTCGTCGCGTTCGGCCCCGGCTGGCAGTTCACGGCGCAGGACTACGCGACGAAGGAGGGCAAGAAGGCGTCGGTCGACGACCCCGCGCTCGGACGCGGACTGCTCTTCACCGGCAAGATCTGGGCCGGCTCGCGCGGGCTCGCGATCCGCGAGGAGTTCTTCGACGTCTCGAAGGGCGGCCCCGCCAAGGCGCGCGTGCGCTGGACCATTTCCTCGCAGGACGGCAAGCCGATGGCGCTCGAGCGCGCCTACGTCCGCTTCCCGCTCGCGCTGAACGACTTCGCCGGCGGCACGGTCTCCGGCGCCCCGCTCCCGGTCGACTACGGCCAGGAGTGGATCGGCGTCGGCGACAAGGGCGCGATCGAGCTCGTCTCGAAGGACGGCGGCAAGACGTTCCGCCTCGCCGTCGCGAAGGGCAACCCGGTCCTGTGGGACGGCCGCAAGGACAAGCTCGAGCGCTTCGAGCTGCGAATCGACTTCCCGGACGCGAAGAACGCGGCGAGCTCGACGATCGAGTTCGATTTCTCCGGCGCGTTCGCCGACTCGCTCAAGAAGGGCAAGGGCGTCGTGAAGCTCGACCTTCCGCCGCCGCCCGCGAAAATGGAGGCCGGCGACAAGTGGGTGCCGTTCCCCTGGACGAACGACGTGAAGCCCGGCTCGATCCTCGACTTCTCGAAGGTCACGCCGCGCGAGGCGCCCGCGGGAAAGTTCGGCTTCGCGCGCGTCTCGCCCGAGGGCCACTTCGTGTTCGAGAAGGACGCGAAGAAGACGCCGCACCGCTTCGTCGGCGGCAACCTCTGCTTCGACGCGAACTTCCTCTCGAAGGAGCAGGCCGACCGCGCCGTACGCGACTTCGTCGCCCGCGGCTGGAACACGATCCGCTTCCACCACATCGACGTGACGATCACGAAGGACCAGTGGAACGACATCTGGAACCGTCGCACCTATCCGGAGATTTCGCCCGAGCAGCTCGACCGCCTCGACTACCTCCTCGCGGCGTGCAAGAAGGCCGGCATCTACGTCACGTTCGACCTCTACGCGATGGGGTGCCTCGGCTCGTGCGAGGGCTTCGACAAGCCGCTCAACTGCAACACCGTCAAGGCGATCGTCCCGATCCACAGGCCCGCCGAGGACCAGTGGTTCAAGCGCGCGATGGAGATCTTCGACCACGTGAACCCCTACACGGGCGCGAAGTGGAAGGACGAGCCGTCCGTGCTTTTCGTCACGCTCCTCAACGAGGACTCGATCGCGAGCGTCTGGTGGGGCGCGGCGGACGTCTACGTCGCCAAGTACAACGAGTGGGCGAAGGGCAAGGGCTACCCGCAGTACGAAAAGAAGGACATCGGCAAGCACAAGGAGTTCGCCGAGTTCGTCCACGAGGTGAAGGCGGACGCGAACCGCCGCATGGCCAAGCGCCTGCACGACGCGGGCGTGCGGACGCTGGTCTCCGGCGGCAACTGGTGGGACACGCAGCAGCAGACCTACGAGCGCGAGGCGCTCGAGGTCGTGGACAACCACCAGTACAGCGACCACCCGCAGGGCGACTACAGCAAGCCCGCGTTCCACATCAACAACACGGCCGACATCCAGAGCGGCCACCCGACCTACGCGACGCCGATCATGATGGCGCCCACGCGCGTGTGGGGCAAGCCGTTCACCGTGACGGAGTGGAACTTCTGCAACCCGAAGAAGTGGCGCGCCGAGGCGGGCCTGCTGATGGGCGCGTACGCCTCGCTGCAGGACTGGGACGGCGTCTACCGCTTCGCGTGGAGCCACTCGCAGGCCAACATGTTCAAGCCGTGCCCCGCGAAGGGCTTCGACATCGTGACCGACCCGATCGGCCAGCTCACCGAGCGCCAGGTCGCGCTGCTCTTCGGGCGGCGCGACGCCTCGCCCGCCAAGGCGACCGCCGCCTACGGCGTCACCGCCGGCGAGGCGTTCGGCGGCGGCCTCGGCGACATGTGGGCCAAGGGCCTCTTCCCGCATGTGTTCACCCAGCTGGCCTACACCACGCGCATCGGCTCGTTCGTCGCGGACGGCGGCCGGAAGCCCGCCGTCGCGGTCGACAAGGTCTACACCGAAGCGGACAAGGACCTGATCCCCAAGTTCAAGAGGGCCGGCGTCTCCGACACGCGCGAGATCGCGATCGACCACGACAAGGGCACGCTGCAGGTCGCCACGCCGCGCACGGCGGGCGTCTGCTCGGTCGGCAAGGCGGACCTCTCCGCCGGCCCGCTTGCCGTCTCGGGCGTCACCGCGTTCTGCTCCGTCTCCGCCTCGTCGATGGACGGCGCGCGCCTCGCGCAATCCAAGCGCGTCCTCGTCCTGCACGTCACCGACATCCGCAACACCGGCGCCGCGTTCACGAACGACAAGTGCACGGACATGTACCTCGCCGCCGCGGGCGAGGCGACGATCTCGCTCAAGAACGCGAACCCCGGCCTCAAGGTCTGGGCGGTCGCCGCGGACGGCACCCGCCTGCGCGAAGTCCCCGCGACCTACGGGAACGGCGTCTACCGTTTCACCGCGCGCATCGCCGCCGGCGAGGGCGCGAACGCCCCGACGATGGCCTACGAGCTCGCGGCGCGCTAGCCGACGACGGCGCGGAGGACGACCTTCCTCTCGCCGCGCGCGGCGCGGACGAGCGTGCCCTCGACCGTCGCCTTGCCGGAGACGAGTTCCAGGCGGACGGTGCCGTCGTTGCGGCGGTTCTCGACGCGGACCTCGTAGCGGACGCCGCGCCAGTCGCGCGCGATCGTCGCCTTCCTCACGTGCGCCGGGAGCCGCGGCTCGACGCGCAGCCCGCCGAACTCGGCCCGCACGCCGCAGATCCACTGCGAGAGCGCGACGAAGTTCCACGCGGCCGTGCCGGTGAGCCAGCTGTTCTTCGCCTCGCCGTGGCGGCGCGCCGCCTTGCCGGCGACCATCTGCGCGTAGACGTAGGGCTCGAGCCGGTGGACGTCGCTCCTATTTTCGAGGTAGGCAGGGGCGATCTTCACGTAGTACTCCCACGCGCGCTGCGGGCGGCCGTTCGCGACCTCGCCGACGATGACCCACGGGTTGTTGTGGCAGAAGACGCCGCCGTTCTCCTTGTAGCCAGGCGGGTAGGACGAGACTTCGCCGAGCTCCAGGTGGTAGCGGCGGTAGGGCGGGTCGAGGATGACGATGCCCCACGGGGTGTCGAGGTGCTTCTTCACGCTGTCGAGCGCCTGGATCGGGTAGCCCTTGTCCGCGCCGATGCGCGCCATCGAGCCGAAGCCCTGCGTCTCGATGAAGATCTTGCCGTCCTCGCACGCCTTCGAGCCGATCCTGTGGCCGAAATCGTCGTAGGCGCGCAGAAACCATTCGCCGTCCCAGCCCGCCTTGCAGATCGCCTTCTCCATCTTCGCGGCCTCGCGCTCGGCGAACGCGGCCTCGTCCTCGCGGCCGGCGAGGCGCGAGAGCGCGGCGTAGTCGGGCGCGACGTAGCAGAACATCTGCGCGATCATCACGGACTCGGCGTTCTTGCCGTCCTTGTTCGTGCAGCACTGGAACGAGTCGTTCGGGTCCTTCGAGAAGCAGTTGAGGTTCAGGCAGTCGTTCCAGTCGGCGCGGCCGATGAGCGGCAGGCCGTGCGGGCCGAGGTGGTCCACGGTGTAGTGGAACGAGCGGCGCAGGTGCTCGTAGAGCGAGGCCTTGTCCGTCGGCGAGTTGTCGAAGGGGACCATTTCCTTCAGGAAGGCCGCGTCGCCCGTCTCGCGGACGTAGGCGCCGACGCCCAGGACGAGCCAGAGCGGGTCGTCGTTGAAGTTCGAGCCGATGTCCGCGTTGCCGCGCTTGGTGAGCGGCTGGAACTGGTGGTACGCGGAGCCGTCCGGGAACTGCGTCGCGGCGACGTCGAAGAGGCGGGCGCGGGCGCGCGGCGCCATCTGGTGCACGACGCCGAGCATGTCCTGGGACGTGTCGCGGAAGCCGATGCCGCGGCCGATGCCGCTCTCGAAGTAGGACGCGCTGCGCGCGAAGTTGTAGGTGACGACGCACTGGTACTGGTTCCAGAGCGCCATGCGCTCGAGCTTCGCGTCGCCCGTTCCGGAGAGCGCGAAGTGCGAGAGCTGCGCGTCCCAGAACGCGCGGAGCGCGCGGAACTCGCGCATCGCCTTGGCGACGGTCGAGAAGCGCCTCTGCAGCGCGAGGGCGGGGGCCTTGTTGATGACGGCCATCGCGGGGTTCGTCTGGAGGAGCCCGCGCTCGGGCTTCTTCGTCCACTTGTCCTTCTCGGGCACCTCGACGTAGCCGAGGACGAAGACGAACGACCTGCTCTCGCCGGGCGCGAGCTCGACCTTGAGCTGGTGCGAGGCGATGGGCGACCAGCCGTCCGCGACCGAGTTGCCGGCCTTGCCGGAAAGGACCGCGCGCGGAGCGTCGTAGCCGGCGTCCGGCCCGAGGAACGTCTCGCGGTCGGTGTCGAAGCCGTCGGGCCTGGCGTTCACGGAGTAGAACGCGTAGTGGTCGCGGCGCTCGCGGTATTCGGTCTTGTGGTAGATCGCGCCGCCGAGGACCTCCACCTCGCCGGTGGAGAAGTTGCGCTGGAAGTTCGTGCAGTCGTCCTGCGCGTTCCAGAGGCACCACTCGACGAACGACGTGAGGACGAGCCTCTTGCGCTTCTTCGACTCGTTCTTGAGCGTCAGCACCTGCACCTCGGCGTTGGCGCCGTTGGGGACGAAGAGCAGCAGGTCCGCGCGGACGCCGTTCTTCGCGCCGGCGATCCTCGTGTAGCCGAAGCCGTGACGGCACTCGTAGAAGTCCAGCGGCGTGCGCGTCGGCTTGAAGCCGGGGTTCCAGACCGTGTCGCCGTCCTTCACGTAGAAGTGGCGGCCGTTGGCGTCCAGCGGGACGTCGTTGTAGCGGTAGCGCGTGAGGCGGCGCAGGCGGGCGTCCTTGTAGAACGCGTAGCCGCCGGCCGTGTTCGACACGAGCGCGAAGAAGTCCTCGTTGCCGAGGTAGTTGATCCAGGGGTAGGGCGTGTGCGGCGTCTCGATGACGTATTCGCGGGCCTTGTCGTCGAAGTGTCCGAATCTCATGTGGCGGGGTCCTCGTGTAAACCGGTTGACGGCGGTTATTCTACCACGGGGCGGCGCCCCGTGCCAGCGGGATGTTTTACGGCAGGTAGGCGCCGTGGTCGCGGAGGGTGGCGCGCAGGGCGGAGACGTCGACCGCTCGGACGTCCGGCACGGGCAGGCGCGCGGCCATCGCGGCGGCGAGGCCGGCGGCCTCGCCCGTGCAGAGGCAGTCGGGCATGACGCGCGTCGAGCCCTGGACCTCGCGGTCGGTGGAGATGCAGCGGCCCGCGACGAGCACGTCGGAGAGCCCACGCGGGACGAGGCAGCGGTACGGGATGCCGTGCGATTCGCCGCGGCCGTACCGGACGGGGTCGTGGCGCACGGTGCCGTCCGCGTGCGTGTCGTGGATGTCGAGGTAGTAGCAGTTGCGCGAGAGGTAGTAGCAGTTGCGCGAGATCTCGTCCGGGAACGACCGCCGCGCGACGTAGTCCTCGCGCGTGAGGACGTAGTCGCCGACGATGCGGCGCGATTCGCGGATGCCGAGCGCGGGCGCGGTCGCCGCAATGCGCGCGTTGCCGAACGCGGCGGGGAAGTGCTCGCGGAGCGCGTCGCGGAACTCGCGCGCGAATCGCCGCCCCTCGCGGTAGGCGGGGCTCGTGGAGCGCGGGTCGGTGGCGTCGACGTCGCGCAGGTGCCCGGCGTTGAGGCCGACGGCCGCCGGGCCGACGAGGTTCGCGCAGGCGTGGTCGTCGTCGATGCGCGGATACTTCGGCGAGGCGACGATCGCGTCGATGCAGCGCGGCTCCTTGCCGTAGCGGATGCTGCCCTGGTGCTCGAAGGCGTAGGTGTCGACGTTGTCGAGGTGGAAGCAGAGCGTCGAGGCCTGCACCCCGCCGCGGCCGTCGCCCGTCACGGTCTGCGCGCCGGCGCGCACGGCGAGGTCGGCGTCGCCCGTCGCGTCCACGTAGGCCTTCGCGCGGAACGCGCGAAGGCCGGTCTTGTCCGCCGCGACGACCGCGTCCACGCGGCCGTCCGCGCCGCGGCGCACGTCCGCGAGGAGCGTCTCGAAGCGCACCTCCGCGCCGGCCTCCTCCAGCAGGTCGTCGTAGACGCGCTTGAGCGCCTCCGCGTCGATCGGCGTCCAGCCCTGGTCGTCCGGGTCGACGAACGGCAGCGCCGCCGTCGCGCGGCGCCGCACCTCGCGGGCGAGGCCGCCGTAGACCGTGCGGACGCCGTCCGAGCCCGGGCACCACGCCGGGACGAGCCCGAGCGTGCCCATGCCGCCGAGCGCGCCGCCGCGCTCCAGCAGGATCGTCCGGGCGCCGGCGCGCGCGGCGGCGGCGGCCGCCGCG
>CADBEF010000007.1 GCA_902793555.1 uncultured bacterium | reverse complement strand
CCGCGCCGCTCGCTTCTCGTGGGGCGCCACGGCGGAGGCGACTCTCGCCGCGCTCCGCGCCTGCGCGGGCGACCGCTAGAACGTGTGCACCAGCAGGCCGGAGCGGAGCTTCGGCTCGAACCACGTGGACTTGGGCGGCATGAGCGCGCCGGCGTCCGCGATGGCCATCATGTCCTCGACCGCGGTCGGCTTCATCGCGAAGGCGGCGGCGGCCTTGCCGGACGCCACGTCGCGCTCCAGCTCGCCCGTTCCGCGGATGCCGCCCGTGAAGTAGATGCGCGGGTCGGTGCGCGGGTCGCCGATGCCGAGCACCGGCGCGAGCAGGTCGTCCTGCAGGCGCGAGACGTCGAGCCGCGCGACCGGGTCGGCGGCCTGCGCGTCCGTCAGGCTCCACGAGAGCCGGTACCAGCCGTCCGCGAGACGCACCGCGCAGGAATGGTCGGGCAGCGGCTCCGGCGCGGGGATCGCCGCGGCGGAAAAACCGCGCTCCATGGCCTTGCGGAGAAACTCCGCCGGCGCGAGGCCGTTCAGGTCGCGCACGCTGCGGTGGTAGGGCAGGATCGCGAGCTGCGAGGCGGGGAAGAGGCACGCCATGAAACGCCGCGATTCGCCGCCTTCGGCGCGCAGCGCCTCCGCCGCGCGGAAGGACGCCGCGGAGCGGTGGTGGCCGTCCGCGATGTAGGCTTTGGGAACGGCGCGGAACGCGGCCGCGAGCGCGGCGGGGTCCTTCGCGCGCCAGACCGCGTGGGCGATGCCGTCTTCCGCGACGAAGTCCAGCAGCGGCGGCGCGGCGGTTTCGGCGGCGACGAGCGCGTCGACCGCGGCCTCGTCGCGGTAGCAGAGGAACACCTGCCCCGTGTGGGCGCGCGTCGCGAGGATGTGGTTCGTGCGGTCGTCCTCCTTGTCCTTGCGCGTCTTCTCGTGGCGCAGGATCGTTCCGTTCGCGTAGTCCTCCGCGGCGCAGCAGGCGACGACGGCCGTCTGGACGTGCGCGCCCATCGTCTGGCGGTAGAGGTAGAGCGACGGCTCGGCTTCGCGGACGAGCTTCCCGCCGGCGACGAGCGCGTCGAGGTTCTTCTTCGCCGTTTCGTAGACGGCCGGCGCGTACGGGTCGGCGCCTTCGGGCAGGTCGATTTCGGACCGGACGACGTGCAGGAACGAAAGCGGCTTGCCGGCCGCCATGCGGCGGGCCTCCGCCGCGTCCATCACGTCGTAGGGGAGGGAGGCGATTTGCGGCGCGAGGCCGTCGGCGGGCCGGAGCGCGGCGAAGGGGAATATCTGCATGGGTCGTTTCCTCGGATTGCGTTTCGCGGTTCTACTTGGAGAAGGCCTCGTCGACGAGTCGGGAAACGGTCTTGTTGCGGACGGTCTTCGAAGACGGACCGTCGATGGCGCCTTTTTTGTCCGCGACGCCCGTTCCCATCGTGACGACGATCGCGCGGCGGCCGTTCCGCACGACGCTCGCCGCGAGCGAGTAGCCCGCGGTGTTCGTGAAACCGGTCTTGAGGCCGTCCGCACCGGCGATGCGGGTCTCCCGCTGCAGGACGGGGTTGTGCGTCCGGAGCTCGAACTTCGGCGGCTTGGGGCCGGGACGGAAGACGTGGTAGTCGCACGACGTGTATTTGAACGCGCCGGGGTGGCGGCAGAGCTCGCGCGCGAGAATCGCCATGTCGCGCGGCGTCGAAACGTCGTTGAGCTGCCCGGCCGGCACGTTCGCGGGAAGGCCGTGCACCGAATGGAAGCGCGTGTCCCGCATGCCGAGCTCGGCGGCGCGCGCGTTCATGCGCGCCACCATCGCCTCGCACGACCCGGCCGCGTGTTCCGCGACCGCGACCGCGGCGTCGTTCGCGCTCTGCACGATCAGCGCGTAGAGCATGTTTTCGAGCGTGAAGGACTCCCGCGGGTCGAGAAACACCTGCGAACCGCCGGTCTTGGCCGCGCGCGCGGACACGGCGACTTCGTCGCTCTCGCGCAGCTCGCCGCGCTCGACCGCTTCGAGCACGAGCAGCAGGTCCATCATCTTGACCATGCTCGCGGGCAGGCACGGCACGTCCGCGCCGTCCTGGAACAGGACGCGGCCCGTTTCCGCGTCGACCGCGATCGCGCCGCGGTAGGGGTTCCGCGCGACGGTCTTCGCGACGGCGCGCTGCCGTTCGAGCGCGGCGGTTTCCGCGGCGTCGGCGGGCTTGCGCCCTTCGTCGACCGGGTCGTCCGCGACGGCGTCCGCGAGCAGCGCCGCGAGCGGGTCGCCGGCTTCGCGCGGCTCCGCCGCAGGCGCCCGCCCGGGGGCCGGGTCCGCCGGCCGCGCCGCCTGCGCGCGCTTGAGCGCTTCGCGCGCCTCGATGGCGCGGGCGACGGCTTCGCGGGCTTCCTTTTCGAGCGCGTCCGCGCGGGCCGCGAGTTCCTCGATCGACGGTTCCGCGCTTCCGGCCGCGGCGCTTTCGCGTTTCCCGCATGAAGCGCAGGCGAAAACGGCGGCGGCGGCGAGAAGGACGGCGGCGGAACGGACGGGCGTGTTCATGCGCGGGTATGCTACACGAAGCGGCCGCGGATTTCAAACGGATCCGCGATTGACCGCGACGCCGGCGGAATGGTAGAATGATCCCGTTTTCCGAACCCCGCCACAGGCATCCGCATGAACATCTCCCCCGACATCCGCCACGTCGGCGTCAACGACCACGACGTCGACCTCTTCGAGGGCCAGTACGCCGTCCCGAACGGCATGGCCTACAACTCCTACGCGATCCTCGACGAGAAGGTCGCCGTGATGGACACGGTCGACGTCCGTTTCCGCCACGAGTGGCTCGACAACCTCGAGAAGGCGCTCGCCGGCCGGAAACCCGACTACCTCGTCGTCCAGCACATGGAGCCGGACCACTCGGCGAACATCGCCGCGTTCCTGGACGCCTTCCCCGACGCTACGATCGTCTCGTCGGCCAAGGCGTTCGCGATGATGGCGAACTTCTTCGGCAAGGAGTGGGAGGACCGCCGGATCGTCGTGAAGGAGGGCGACACGCTCGCGCTCGGCAAGCACGTCCTGCACTTCGTCGCCGCGCCGATGGTCCACTGGCCCGAGGTCATGGTGACCTACGACGAGGCGGACAAGGTCCTCTTCTCCGCCGACGGCTTCGGAAAGTTCGGCGCGCTCGACGTCGAAGAGGACTGGGACTGCGAGGCCCGCCGCTATTACTTCGGCATCGTCGGCAAGTACGGCGCGCAGGTGCAGGCGCTCCTCAAGAAGGCGGCCGGGCTCGACATCCGCACGGTCTGCCCGCTGCACGGGCCGGTCCTGGAGGGCGACGCCCTCGCGAACGCGCTCGCCAAATACCAGATTTGGAGCAGCTACGAAGCCGAAACGGACGGCGTGTTCGTCGCCTACACCTCGGTCTACGGCCACACGAAGGAGGCCGCGCTCAAGCTCGTCGACATGCTCAAGGCGCGCGGCTGCCCGAAGGTCTCCGCCGCCGATCTCGCGCGCGACGACATGGCGGAGGCCGTCGAAGACGCCTTCCGGCACAGCAAGCTCGTTCTCGCGACGACGACCTACAACGCCGAGATCTTCCCGTTCATGCACACGTTCCTCGACCACCTCGTGGAGCGCAACTTCCAGAACCGGACGGTCGGGCTGATCGAGAACGGCTCGTGGGCGCCCCTCGCCGCGAAGATCATGCGCGCGAAGTTCGAGAAGTCGAAGAACGTCCGCATCTGCGAGAACGTCGTGCACGTCAAGTCCGCTCTCTCGGACGAGTCGCGCAAGGAGCTCGAGGCGCTCGCCGACGAACTCTGCGCCGAATACGTCGCGCGCGCCGACGCCGCCGTGCCGAAGAACGACCCGAAGGCGCTCTACAATATCGGCTACGGCCTCTACGTCGTCACGACGAAGGACGAGAAGGGCAAGGACAACGGCCTCATCGTGAACACCGTCACGCAGGTCTCGGACAACCCGACGCGCGTCGCCGTCACGATCAACAAGCTCAACTACTCGCACCACGTCGCGAAGCAGACCGGCGTCCTGAACGTCAACTGCCTCTCCGAGGACGCGCCGTTCGAGGTCTTCCAGCGCTACGGCTTCCAGAGCGGGCGCACGGCGGACAAGTTCGCCGGCGTCGAGGGCCTCTCGCGCACCGCGAACGGGCTCGTCGTGCTGCCGCGCCACGTCTGCGCCGTCCTCTCGCTCAAGGTCGAGCAGTACGTCGACATGGGCTCGCACGGGATGTTCGTCTGTTCCGTGGCGGAGAGCCGCGTGCTCTCGGGCGCCCCCGCGATGACCTACGCCTACTACCAGGCCAACGTGAAGCCGAAGCCGCCCGCGGCCGACGGGAAGAAGAAGGGCTGGGTCTGCAAGATCTGCGGCTACGTCCACGAGGGCGACACACTCCCGGACGACTTCATCTGCCCGCTCTGCAAACACGGCGCCGCGGACTTCGAGCCGCTTGCGTAGAATTCGGCGAAACGAGAGGAACGACGACATGAAACTCGACGAAGAAACCGTTCTGCAGTTCCACCGCGGCGGCAAGGTCGCGCTGGACCTCCCGCGCCCCGTCCGCACGGTCGAGGACCTGTGCCTCGCCTACACGCCCGGCGTCGGAAAAGCCGTGTTGCGGCTCGACAAGCATCCCGAGGAGGCGTTCGACTACACCGCCAAAGGCAAAGTGGTCGCCGTCGTCTCCGACGGCACCGCGATCCTCGGCCTCGGCGACCGCGGCCCGACCGCCGCGATCCCCGTCATGGAGGGCAAGTGCGTGCTCTTCAAGTCGTTCGCGGGCGTGGACGCCTGGCCGGTCGTCTTCGACAACTGCCGCCTCGGCGGCGCGAAAACGGGCAAGACCGACCCGCAGCGCGTGATCGACGCGACGCTCGCGATCGCCCCGATGTACGGCGGCATCAACCTCGAAGACATCGCCGCGCCGGCGTGCTTCGAAGTGGAGGACCGCCTGCAGGAGCTGCTCGACATCCCGGTCTTCCACGACGACCAGTGGGGCACCGCGGTCATCGTCCTTGCGGCGGTGCGCAACTACGCCGAAGTCTCCGGCAAGCCGTTCGGCTCGCTCAAGGTCGCCATGAACGGCGCCGGCGCGGCCGGCATGCGCATCCGCGAGATGCTGATTGCCGCCGGCGTCGCGCAGGTGATTTCGTGCGACAGCAAGGGCGTCATCTACAAGGGCCGCCCGGACCTGGCGGGCCGCAAGCTCCTCGCCGCGGAGGACACGTCCTGCCGCACGCTGGAGGAAGTCCTGCGCGGCGCGGACGTCTTCATCGGCGTTTCGGTCGCCGGCGCGGTGAAGGGCGAATGGGTGCGGACGATGGCGCCGAACCCGGCGATTTTCGCGCTCGCGAACCCCGATCCGGAGATCCGCCCCGAGGAGGTCGCCGCCGCGATGGGCGACGCGCCCTACGTCATGGCGACGGGCCGCTCGGACTTCCCGAACCAGATCAACAACGTGCTCTGCTTTCCGTTCCTCTTCCGCGGCGCGCTCGACGTCCGCGCGAAGAAGATCACGATGGGCATGAAGCTCGCCGCCGCGGACGCGCTCGCCGCCGCCGCGCGGATTCCCGTCGACGAAGCCACCGCCGCGCTCTACGCGGGCGAGGAGCTCGCGTTCGGGCCGCGCTACATCCTGCCGAAGCCGTTCGACCGCCGCCTGCGGTCGCTCGTCGCGCCGGCCGTCGCCAAGGCCGCGATCGAGGAGGGCGTCGCGCGCGCCGCGGACTTCGACCTCGGGGCCTACCGCGCCGCGCTCGAGGCCGAGACCGGCGCGTAGCGCCTCGGCCCGGCGGGCGGAGCGTTTGCGTTCGCGCGTCGGGATGTGCTAGAATCGGACGGCGCCGCCGGGCTTCCGGCCCGCCGGCGCACGAAAGGAAGAAGACATGAAGAAATACGTCTGCAACGTCTGCGGCTACGTCTACGATCCCGAGAAGGGCGATCCGGACTCCGGCATCGCGCCCGGCACCGCGTTCGACGACATCCCCGAGGACTGGGTCTGCCCCGTCTGCGGCGTCGCCAAGTCCGACTTCTCCCCCGTCGCCTCCTAGCCGTGGGCGACCGCGAGGAAAGCGCCGCGCTCGCGCTGGATTTCGCGAAGCTGGACGGCGTCCGCGGCTGCGTGCCCGTCGCAGTCCAGAACGCCGACACCCGCGAGCTCGTGCTCGTCGCCTACACCAACGAGGCGGCGATGCGCGAGGCGTTCCGCACGCGCCGGCTCGTCCTGTGGAGCACCTCCCGCGGCGAGCTCTGGGAGAAGGGCGCCACGAGCGGCGCGCGGTTCGAGCTCGTGGAGGCGCGCGTGAACTGCGAGCAGAATTCGCTGCTCTACCTCGTGCGTCCCTGGCCGCCCGGCTCGCGCCACGGCATCTGCCACACGCGCAACGCCGCGGGCGAGCCCCGCAACTGCTTCTACCGCCGCATCGACCTGGACACCGGAGCGCTCGAAAATGCCGATCCCTGACCAACCGGACAAGACGCCCGCGCCCGCCCTCGGCCCGCTGCCGCCCGGCGTGAAGCTCCCGCCGAAGGCGCCCGCGAAGAAGCTCAACCTGCCGCCGCGCCGCACCGGCCCTGTGCTGCCGGTGCTGGACGGCAAGACGATCGCCTGTCCCTACTGTTCGGAAAAATTCGTCTGGCCGCCCGAAGGGCTCAAGTGCCCCGCGTGCGGCAAGCAGTTGCGCCCGCCGCACGGGTTCGGCCCGAAGGACCGCGAGAAGCGCCGCGTCGCAAAGGAGAAGATCGCCGAAGCACGCGACCTGGAGCTGCGCAAGCTCGGCGATCCGGCGTCGCTGCGCGTCGGACCGACCGGCTACCTCATCGCCATCGCGGCGCTCGTCTTCCTCGGCGCCGCGCTGGTTTCCGCGTCCAGGCGCCCCGTCGCGAACACGGCGCGCAAGGAGCGCGACCCGTACGTCGCGACGACGAACCTCATGGACATCTACGCGATGGCGCTGGAACACTTCCACACGGACCTGGGGCACTATCCCGACCCGCGCAAGGAGCTCGGCCTGGCCTCCCTCGAGCGCAACGTGTCGGGTTGGATCGAATGGAACGGCCCCTACACGTCCAGCGCGCGGCACCTTTTCCAGGACGGCTGGGGCGAGCCGTTCGTCTACCGCGTCACGAACGGAGTTCCGCTCCTGATGAGTTTCGGCCCGGACCGCAAGCCCGGCGCGGACGACATCGTCGCACCGCCCGAACTCTTCCGTTGCCACCCGGATTTCGTCCCGCGCGCCGCGAAACCGGCCGAGCCGCCCCCCGACCGTCCCCTCAACGTCACCATCGGCGGCCACCTGGAGTAGAGACATGCACGACTTCCTGACACTCGGCGGTCCCGTCCTGTGGATCATCCTCGCGCTCGGCGTCCTCGCCCTGGGCGTGTTCCTCGAGCGCTCGCTGCAGTTGCACCGCGACCGCGTCGACGCGACCGACTTCCTGCAGGGCATCTTCAACGCCCTGCGCCGCGGAAACGCGGCCGAGGCGGCCGCGATCTGCGAGGAAACGCCCGGCCCCGTCGCGCGCCTCGCGTCCCTCGCGATCCGCCGCCGCGGCTCGCCGCGCGACCGGCTCGGGCGCGAGCTTGCGGACGCCGGCGCGGCCGAGATCGCCCGCATGGAACGCCGCCTCTCGCTGCTGCCGCTCGTCGCGCAGACCGCGCCGTTGCTGGGCCTGCTCGGAACCGTGCTGGGCATCCTGCGCTCGCTGCTGTTCGTCCGCGGGCAGATTCCGCTGATGCAGACGGCCGACGTCGCGGACGGCCTGATCCTGGGCGCCGTCACGACGGCCGCCGGGCTCGTCGTCGCCATCCCGTGCCACGCCGGGTTCAACGTGCTCGCCGCCAAGATCGAGCGGCTCGTGCTCGACATGCGCGACGCGTCGTCCGAGCTGCTCGAATTCTTCCACCCCGCCGGGCCGTCCGAACCGTGAACGACCCCGCCGCCGACCCCTTCCGCGGCTTCTCCGCGGACGCCCTGCGCGAACGCTTCCGCCCGCCGCGCCGCATCGCGCGGCCGCTGCTGGCGCTCGTTCCGTGGCTCGACGTGCTGCTGCTCGCGGGAGCGTTCGCGTTCTTCGGGCAGGCCGCCGCGCTCGTCCCGGGGCAGACCGTCGACCTGCCGGACGCGGCGTTCCGCGACGGAGCCGCGTCGACGCTCGTCGTCGTCGTCCGCGCGCTGCCCGGCCGCGCGGCCGCCTCCGCGGACGCGGAGGCGCCGCTGGCGGAAGCGTTCTTCCGCGACGAACGGTTCCAGCTGGCGCGCCCCGAACGCGCCGGGGCGCTGCGCGACGCGCTTCGCGAAGCGGCGGAGGCGTCCGGCGAGGACACGGCCGTGCTCTACATGGACGCCGCGCTGCCGCACCGCGACGCGATGCGTCTGTGCGCGCTGCTGCGCGAAGCGGGGCTGCGCCGCGTGCTCTTCGCCGCGCGGCCGCCGGCCGCGCCGGCGCCCGCGCGCTAGCCGAGTTCGTCGCGCAGGCGGCGCGTGGAGGGGTGGATCGTCCCGCCGCGTTCGGCCAGATAGGCCAGCTGGCCGTCGAGAAACGTTCGCATCGCCTCGTCCAGGTCGCGGTCGGCGGCGGCGCGGACGGCGTCCGCGCCGGGATAGTGGCGCCCGGGTTCCGTGGAATCGGCGAGGAAGACGACCTTGTCCAGCGCCGTCATGCCGGGTCCGCCGACGGTGTGGAACCGGATCGCGCGCAGGACGGCCGGGTCGTCCACGCCGTAGACGTCGCGGGCGAGGCGTTCGCCGAGGAACCCGTGGACGACCTTCGGGCAGGCGCGCGTGGCGGGGTCCAGCGGAACGCCGAGTCGGTCGCATTCGGCCACCTGGTTTTCCGTCGGGATTCCCTTGGCGCAGTCGTGCAGGAGGCCGGCCAGGCCGGCGCGGTCCGGATCGGCGCCGTGGATCTCGGCGAGGCGGCGCGCTTCGGCGGAGACGGCGAGGCTGTGGACGAACCGCTTCTCCGGCACGGCCGTCCGGAGCCGTTCCGCAAGAACCGCTTCACGTGCTTTGGCCGAGGTTTCGTTTTCCATGACGCCGGATTCTACCACGCCCGGCCCGGCAAGTCCACGACCCGGTCGCGGCCGGCCGGATGGAAGTTTCACCCACGGAGGAATCGAAAATCATCCACGGTGGAATTGAATGTTTTCAGGCCTTTCGAGAGCGGCGGAGCCGCGACACGGACCGATGCACGGCGGACGGCCGAGGCGACCGCCCCGGCCGTCCACCGTGCGAAGTCGCGGGTTTGCTTGCGGGGGCGGCGTCTTTCCGCTAGAATCCGGCGCCATGTCCGACGATCCGATCCGTTCCGCCGTTTGCGAGGCCGCCGTCCTTTCCCACGAAGGGCGCGGTGCCGGGTACCGCCTGCTGCGCCTGTCCGCCCCGGCGGTCGCCGCGGCGGCCGCGCCGGGGCAATTCGTGCACCTGCGCGTTCCGGCGCTGGAGGCGAGCGCCTTGCGCCGGCCGTTCAGCATCTGCGACGCGGACCCCGCCACGGGGACGCTCTCGGTCCTCTACAAGCAGGTCGGCCGCGGGACGGCCGCGATGGCGGCGCTCGCCCCCGGCGACCGCGTCGACTTGATGGGGCCGCTCGGCCGCGGGTTTCCGCTTCCGCCGCCGGCCGCCGCGCCGCTGCTCGTGGGCGGCGGCTACGGCGTGGCGCCGCTGTATTTCCTCGCGCGGACGATTCTGCGCGGGCGACCGGACGCGGCTCCGCATCTTTTCGTCGGCGGGCGGACGGCGTCCGACCTGCTGCTGCTCGACGAATTCCGCGCGCTGGGCGTCGCCGTGCACCCCGCCACGAACGACGGCTCGCTCGGCGAGCGCGGCCTCGTGACCATCCCGCTGGACGCGTTCCTCCGGGCCGCCGGACCGTCGGACGGCAAGCCCGTCCTCTACGCCTGCGGGCCGTCGCCGATGCTGCGGGCGCTGGACGAGCGGGCGCTCGCGGGCGGATTCCCGGCGTGGCTCTCGCTCGACCGGCGGATGGCGTGCGGCGTGGGCGCGTGCTGCGGCTGCGCGCAGAAAGCGCGCGGCCCGGACGGCGCGGTCCGCGTGGCGATGGTCTGCTCGGACGGCCCCGTCTTCCCGCAGGGCTCGATCGTCTGGGACTAGCGCAGGTAGAGCGTCGAATGCTCGCCCGCCGGGGCTTCCGCCTCCAGGACGATCCGGGGCAGGCCGTTTTCGTCGCGCCGGGCCCACGGGACGAACCATCCGGCCAGCGGCATGCGTAGCGGGGCGTCGAAACGGACCGTTTCGTGCAGCACGCCGCCGCCGAAGAGCGAACCGGAGGGGCGCACGCGCAGCGACCCGCGCGCCCATTCCTCGTAGTCGAGGACGTACTGCCCGCGTGCGTTCGTTTCCGCGGCGAGGTATTCGGGGATGCGCTCGCGTTCGAAGTCGGCCGTCGCGCCGTCCTCGGCCGCGTCGTAGCCGAGCTCGCCGGTCAGCAGCTTGCCGGAGGACGGGATGGCGGCGACGCGGGCGGCCTTCGTCGCCATCCAGTCGTTGAAGCCGACCGCCTTGGCGCGCGCCGCCCGCGCGGCCGCGTGGTGCAGCACCTCGCGGTCGCCGAACGAGAGCGCGACCTGCAGGAACCCGAACAGGACCAGCAGGAGGACGAGCAGGACGAGAAACGTCTCGAGATACGCCTGCCCGGAACGGGTGCGGCGCGGCGCGGACACGGCGGCGTGGCCCGGAAGACCGGCCTAAATGCCGGTCTTCTTGAGCGACTTGAGCGAATCCGACGTGGTTTTCTGGACTTCGTCCTGGGCCGCGCTTCCGTGTTCGCCGGAATCGATCGAGCTGGTCGCGCCGGCGACCTTCTCCTGGACGGCGCCGCCGAAGTAGCCGAACACCGCGAGGGCGGCGATGGCGATGACGACGACGATGATGATGTATTCGACCATGGCCTGGCCGGAGCGCTTGCGGTTCTTCATGGTGGTCTGGTTGTCTGGTGGTTGGATGGTCAGGGGTATTCGGACGAGACGAGGTCGAGGGTGCGGTTTCCGTTGGAGCGGAGGGCTCCGACGAGCCAGTACGCGGCGGCCGCGATCAAGACGACGACGAACAGCGCGAGCGCGTATTCGACCATCGCCTGTCCCGCGCGGCGGCGCGCGGCGGGCCGGATGTCCCGTTGCATGGCGGCAGTCTAGCACAAGCGAACGGCCCCCGCAACCGCAATTTTGGCCTTGCGGAAAAAAGCGCTTGCGTTGCAACCGCGGATTTGCTAGAATATCGCCCGCTTTTAGCTTCCAGCCGTCTGCACCGGTAGGGAACCGGGAGGCCGGAAGCGGCGAAATACAACGGAAAAACCACCAAAATGGCCAAGAAAGTCATCGGCATCGTGCGTCTGCAGGTGCCCGCCGGGAAAGCCAACCCGGCCCCGCCGATCGGCCCCGCCCTGGGCGCGCAAGGCGTGAACATCATGGCGTTCTGCAAGCAGTTCAACGCCGCCACGGAAAAACAGGCCGGTCTCGAGATCCCGGTCGTCATCACGGTCTACGCGGACCACTCCTTCACGTTCATCCTGAAGAGCCCGCCCGCCGCGATCCTGCTCAAAAAGGCCGCCGGCATCGAGAAGGGCTCGGGCCAGCCGAACAAGAACAAGGTCGGCAAGGTCACGCACGCGCAGATCCTCGAAATCGTCAAGACCAAGGCCGCGGACCTCAACGCGACCGACCCCGAGCACGCCGCGCGCATGGTCGAGGGCACCGCCCGCTCGATGGGCATCACCGTCGTGAAGTAAGGAGCCCGGCGACATGAAGAAACACGGAAAGAAGTACGTCGACGCGGCCAAGAAGGCCCCGGCGGAGCGCGTTTCCCTGCAGGAGGCGGTCGCCTTCGTGAAGGCCAACGCGGGCGCGAAGTTCGACGAATCGGTCGAGCTCGGCATGCGCATGGGCTGCGACCCGCGCAAGTCCGACCAGATGATCCGCGGCACCGTCTCCCTCCCCCACGGCACCGGCAAGGCCGTCAAGGTCGTGGTGTTCGCTGGCGGCGCCCCCGCCGAGGCGGCGAAGGCCGCCGGCGCGGACGAGGTCGGCATGGACGACCTCCTGGAGAAGATCAAGGGCGGCTGGCTCGACTTCGACGTGGCGATCGCCACGCCCGAGGCCATGACGGCGGTCCGCAAGCTCGCGCGCGTCCTCGGTCCTCGCGGCCTCATGCCGAACCCGAAGACCGGCACGGTGACCGACGACACGGCCGCCGCCGTGAAGGCGCAGAAGGCCGGCAAGGTCGAGTTCCGCATGGACCGCCAGGGCAACATCTGCACGATGATCGGCAAGCGCTCGTTCGAAGCCAAGCAGATCGAGGAGAACGCCATGGCGCTCATCGACGCGATCCGCGCGGCCCGCCCCGCGGCGCTCAAGGGCCAGCTCTTCAAGAAGATCTCCCTTTCGAGCACGATGGGCGTCCCGGTCAAGATCGACATCAAGGACTAAGGAGGCCGAGAAATGACGAAACCCCAAGCCAATTCCAAGCGTCCGGAAAAACTCTCCGCGATCCAGGAGATCGACTCGTTCATCGCGAACGCGGACTTCTGCTTCATCCTGAACTACGGCGGCCTCACCGTCGCCGAATTCGCCGACCTCCGCGGCAAGCTCGCCCCGAGCAAGGCCACGCTCAAGGTCGTGAAGAACACGTACCTGGCGAAGGCCCTCGAAGACAAGGGCTGGACCGTGGTCGAGGGCGTGCTCTCGGGCCCGACGGCGCTCGTCGCCGGCGCGGGGGACCCCGCCGAGGTCGCCAAGGCGGTCAAGGCGTTCCTCAAGGGCAACGAGAAGGCGTCCGTCAAGGCCGGCCAGCTCGGCGACCAGGCGCTCAGCGCCAAGCAGGTCGAGCAGCTCGCCGACCTGCCGACCAAGGACGAGATGCGCGCGAAGCTGCTCGCCACGCTGCAGGCGCCCGCGGGCGACCTGGTGCGCGTGCTCAGCGCCTCGATCAAGGGCATCCTCTACGTCCTCAAGGCGAAGGCCGGCGCCTAGCCGCCGGTCCGCGGAACCCCGTTCCACAAAACCGGGGAAACCGCCGCGGCGGGTGCCGCGAAACGGAACCCCGGTCCCGCCCGGGCGAAGGCCCGGGAGGTTGGACAACCAAGAAGAAAGAAAAACAAAATGACCAAAGAAGAAGTCGTTGAATTCCTCTCCGGCCTTTCGGTTCTCGAAATCGCCGACCTCGTCAAGACGCTCGAGGAGAAGTGGGGCGTTTCCGCCGCCGCTCCCGTCGCCGTCGCCGCCGCGGGCGCCGCTCCGGCCGCCGCCGCCGCCGAGGAGAAGACCGAATTCGACGTGAAGCTCGCCGACGTCCCCGCGGACAAGAAGATCGCGGTGATCAAGGAAGTGCGCGCCGCCACGGGCCTGGGCCTCGCCGAGAGCAAGAAGCTCGTCGAAGACAAGGGCACCGTGAAGACCGGCATCGCCAAGGCGGAAGCCGAAGAGCTCAAGAAGAAGCTCGAGGCCGCCGGCGCCAAGGTCGAGGTGAAGTAAGCCTCACGATCCGCCCGCCGCGCGCCGCATGCGCCGCGCGGCGGCGGATCGCCTTTCTTTTCCGCCCCGTCGCGGGGCGTATTCTTTTCGCTCTTTGTACCCAGTCGGGCCTTGTTCGGTGTGCATAGCCGGGGCCGGCGTCTCCCGCGGATTTTCCGCGAACCCATCCGAGGTGAAACATGGTCGAACGCACCATCTACGGCAAGCTCCAGCCCGTCATCCCCCCGCCTGACCAAATCGAAATCCAGACGAAGTCCTACGAGGACTTCCTGCAGCCCGACGTGCCGCCGGCGAAACGCGCGCCGATCGGCCTGCAGGGGATTTTCAAGGAAATTTTCCCCATCGAGAGCTACGACGGGCACTACGTGCTCGAATTCGTGAAGTACGAGCTCTCGAAGGGCGACCCCGCGCACCCGCAGCCCAAGGACGACGCCCTGACCGCCCTGCGCGAGGGCGTGACCTACTCCGCTTCGCTCAACGTGACGTTCCGCCTGAAGAACGGCGAGAGCTACACGGAGGAGACGGTCTACATGGGCGAGATCCCGCTCATGCGCGAAAACGGCTCGTTCGTGATCAACGGCGCCGAGCGCGTGATCGTCTCGCAGCTGCACCGCTCCCCCGGCATCTGCACGGAGCGCCAGATCCACGCGAACGGCACGCCGCTGCACTCCGTCCGCATCATCCCGGACCGCGGCTCCTGGATCGAATTCCAGTTCGACACGAACCGCCAGATCTGGGTCATCATGGACCGGCGCCGCAAGCGCCGCAAGTTCCTGGCGTCGACGTTCCTGCGCTGCCTCGGCTACTCGAGCGACCGCGACATCCTGCAGAACTTCTACGTCTACCGCACGGTCTCCACCAAGGAGAAGAAGGCGGAGAAGCTCGCGAACCTCGTTTTCCCCGAAGACGTCCGCGACGCGAAGACCGGCGCGCTGCTGGCCCACCGCTACGATTTCGCCACGCCGCCGGCCCTGCGCCAGCTCGCGCTCGCCGGCTACAAGACGGTCGAGATGCTCGACGTGGAGTGGGACGAAGGCGCGCTTCTGTACACGCTGCGCGCGGACACGACCGTCAACGAGGAAGAGGCCCTCAAGGACCTCTACCACAAGCTGCGTCCGGGCGATCCGATCACGGCGTCCAACGCTTCGCAGCTCGTGAAGCGCCTCTTCTTCGACCCGCGCCGCTACGACCTCGGGAAGGTCGGCCGCTACAAGATCAACCAGAAGCTGCGCGACTTCCGCGACGAAAGCCGCGGCGAGGCGGAGGTCCCCGGCGACCTGCGCGTCCTCGACAACACGGACTTCATCAAGGCGCTCCGCATGCTCGCCGCGGTGAGCACGCAGCGCAAGCCCTCCAAGACCGACCCGCGCCCGCAGGCCCGCCTCGCGACGCAGATCCCGATCGACGACATCGACCACCTCGGCTCGCGCCGCATCCGCACCGCGGGCGAGCTGCTCGAGAACCAGTGCCGCACCGGCCTGTCGCGCACCGAGCGCGTGATCCACGAGCGCATGTCGCTGGCGGCCTCCCAGAACCAGGAGGGCGAGAGCGAGCAGCTGCGCCCGACGCGCCTCGTGAACAGCAAGACGTTCGGCGCCGTCGTCGCGGACTTCTTCGCGCGCAGCCAGCTCTCGCAGTTCATGGACCAGACGAACCCGCTCTCGGCCCTCGCGCACAAGCGCCGCCTCTCGGCCCTCGGCCCCGGCGGCCTCTCGCGCGACCGCGCGGGCTTCGAGGTCCGCGACGTGCACCCCTCGCACTACGGCCGCATCTGCCCGATCGAGACGCCCGAAGGCCCGAACATCGGCCTCATCTCGTCGCTCGGCATCTACGCGCACCTCAACGAATACGGTTTCGTGGAGACGCCCTACCGCCGCGTCGCGCTCGACAAGGCCGGCGTCCCCTACGTGACGGACGAGGTGGTCTACATGTCCGCCGACGAGGAGGAGCAGTACGTCATCGCGCAGGCCAACGCCCCGCTCAAGAAGGAAAACGGCAAGCTCCGTTTCGTCAACCCGAGCATCCGCGTCCGCTACAAGGCCGAATTCCAGGAAATGCCCTGCGCCAAGGCGCAGTTCATGGACGTGAGCCCGATGCAGGTGATTTCGATCGCCGCCGGCCTCATCCCGTTCCTGGAGCACGACGACGCGAACCGCGCGCTCATGGGCGCCAACATGATGCGCCAGGCCGTCCCGCTGCTCCGGACCGAGCGCCCGTACGTGGCGACCGGCCTGGAAGGCACCGCCGCGCGCGACTCGCGCGTGATCGTCGTCTTCGACGGCCTCGGCGAAGAAGGCGAACCCGGCATCGTCGCCGAAGTGGACGCGACGCACGTGACCGTGTCCTCCGACGGAACCAAGCCCACGAGCAAGACGCCCAAGTCCAAGTACCGGCGCTACGACCTGCAGAAGTTCCGCCGCACGAACGCCGGCACCTGCTTCAACCAGTGGCCGATCGTCGAGAAGGGCCAGAAGGTCGTCAAGGGCGACGTCCTCGCGGACGGCCCCGCCACCGACCAGGGCGAGCTTTCGCTCGGCAAGAACCTGCTCGTGGCCTACATGCCGTGGTGCGGCTACAACTTCGAGGACGCCATCCTCGTCTCGCAGCGCATCGTGCGCGACGACGTGTTCACCTCGGTGCACATCCTCGAGTTCGAGTGCACGGCGCGCACGACGAAGCTCGGCGACGAGGAAATCACGCGCGACATCCCGAACGTGGGCGAGGACGCGTTGCGCAACCTCGACGCGCGCGGCGTGATCCGCGTCGGCGCCGAAGTGAAGCCCGGCGACATCCTCGTGGGCAAGGTCACGCCGAAGAGCGAGACCGAGCTCATGCCGGAGGAGAAGCTCCTGCGCGCGATCTTCGGCGAAAAGGCCGCCGAAGTGCGCGACACGTCGCTCAAGGTGCAGCCCGGCACCTACGGCATCGTGATGGACGTGAAGATCAACAACCCGGAGGACGCCCGCCCGACGCAGCGGCGCACGGCCTCCGCGGCGACCGCGGCGATCGACGCGGGCGGTTCCCGCAAGAAGCCCCTCACCGAAGCGGACATCAAGAAGCGCTACGAAAAGGGCCTCAAGGAACTCATGGGCGAGCTCACCGACACGCTCTCGCGCAAGTTCCTCGGCGAAAAGATCGCGACGCCCGTCGTGAACGCCTCCACCGGCGACGTGATGGTCCCCGCCAACAAGAAGATCACGAAGGCGATCCTCGTCGCGCTCGCCAAGGGCCGCAAGGACGCGTCCGCCGAGCCCGGCCCCGTGGACGACGGCCTCAAGGAGATCTTCGGCTCGTTCGAGCCCAAGTTCGCGGCGCTGGAAGCCAAGCGCGCCGCCGAAACGGCCGAACTCGAAGGCGGCCCCGAGGCCGCCGCCGAGGTCGTCCGCTCCGTCAAGGTGTACCTGGCCGAGAAGAAGAACCTCTCCGTGGGCGACAAGCTCTCCGGCCGCCACGGCAACAAGGGCGTCGTCGCCCGCATCCTGCCGGACGCGGACATGCCCTTCCTGCCGAACGGCCAGCCGATGGACATCATCCTCAACCCGATGGGCGTGCCCTCCCGCATGAACCTCGGGCAGGTGTTCGAGACGCACCTCGGCGCCGCGTGCCGCGCCCTGGGCAAGCACGCCGGCACCCCGGTGTTCGACGGCATCCGCGAGGAATCCGCGGACAAGGCCGCCGACTTCACCCGCAAGGCGCGAGAGCCCTACGAGGAGACGATCCGCCACATGCTCCACGAAGCTGGCCTGCAGAAGGACTACGAGTGGATCAAGGAGGACGGCAAGTCCGTGCTCTTCGACGGCCGCACGGGCGAGCCCTTCGACCAGCGCGTCATGGTGGGCGTGACCTACATGCTCAAGCTCCACCACCTCGTCACGGACAAGATCCACGCCCGCGCCGTCGGGCCCTACTCGCTCGTCACCCAGCAGCCGCTCGGCGGCAAGGCGCAGGCCGGCGGCCAGCGCATGGGCGAAATGGAGGTGTGGGCGCTCGAGGCCTACGGCGTGGCCTACGCGCTGCAGGAGATGCTCACCGTGAAGTCCGACGACGTCGCCGGGCGCACGCGCATCTACGAATCGATCGTCAAGGGCCAGAACGCGCTCAACGCGGGCATGCCCGAGACCTTCAAGGTTCTCATCAGCGAACTGAAGGGTCTCTGCCTCGACATGCGCCTCGAAAAGGCCGAGGACGCCCGCAAGACCGCCATCCGCTAACCGACTTCAGGAGACACGAACATGAATCCGTACGCCATGAAGGACCTCTTCGACGAGGGCGGCAGCGTCGACCAGTACGACGACGTCTGCATCACCCTCGCCTCGCCCGAAACCATCCGCTCCTGGAGCCACGGCGAGGTGAAGAACCCCGAGACGATCAACTACCGCACGTACCGCCCCGAGCGGGACGGCCTGTTCTGCGAAAAGATCTTCGGGCCGACCCACGACTGGGAATGCGCCTGCGGCAAGTACAAGCGCATCAAGCACAAGGGCATCACCTGCGACCGCTGCGGCGTCGAAGTGACCGTCGCGCGCGTCCGCCGCGAGCGCATGGGCCACATCGAACTGGCGGTCCCCGTCAGCCACATCTGGTTCCTCAAGTGCGCGCCCTCGCGCATCGGCCTCATGCTCGACATGACGGCCGGCGCCCTCGAGCGCGTCCTCTACTACGAGGACTACCTCGTGGTCGAGCCGGGCGACACCCCGCTCAAGCCCAACCAGGTCCTCTCCGAAGAGGAGTACAACGACTACTACAGCCAGTACGGCGACGCGTTCGAGGCGCAGATGGGCGCCGCGGGCGTGCAGAAGCGCCTCTCCCGGATCAACCTGGACGAGCTCCGCGCCGACCTCGAGGAGCAGATCGAGAACACCCGCTCCAAGCAGACCGGCAAGAAGATGACCAAGCGCCTCAAGGTCTGCGAGGGCTTCCGCCTCTCCGGCACGCGCCCGGAGGACATGATCCTCACCGTGATGCCCGTCATCCCGCCGGACCTGCGCCCGCTCGTCCAGCTCGAGGGCGGCCGTTTCGCGACGAGCGACCTGAACGACCTCTACCGCCGCGTCATCAACCGCAACAACCGCCTCCGCAACCTGCAGCAGCTCAAGACGCCGGACGTCATCATCCGCAACGAGAAGCGCATGCTCCAGGAGGCCGTCGACGCGGTGTTCGACAACGGCCGCCGCGGCCGCGCCGTCACCGGCGCCGGCGGGCGCGCCCTCAAGTCGCTCTCCGACATGCTCAAGGGCAAGACCGGCCGCTTCCGCCAGAACCTGCTCGGCAAGCGCGTCGACTACTCCGGCCGCTCCGTCATCATCTGCGGCCCCGAGCTCAAGCTCTGGCAGTGCGGCCTCCCCAAGAAGATGGCGCTCGTCCTGTTCGAGCCGTTCATCATCCGCCGCCTCAAGGAGAAGAACCTCGCCCACACCGTCCGCGCCGCCAAGAAGTTCATCGAACGCCAGGATCCGCGCGTCTGGGACGTGCTGGAGGAGGTCACGAGCGGCAAGACCGTCATGCTCAACCGCGCGCCCACGCTGCACCGCCTCTCGATCCAGAGCTTCGAGCCGGTGCTCGTCGAGGGCGAGGCGATCAAGCTGCACCCGCTCTGCTGCACGCCGTTCAACGCCGACTTCGACGGCGACCAGATGGCCGTCCACCTGCCGCTCTCGATCGAGGCCCAGATGGAGTCGCGCCTGCTGATGCTCTCCGCCAACGCGATCTTCTCGCCGGCGTCCGGCAAGTCGATCAAGACCCCGACGCAGGACGTCGCGCTCGGCGTCTACTACGTCACGGCCGAAGACCAGTGCGACCGCATGCGCCGCGAACACGGCCTCCCGGCCGATCCGCCCTTCGAGAAGCTCCCGCTCTTCTGCGATTTCGACGAAGTGCACTTCGCCTACGACGACAAGGCGCTCGGCATGCACAGCCGCATCCGCCTGCGCAACCCCGACTTCGGCGTGAAGACCAAGCACGGCAACGAGAAGGACAAGGTCATCGAGACCACCGTCGGCCGCGTCTTCTTCAACGAGATCTGGCCGCGCACCGAGCCCTCCTCCGAGGAAGGCAAGGAGCCGCTCGGTTTCGTCAACCAGAAGGTCGAGAAGAGCCTGCTCGGCAAGCTCATCGCCGAATGCCACGACGTCGCGGGCCACGAAGCCACCGTCAAGATGCTCGACGACCTCAAGGACCTCGGCTACGCCCAGGCCACGCTCGCCGGCGCCTCGATCGACCTGGTGGACATGATCATCCCGCCGGCCAAGCAGGAGATCATCGACAACGCCCAGAAGCGCGTCGACGAAATCCGCGGCCAGTACAACAAGGGCGTCATCACCGACGCCGAACGCCACAACAAGGTCGTCGACGTCTGGTCGGAGACGTCCGAGAAGCTCGTCGGCGTCATGTACAAGGCGATCGACGAGAACGGCTGGACGCCGGAGACGAAGAACCTCGAGATCAACCCCGTCTTCATGATGGTCGACTCGAAGGCCCGCGGCTCCAAGCAGCAGATCCGCCAGCTCGCCGGCATGCGCGGCTGCATGGCCGACCCGTCCGGCAACATCATCGAGACGCCGATCAAGTCGAACTTCCGCGAAGGCCTCTCCATCCTCGAGTACTTCATCTCCACCCACGGCTCCCGCAAGGGCCTGGCGGACACCGCGCTCAAGACGGCGGACGCCGGCTACCTCACGCGCAAGCTCGTCGACGTGTCGCAGGACGTCATCATCACCGAAGAGGACTGCGGCACCCCGAACGGCATCGAGATGAAGCCGATCATGGACGGCGACAAGGTCGTCACCCCGATCGCGCAGCGCGTCCTCGGCCGCACGTCCCTCAACGACATCGTGGACCCCGCCACGGGCGAGGTGCTCGTCTACGCCAACGAGGAGTTCGACGAGAAGGCCTGCAAGCGCATCGCGCCGCTCAACCTCCCGAGCGTGTGGATCCGCTCCGGCCTCACCTGCCAGAGCGAGCACGGCATGTGCGCCAAGTGCTACGGCCGCGACCTCTCGACCGGCAAGCCCGTCCAGATCGGCACCGCGGTCGGCATCGTCGCCGCGCAGTCCATCGGCGAGCCCGGCACGCAGCTCACGATGCGGACGTTCCACGTCGGCGGCACCGCTTCGACCACGATCACCTCGACCGAGCACGTCACGCGCGAGGCCGGCTACGTGTGGTTCTCCGACGACATGCGCGCCGTCCGCAACGCCAAGGGCGACACCGTCGTCCTCAACCAGGGCACCACGGTTGCCATCGTCAAGGATCCCGCCCGTCCCGCCGCGGACGACAACGTCCTGGAGAAGTTCTCGCCGCCGCTCGGCGCCGTCGTCCACGCCGGCGCGGGCGACAAGGTCAAGGCCAAGTTCAAGCTCGCCGAATGGGACGGCTACTCCACGCCGATCCTCACGGAGTATCCCGGCCGCGTCAAGTTCAACGACTTCGTCGAAGGCGTCTCCGTCGAGCGCCAGGTCGACGCCAAGTCCGGCGCCGCCCAGCTCGTCGCGATCGAAACCAAGGAAAACCTCCACCCGCAGATCATCGTCATCGACGCGGAAACGGGCAAGGGCCTCGGCTACTACGCGATCCCGACGGGCGCCGTCGTCACCGTCAAGGACGGCGACGCCGTCACGCCCGGCCAGGTGCTCGCGAGGACCACGCGCAAGGAGAGCAAGACGCGCGACATCACGGGCGGCCTGCCGCGCGTGACCGAACTCTTCGAAGCCCGCCAGCCCAAGGAAGTCGCCGAAATCTCCAAGATCGAAGGCGTCGTCGGTTTCGCGGACAACGAGCGCGGCAAGCGCGTCATCGTCGTCAAGGACGAAAGCACGGACACCGAGGAGCGGCACTACATCCCGATGGGCAAGCACGTCATCGTCTACCCGGGCGACCGCGTCCGCAAGGGCCAGCCGCTGACGGACGGCGACCTCTCGCCCCAGGAGATCCTCGAGGTCTCCGGCCGCGACGAGCTGCAGCGCTACCTCGTGAGCGAGGTGCAGAGCGTCTACCGGCTGCAGGGCGTCGAAATCAACGACAAGCACATCGAGATCATCGTGCGGCAGATGCTGCGCAAGGTCAAGGTCGTGAACCCCGGCGACACGGACTTCCTCTGGGGCGAGCAGGTCTCGCACGAGGAGTTCATGCGCAAGAACGAGGAAGCCATGGCCGAAGGCAAGCGCCCGGCCGAGGCGACCCCGGTGCTGCTGGGCATCACCAAGGCCGCGCTCGAGACCGACTCGTTCATCTCGGCGGCGTCCTTCCAGGACACCACGCGCGTCCTGACCGAGAGCGCCACGCAGGCCCGCAAGGACAACCTGCGCGGGTTCAAGGAGAACGTGATCATCGGCCACCTCATCCCGGCCGGCACGGGCTTCCCGATGAACCGCTGCCTCAAGGTCGTCCCGCTCGTCGACCCCGTCGCCGAGGAGGACATGCCCCCGACCGAGGCCGAGACCGTGCGCCGCACGACCTTCGCCCAGATCGCCCCGAACGACCCGGACGAATCCCCCGCCCCCGCGGAGGAATAGTTCCCGGCTTCCATCCGGACGGACGGGCGGCGGCGCGATCGCGCCGCCGCCCGTCCCTTTTTCCGAGTCCGGCGGGCGGCGGCGCTTTCCTTTTCGGCGGCATTTTGGTAGCATGCCGTCCCGATCGATGAAACCACATGTCGACATCTACCGCGTCCGCTCGTGCGAGTGCGCGCCGGACGGCACGCTGCGCCTGCCGCGCCTTCTCGACTACCTGCAGGAGACCGCCGCCGACCACGCGCGCGAACTCGGGTTCGACGCCCCCGTCATCGACGAAACGACCGGCGCGGTCGGCGCTTGGGTGCTCGCGCAGCTGCGCGTCCGGCTCGACGAGGTTCCTCGCTGGCGCGACGACGTCGCCGTGGACACGTTCCCCTACGGCGTGCGCGCGCTGTCCGCCAACCGCGATTTCGTCGTCGGCCGCGCCGGCGGCGGAGCTCCCTACGGCGTCGCGACGTCCCGTTGGATGGTCATCGACCCGGTCGCCCGCAAGGCCGTCCGCGTGCCGGCCTCCATCGGGGAGAAGTCGTACGACCGCGAGCCGGTTTTCGGCCCCGGCGACCCGTTCACGCGCCTGCGCTGGCCGGCGGACGCGCCCGAGATGCCCGGCGAACGCTACCGCGCCGCCGACATGCACATCGACATGAACGGCCACGTGAACAACGTCCACTACGCCGAGTGGATGCTCGAAAGCGTCCCTCCGGCGTTCGCGGCCGCGCACCGTCTCGTCGAAATGGAGATCGTCTTCCGCTCCGAAACGCTCCGCGGCGATTTCGTCGTCTCGCGTTCGCTGCCCGGTCCCGCCGCGCCGGACGGTTCCCCGACCTTCCTGCACCGCGTTTCCGACCCCGCCGGCCGGGACCACGTCCTCGCGACCACCCGCTGGCGGCCCCTTCCGGCCGCATCCTGACATGAAAAAGAAATCCGCATCCCCCGCGCCCGCCGTCGGACTCGTCATGGGGTCCGACTCCGACTGGCCCCTCGTCTCCAAGGCCCACGAAACGCTCGCCGAGCTCGGCATCCCGCACGAAGTGCGCGTGATGTCCGCGCACCGCACGCCCGACTTGGCGCATGTCTATTCCGCGACCGCCGAGGACCGCGGCCTCAAGGTGATCCTCGCCGCCGCCGGCGGCGCGGCGCACCTGGCGGGCGTCCTCGCCGCGGGAACGACGCTCCCGGTGATCGGCATCCCCGTTCCGGGCGGTTCGCTCGGCGGGCTCGAGGCGCTGCTCGCCACCGTCCAGATGCCGTCCGGCATCCCGGTCGCGACCGTCGCGCTCTCGTCGGCCGGCCCGGCCAACGCCGCGATCCTCGCCGCGGAAATCCTCGCGCTCTCCGACCCGGCGCTCAAGGAGCGCCTCCGCGCCCGCAAGCAAAAGCTGCACGACAAGGTCGTCGCGGCCGACGCGAAACTCCAGTCGCAACTGTAGCCGTTTTCCGTGGCACTCCGCGTCCTCAACCGCTTTCCCGGCGCCAACGCCGCCGTCCTGTCCGCGGACGACCGCGCGCACGAGGTCGTGTTCGCGCCCGAGCCGCGTCCGGGCGCGGAGGCGCTGTGGTTCCAGTTCCGCGTCGTCGATCCGCAACCGCCGTCGCCGCCGCCGGCCGCGTTGCGCGTGAAGCTCGCGTTCGCGGATTCGCTGTCCGGTCTCGACGCGGCGGCCGCCGCGCAGCTGCGCCCCGTCTACCGCGAGAAGGGGAGCAACTGGCTCCGCGCGCGTCCGGCCGCGGCCGTCCCGGCGAAAACGCCGGCCGACGTCCCGGCGCTCGTCTGGGAGCTGCCCTGGCCCGCGCGCGACGGTTCGGTCGACGTCGCGCTGGACGTCCCCTACGGCCCGGAGGACCTGGCGGCGACGGTCCGCCGCTCAAACGGTTTCTGGACCGAAACCGCGGCCGGTCTCCTCGCCGGGGGCGCGCTCCTGCGCCGCCTCTCGTCCGGCCAGCCGCCGTCTCCGTCGCCGCGCGCGCTCTACGTCGCCGCGCGCCGCGATCCAGCCGCCGCGCCCGCTTCGTGGGTCCTCGACGGCATGCTCGAGGCGTTCTCGCGCGCGAAGAGCGCCAAGTGGCGCGTCTGGGCCGCGCCGTTCGCCGACCCGACCGGCGCGGAGCGCGGGGCGTCCGGTCCCGATCCGGCCAAGACGCCGCGCCTGCGCGCGTTGCTCGCCGCGGACTTCGCGCGCTGCGCCGCCGGTGCGCGCCCGGAGCTGTACCTCGACCTGGACGCCGCCCCGCCCGGCGGAACCGTGCGCGCCGCCGCCGCGCCGTGCGCGGATCCGGCCGCGGAGAAATCGGCCCGCGCGTGGGTCAACCTTTTCGCGCAGGCGCTCGCGCCGGACTGGGCGGACGCGGACTCTTTCGCCGCGCCGGAGCCCGCGCCGGAGGAAAACTTCCCGGCGCTGGACGTGCCGCGCCTTTCGGTCCGCGTCCCGTTCGGCCGCATCCGCAATGCGTCGCTCGCCCCGCGGCAGTACCGCGAAATCGGCCAGCGCCTCGCCAAGGCGGTTCTCGGGCGCTGGTAGCCGGCGCCGCGGCTACGGCCAGAGCGGCAGGTCGGGCAGCCCGCCCGCGCCGTGGACCGTGAGCGGCGCGCGCGCCTCGATTTCGCGGGCGTTGAGGACGATGTCCGCCGCCGTGAGGTCGCGGTCGCGCGCGACGGTCTTGGGATTTCCGCGGAAATCGAGTTCGTAGTTGAACGCGTCCGCGTAGCCGATGGCGTCGAGACCGTCCGCGAGGGCCCGCCAGTCGATCTTGCCCTCGCCCGGGAGCCAGTGGCGCTCGTTGACGAAATCGTAGTCCGAGACGTGCGTCGTGGCGACGAGCGAGCCGACCCGCGCGAGGAAGTCCGCGTGCGATTCGAGCAGCAGGTGGTTCGTGTCGAAGCAGACGCGCAGGCGCGGGTCGGCGGCGACGATTTCCGCGAGCTCCGCGGACGTGTTTCCGAGGCAGGAGCGGGGGAGGTTCTCGACGCAGACCGTCAGGCCCGCCTTGGCGCCGGTTTCGGCGAGCGCGGCCATCGACTCCTTTGCGCGGGCGAGGCGTTCGGCGCGGTCGGCGTCCGCCACGGGTTCGAGACAGGCGTGGACGACCGCGAAGCGCGCGCCCATGTCCGCGGCGACCGCCACGTAGTGCGCGTGGATTTCCGCGGTGCGGCGGCGCACCGCGGGGTCGAGCGACGCGGGATCGACCGTTTCGTCCGTGTAGAACGGCAGGTGGAACGAGCGGATCGCGACGCCGGCGTCGCGCGCCCAACGCACGCACTCGGCGTAGGGGAAAGACGCGTAGTTGCGGCCGGGCAGGGAAATTTCGGCGCAGGCGACGCCCGCGCGGGCGAACGAATCGAACAGCGCGGCGTCCGGATTCGGGACGCAGCTGGTGGAAACGGAAACGGGACGCTGCATGGATGGACGGTCTCCGGAGGGATGTTGCCGGCCGCCGGCGGATCCGGCGGTCAGCGGGGGATTTTGAGAATGGTGCCTTCGCGGACGGTTCCGTCCGCGCCGACGAGGCCGGGGTTGGCCGCCTTGATTTCGGCCGTGCGCGAGCCGTCGTGGTAGGCCTTCTGGGCGATTTTCCAGAGCGTGTCGCCGCGCTTGACTTCGTAGGTCATGTAGTCGGCGATGCGGACGGGGTCGTCGGGCCGCGCCGGGGAGGACGGCGTCGCGGACGGCGCTCCGGAGAAAGGCAGGTCGCCGGCCTCTTCGGAGAGGCGGTCGAAACGGGCGGTCAGGTCGTCGCGCGGGGCGCGGGAGGAAACCCCTTTTCCCTTGAGCGCGTCGATCTGGTTCTGCTTGGCCGCGTTGTCGCGTTCGAGCCGGTCGCGTTCGGCGCGGACGCTTTCCAGCTCCTCGCGAAGGGCGGTGGATTCGGCCCGGGCGGAAGCGAGGGCGCTCTCGAGGTCGCCGACCCTCTCGTCGTTCTGGGGATCGTTCCGGTCGCCGGCCGCGTCGCCGCCGGCCGCGGCGTCGTCCGCGTGGAAGCGCCGCGCGATCTCGATTTCGCAGGCGTGGATGCGCTCGCGGACCATGTCGGCCTTTTCGCTGTCCGGCGCGAGGCGGAGGAAGTCGTTGAACTGCGCGATCGCGGCGAACGGGTCCTTGGACAGGTCCTGCAGGTGGATGCCGAGCAGCATGCGCGCTTCGGCGTCGAGCGGGCGGGCGGCCACGAGGTTCCGGTAGACGGCCTCGGCGTCGCCGGGCCGGCCGTCTTCGAGGCTGCGGCGCGCGCGCCGGAGTTCCGCGCGGACCGCGTCGTCCGTCGCGACGGCCAGGTCGGCGGGACGGACGGGCGAAAACGCGGCGGCGATCGCGAACGCGGCGGCCGCGAGGGCGGCGCCGGCGGCCAGCGAAACGGCCGCGAGGGCCCGTTTGTTCACCGGACGCCTCCGTTTTCGACGTAGAAGGCCATTTCGTAGAAGCCCTGGTGGCGGATGCCGTCGCGCGTTTCGCGGACGACGGCGCGGACGGCGTGGGGGCCGTCCTCCCAGCGCGTCGTGTCCCACAGGAACGTCCGCCCCGTGCCGGCGGCCTTGCCGTCGACGAGCCAGGTGAAGAGCGGCGGCTTGCGGGCGTATTTTCCGGGAAGGGACGCGCTGAATTCGACGCGGCCGGAGACCGGCGCTTCGTCGGAGGGGCCTTCGACGACCGGCTCGAGCAGCGGCGCCCACGGCTTGGCGAGCGGGTCGCCGAGGGGGAGCTGCTGCAGCGGGCAGCGGACGCTCTGGTACCAGGCTTCGATTTCGGTGAGGCCGTCCAGCAGGCGCGGGAAGATCCAGGCGTTGGGGAACTTCTGCCAGAGCGCGTAGGGTTCGGCGACGGTGCCGGACGTGAAGCCCGCGCCGCCGCGGAGCCATTTGACCGCCTTGGTCTGCGTCGGGCGGTCGAACGCCGCCGCGAAGCTGGTGAGGTGTTCGGCGAAGGTGCCGGCGGCGAACCGTTTCGGGATCCGGACGTCCGCCGCGCCGGCCATGCAGCCGAGCAGCGCGCCGGCGGAGGCGGTCGGCGTGTTGGTGGCGATCACGGCGCGGGCGTCTTCGTGCGCGTCCACCGCGGCGGCCGCGCCGTCGAACTGCCAGTCGCGGCAGCGGGAGCGCACGTCGTCCGACTTGGCGAACCAGACGGTCCCCTTCGGGGCGGCGCAGTCGGCTTCCCCGGAGCGTTCCGCGATTTCGATGGCCTGGTCGAGCGTGAGCCCGCGCGGTCCGACCCACGCGAGCATCGCGGCCGGCAGGGGCATGCCGTCGAGCAGGTTGTTGCGGAGCTGGTCCAGGGACAGCGCGCGCGTCGGCTCCCCGTCCGGTTCGTCCGGACCGGCGAAGAGCGGGGAAACCCAGCGGCCGCGTTCGACGGCGTCGTCGGAGGGCCAGGCGCAGCGGACGAACGTCGCGCCCGCGATGGAGAGGTCCTTCGTGCCGGGATCCGCGAGACCCGCCTCCGTCGCGGCGACGCGGACGGGGAACCCGCACGAGTAGACCCACGCGAGGATCTGCGGGCCGAGACCCCGTTCGTCCAGGGCGGCCTGCACGGGACGGAACACGCGCGTTTCGAACTCCGCGCGCGTCATCGCGACGGGGACCGAGCCGTCCGCCGCCGGGGGCACGGAAACGCGGACGACGTTGCAGTCGGGAATCGCGCGGACGCGGGCGTAGGTCTGCGCCAGGAGAATGGAATCCATCGAGGCGTCGTTCACGACGAGCGCCACCTCGTGGGGACCGAGCGCGGCCGCGGCGGCGGGCAGGAGGGCGGCGGCCGCGAGGGCCGCCGCCTTCCACCACGGGCGCGGGCGCGCCGGGTTGAGTCCGCTCGGCGCAGGCATCGCGGCGCCTAGCGCTTGACGCGGTCGGCGTATTCGCCGGTGCGCGTGTCGATGCGGATCAGGTCGCCCTCTTCGACGAACAGCGGGACCTTGAGCGTGTAGCCGCCTTCGACTTCGGCGTCCTTGACGGCGTTGCCGGCGGCCGTGTTGCCCTTGGCGCCGGCGCCGCAGCTCGTGACCGTGCGTTCGATCCACGTCGGGAGCGTGATGTCGACGGGGTTGCCGTCGAGGAAGAGCAGGCGGCACTCCATGTCGTCGTCGAGGAAGTACTTCTTTTCGCCGATCACGTCCGGTCCGACGAAGATCTGCTCGCTGTCCGCGTCGAGGAACACGAAGTTGTCGCCGTCGGGGTACGAATAGTTGACGGTCTTCTCTTCCAGGTCCGGCGCGTCGAACGTGTCGTTTTCGCGGAAGTTCTTCACGAACGTGTTGCCCGTGAGCATGTGCTTGAGGCGGCACGTGTAGATCGACTGGCCCTTGCCGGGCTTCGTGAAGGTGTATTCGGTGATGTTGTAGGGCTGCCCCTCGAACATGATCTTGAGACCCTTGCGCAGGTCGGAGGCGGTGTACGGCATGGAAACGTTCCTCGTAGCTTGTTTGCCGGCGCGGTTGCGCCGGAAGTGGGCCGAATCATAGCGGAATCCCCGCCGCGCGTCAATCGCCTTTCGCGCGCACGCGCTAGAAAAGGGCCATCTGCTCGACGGCGGGCGGGAGGCCGAGCGCTTCGCGCAGCGCCGCTTCGTCCATCTTCGGCGTGCCGAAACGCGCGGCGGCGGCGGTCTTGTCCGCGCCGGGGTTGGCGCCGACGACGAGCAGATGCGTCGCGCCCGAGACGGAGCCGGTCACCTTCGCGCCGCGGTCCGCGAGCGCCTTCTCCAGATCGCGCCGCTTGAGGTCGTGGAACGTGCCGGTCACGACGACGGTCCGCCCCGCGAAGGGGTCTCCCTCGGCGGGGGCGGGCGCCGGAGCGGCGTCCTTTTTTCCGCCGGGCGGGTCGATGCCGAGCTCTTCCATGCGGGCGAGAAACGCGCGGCCGTCGTCCGACGCGAGCCAGCCGCGCAGCGCGCGGACCGTTTCCGGCTTGAGCGCGCACGTGTACGCGAGGGGCCCGCCGGACTTGAGCTTCGAGCCGACGCCGTCGAAGACGAGCGATTCGCCGAGCGTTTCGAGTTCGCGGGAAATCTTTTCGTAGAGCTCCGCTTCGGCGACGCGTTCGGAGAGGTCGAGCGCGCGGACGGCGCGAGAGCCGGGCGCGTGCTTCGGAAGTTCTTCTTCCAGTTCGTAGAGGCGCGCGGCGCGGCGGAGCAGGTCCGAATCCGCCAGGTCGCGCAGGTCGCGGTGGAGGCGCGCGGCGTCGCGCGCGGCGGTTTCGCCGATGCCGGGGATGCCGAGCGCGAAGAGCCAGCGGTCGAGCGGTTTGGAGCGCGCCGCCTGCACGGCGGCGAGGATCGCGCGCGCGTTGGCGGGGGCGAGCCGGCGCGAAGCGGCGCCGGCGGCGTCCGCGGCGCCGTC
>CADBEF010000006.1 GCA_902793555.1 uncultured bacterium | reverse complement strand
GCGCCGCCGCGGCCGGACGCCGCGCCGCGCCCGGCGCGGGCGCGGCCTCCGCGGGGCGCGGCGGACCGCTGTAGAGCACGCGCCCGCCTTCGCGCCCGGCGCCGGGGCCGAGCTCCACGATCCAGTCGGCGGCCGCCGCGACGACCGGGTTGTGCTCGACGACGAGCAGCGTGTTGCCGAGCGACTTGAGGCGCCCCAGCAGCGCGACGAGCGCGCCGGCGTCACGCGGGTGCAGGCCGGCGGACGGCTCGTCCAGCACGTAGAGCGCGCCGCCCAGCCGCTGGCCGAGCGCGGAGGCGAGGCGCACGCGGCGCAGCTCGCCGCCGGAGAGCGTCGCGGCCGGTCGCTCCGCCTGCAGGTAGCCGAGCCCGGCCTCGTCGAGGAAGTCGAGCCGCTCGCGCAGCCCCGCGAGGATCGGCCTGGCGATGCGGGCGGCCGCCCCGCCCAGCGAGGCGGCGTAGCCCGCGGCCCACGCGCGGAGCCCCGAAAGCGGCAGCGCGAGCAGGTCCGCGATGTTGGCGCCGGGCTCCGCCGGGAACGGGATGCGGCACGCGAGGGACTCGGGCCGCAGGCGCGCGCCGCCGCACGCCTTGCAGCGGCGGCCGGCGGCGTCGACGCCGAGCCCCTCGCAGCGGGGGCACGCGCCGGCGTGCGAGTTGAACGAGAAGTGCGCGGGCGAGAGCCGGTCGAACGCGACGTCGCAGTCGGGGCACGCCAGGCGCGCCGACTCGTTGCGGAGCGACGGCTCCGCCTCGCCGGGGCGCTGCACGAGCAGGCGGATCTCGCCGCCGCTGCGCTTCATCGCGAGCTCGACCGAATCGGCGAGCCGCGCGCGGACGCCCTCGCGGACGACCACGCGGTCGACGACGGCGTCGATCTGCCGCGCGCGGGCGGCTTCCTCGGACGACACGTCCTCGACCGCCTTCACCTCGCCGTCGATCCGCACGCGGACGAACCCGGCCCTCTCGGCGTCCTCGAGGCATTCGCGCCCGTCGGCGGACCGCCGGTCCGCCGACGGGCGCAGCATCGGCGAGAGGATCGAGAGCTTCGTCCCCTCGGGCTCGCGCAGGAGCTCCTCGGCGAGCGCGCCGGGGGCGACGGCGCGGATGGCCCGGCCGCAGCGCGGGCAGTGCGCGACGCCGAGGTGGGCGAACAGGAGGCGCAGGAAATCGTGCAGGTCGGCGAGCGTGGCGAGCGTGGAGCGCGGGCCGGGGGCGGACGCCGAGCGGCCGATGGAGATCGCGGGCGCGAGGCCGCCGACGAAATCGACGTCCGGCCGCTCCATGCGGTCGAGGAACTGGCGCGCGTGGTTCGGGAGGCTGTCGAGGTAGCGGCGCAGGCCCTCGGCGAAGACTGTGTCGAACGCGAGGGACGTCTTGCCGGAGCCGGACACGCCCGTCACGACCGTCATCTCGCCGCGCGGGAAGCGCAGCGAGACGTCCTGGAGGTTGTGTGTTCGCGCGCCGCGGATCTCGATCCAGCCGGCGGCGCCGTGGGTCGCGTCGTCCATGCCGCGCATTCTAGCACAACCCCCGCGCCCGGGGCAACGCCCCCGCGCCCGTTCGCGGTGCCGCGAAAACGGCTTGCCGCGGCCGGCCGTTTGTGCTACATTCCCCTTGTCCGCGCGGCACCCCGCCGCGCCCATGCCACCCCCGGAGAAATCCGCCTCCTGAACCCATCAACCCACTGACCACTTTTGCGTAATCGCGCACGACGTCCATGCGAAATCTTGCAGGATTTTCACATTCCCGGACGAACGGCGGCGAAGACGAGCCCGACAAGGCGCGTCTTTCCGCGTGTATCCGGGAAAGGCCTCCTGCAAGAGCCTCGCATGGAAACACGAAGGAAAGACGTGCTTTTTCTTTCTGTCTGCCGCGAGCGGTCTCCGAGGAACCCCCGCCCATGAAGTTCGTCGAAAACGGCCCCGACATTCCCCCCGCCCTGTTGCGCGCGCACCAGGATGGCGAGGTTGTCTTCTTTTGCGGCGCGGGGATCTCGAAAGATGCAGGGATTCCGCTCTTCGACGAGTTGACGGAGCGTGTGTTTTTGCAGTTGTCACCGACGAAGACCGAAGAGCAAAAAGCTGCATTGGCTGCACAATCGTACGACTTGGCGCTCGGTCTACTGGAAAGGGAGTATCCAGAACCTCATGCCCTCAATCCAACAATTTGGAAGGTCTTCAATCAATGCCAAAAGAACAATCCGGACATTTCTTTACATACAGACATACTACGATTGAGCCGACACAGAAACCCGAATACACATCAGTACGATTTGCGGCTTGTTACAACGAATTGGGATCGGTTATTCGAGAAAGCGAACGAACATCTCAAGTATGACTCTTCAGTCTTTATCCCTCCAGCTCTCCCCATTCCGAAACCGAGTCAATGGAACGGACTGGTCTATCTACATGGATTACTAACCGACTCACCGGACGACTCGAAACGATCCATTCTCGTCGCCACTAGCGCCGATTTCGGAATGGCATACCTGTCGGAAGGATGGGCATCCAGCTTTGTATCCAGCTTATTCAAGTCATTCACCGTTTGTTTCGTTGGATACAGCCTCAACGATCCGATTCTTCGATACCTGACAGAATCGCTTCAAGCATCCAACAAGAACGGAGACGATACAGTTTCCGAAATGTTCGCCTTTTGCGGGACGAAACCCGAGAAACGCGAAGAAGAAGAATCAAGCTGGCATTCAAAAGGAGTAACGCCCCTGTGGTATTGTGTTCAGGGGACAGATCACAGCTCGCTTCACAAGACACTCCATGGTTGGGCTGATTTATTCAGCTCGGGTCTTTCCGGAAAGTGCAAGCTTGTTAACACGATCGCACCACTTGATCCCAATGTTGCACGTTCGGAAGGCCTTGACGAAAAACTGCTCTATGCGCTATCAGATTCTTCTGGAATCCCCGCAGAATTGTTCGCATCCATTTCTCCCCCGCCGCAATTGGGTTGGTTGCGGATATTTGAGAGCGACTTCGAATATGGCACTCGCGATCAGGTAGCCACACTGTTTTCCGATCGTTTTGAAAACGTGTCGCACATCGCCTTTCATATCATTGGTTGGCTTGGGAAACTTGTCGCAGCGCCACATTTTTTCTCTTGGCTCTTTTCTCATAACACACAGATCCATTGGCGTTTTCGTTTGGAACTTCTAGATTGCGCAAGAACGTTGTCCGATTCCAGATTGGCATCCGTTTTACGCATGTTCCTTGCCGGCAAAATGATTCTTGTCGAAGACTTTGATTCTGACTGTTCTCACCTTTTTGAACCTGATGCAAAACCGGTAGATTTAACGACCGTTCAAGTGGAATTGGCACGGTTGTTCGAGCCCAAACTCGTTTTCCGACCGCTTCATAACGAAATGCCGGTAATTCGAAACACAGATGGTGATCGACCGGAACCATCGCTTCATTTTGATGTCGTTCTAGCTTCGCGGCCGTCCTTTTCCTGCGTGTTTGACGACTCGACCGAACTCTGCAAATTACCCCATCTCGTGTCGGACGCCTTGATTTCCACGTATGAACGACTCATAGAAGATTACCTCAAACTCTCGCAATTCGCTGGAGGCGATTTACAGTGCCATTGGGCAGAACAAAGCATTCCATCAATTTCTTCGCACGAACAGAACGAACATTGCCGCGAATGGGAAATCCTCGTGTTTCTTCTGCGAGAATGCTGGAATGCATTGTCTAGAAAAGACCCCAATGCGGCATCTAGATATATTCGACATTGGATTCACCACCCTTCTATTCTTTTCCGTCGTGTGGCACTGTACGGAGCGGCGGTTACGGAACACATCCCCCCAGCGGAGTGGTGTTCGTGGCTGACGCATCCAGAATCCAGTCTTTTATGGAATCCGGAGGCGCAACGGGAAGTAGGGAAACTTTTGAAAACAGCGAATCGCTTGAAGATTGGCGATCTTGATTCTTTGGAAGCCGCAATCCGAACAGGGCCCAAAGGTTTGATTGCGTCCTCTGCCGATATGATGAACAATCCGGAGTGTTTCCAACTATTCGCCCGGTTGGTTCGACTGGAACAGTCTGGCGTTGGACTTTCACGTGATGCCGTCGAGATGCTATGTAGGTGTGAAGCCGAATTCGGATGGAAGAAGTCTCAATGCCTTGATGTAGCGGAGATTAGCGGCTATACAATCTGTCGAGACGGTCCGCTTGGGCGTCCTCTGCATATTGTGAAACGCGCAGCAATCCGGAAAATATCTTCCGCGACTCCTGTGCATTGGATGGAATTGCTTGATTGGGAAGAAGTTGATGTTGACCAACTCTGGCGATTCAGAACTGATTTCCTTCATGCGTCAACCCCACGGCGATTTGCGCGACTAGGGGATAAACAGAAAAGATACAGCAGATTGCTTGCCCGGTACGCTCTGGCTAATACGAAAAGGTTGTCTTATTCCGAATTGAGGGGAGCGATTTCAAGATTGCCCATTGAAAACGGACTTCTGGAGGTTGTCGGCGTTTTGGAAGGTGAGTTGCACCGAACCGACAGAACGATTGAAGACAAATGGAAAGGAAGCATTGAACCATTCTTGCGAAACTACTGGCATTTTCCTCGTCCTCCATCTATTTTCGCACCGACACCTTCTTCCCGCCAAACGGATGGCTACGCATTTGCTTGCGCAAGACATCAACGTCCGGAAGATATCATTCGCCGTTTGTCCGAAGGGTTGTTTAAGCTTTGCATTTTGGCGCCCCGACATTTCAAGGAGACATTTGACATCGTCAAACACCAGTTTGGTCCAATGCTAGTGAACTTTGATTGGATGGAGAAGGAGTCCATAGTTACCGAATTCCCGGAAACGGTTCTTGAATTCTTGATAAGAACAATTCCAAGACAAGGTCTCCGTCCATTACGTCATCGTTATCAAGAAACTGTCCGCAAGCTGGTATTAGCAAACCCGAAATTAAAAGATGATGGTCGAACAGCAGAGATTGAAGAAAGGTTGGGACTACTCTCGTAACAAGATTGCAATTTCGCTTCGCATCGGACCAAACCAAAATTGGGCAAACAAAGGACCCCAGAATTCTGAAACAACTCAACCTCAACATGCAACAATTCCAAGTCATGAAACATCTCTTTCGCTTGGCAGTCAGTCTATTCGCCCTTTGCCCCATTGCGACCTCTGCAGAAACAGTCTATACAGAAACCGTGAACGGAATCGAATGGAAGTATACAAAATCCAATGGTTGTTCAGCGCTTTACGGACACTGGGAAAACTCACAACAAATTTCAACGTCCATCCCGAAAACAACTTCAGGCGACATTTCTATCCCAGGACTCCTTGGCGGTTGTCCCGTGACGGAAATCAAAGGCTATGCCTTTTACGCTTGTTCCAGTTTAACGTCTGTCTCGATTCCTAGCAGTGTGACTAAAATCGGGCGGTATTCGTTTGTCGGATGCTCCGGACTAAACGCGATCCATATTTCCGATTTGGAGACCTGGTGCAAATTTGATTGGTACTACAAGGAAGATAATCCTTGCTACTACGCCCACCATCTGTTCTTGGAGGCCGAGGAAGTCACAAGCCTAGTCATTCCCGATAGCGTGACGAGCATTGGAAGATCGGTGTTCTCAGGCTGTTCCGGACTAACATCGGTCACGATTCCGGACAGCGTGACAAGCATTGGATGGAATGCGTTCTACGGTTGCTCCGGGCTAACTTCGATCACAATTCCCGACAGTGTGACGGAAATTGGGGAGGATGCGTTTGGAGCCTGCGATAACATTTGCGATGTCTCCATTTCTGGAAACTATGCTCTTCACACTGTCTTCGGATTTCCGAATGAGAGCATCACGAATGTTACCATCCACTTGGGCACAACTAGCATTGCTAGCCACGCGTTTTACCAGCTTCGCGGATTGAAGTCGGTCACGATTCCTGATGACGTGGGAGACATCGGGGAAGGCGCATTTCAATATTGTTTTTCACTAAAGACCGCAACGATCCCGAATAGCATAACGAACATCGGTCTCGGTGCGTTTTCGATTTCCGGACTAGAAACACTATACCTGCCACGGAGTTTTTACGGGGCTACGAGTTCGCTGGGCATTCCGTCCGACTGTTCGGTATATTTCTTTGATGCAAATCCTGAGTTAACCATTGTTTCCAATTTTGGGATTCCCTCTCCGGAAGTCGGGCAAAGGACCTACAAAGAAGTCACAGATGTTTCGGCTTGCGTTGCTGAGGTAGGTTCATCCAATGGTATGCGTCATGTCTGTACGGGTTGGACCGGAACAGGAAGTGTCCCGCCAAGCGGGACGGCGACAAACGTGATGTTCAAGATTCTGGAAGATTCGTCCATTACGTGGAATTGGAGAACGGACAACCTACTTGTAGTTTCCGTCACCGGTGACGCCTCATGCACTTTTGGAACTCAATGGATCGAAAACGGTACGACTGCAACCGCGGAGATCGTTCCTAACACGCATCTCTATCAAATTTCGCTTTCGGGAGACACGAACGGCGTGACGCTCGTGGGGACGACGCTGACAATCCCATCGGACGGACCGCGGAACATCGCGGTGACGGTCTCGGAGGTAAAACTCGCGCTTGAGGTCGAGACGGCTCATGGAACGGCATCGCCGACCGGAACAACGGAATGGTCTTGGGGCGATACCGTTTCCGCGAGCATTGCCACCGACGCTCCCGACAATGGCGTGAGATATGTCTGCACCGGATGGACGGGCACCGGCAGCGCTCCGGCGAGTGGCGCGACGACGAATATGACGTTTACAATCGAGGTGGATTCGACACTAACCTGGAACTGGCGAAAAGACAACCAGATTGCCGTGACTATGTCAGGGCTTGGAACGTGCGACTTCGGCACGCAATGGGTTGAGAACGGATTGACGAAAACGGCGAAAATTGTGCCGACTACGCATCTCTACACGATTTCGCTTTCGGGCGACACGAACGGCGTGACGCTCGCGGGAACGACGCTGACTATTCCGTCGGACGGACCGCGCAACATCGCGGTGACGGTCGAGGAGGTCAAGCTCTCGCTTGCAGTCGACACTGCGCACGGAACTGCGACGCCAGCGGGGACAACGGAATGGTCTTGGGGTGACGAAATATCGGCAAACGTTGCCGGACCGGAGGACGCAGAAGGATGGGATGTATTCTGCAACGGATGGCGCGGCACGGGCAGCGTCCCGGGAACCGGAACGGACACGAACGTGACGTTCACGATTAAAGTCGACTCGTCGATTGTCTGGACTTGGGCGACAAATGTCTGGATCGACTGCTCGGCGACCGGATTTGCATCCATCGCTTTCGAACCATGCTGGACGAATTTCGGCGCGACGGTCGTGATTCCGTTCAAACCGAAGGACACCGGTTTCGCATGGACAATGGCGGGTGACACGAATGGCGTTTCGGTAGATGCGGACGCGCGGACGATTTCAATCCCGGCGGACAAACCGCGGACGGTCCGGATCGAGTTCACGGGAACGACGCGCGCCGAAGCCGCGAGCGGCGGCGGCAAACCGGTCGAGTGGACGCACGGCGGCGACGCCGAATGGTTCGTCGACTTCGCGGACGAAAACGACGAGTCCGGATTCCTCCGAAGCGGTCAAATCGGTCCAAGCAGCGACTCCTGGACGGAAATCGCCGTGACCGGGCCGGGGCGGCTCGATTTCGACTGGCGCGTGTCATGCAACAACCGCGGCCACGATGCGCAGGTCCTCGTGGATGGCACGCAATGGAAACGAATCACCGGAACGACCGAGTGGACGGGTGAAACGATCGAAATCGGCGAAGGCGAGCATGCCGTTCGCTGGAACTATGCCAAAGGGACAACCTCGGCTGCGGGCGAGGACCGGGCATGTCTGGACAACGTGGTGTGGCGTCCCTATGTGACTCTCGCGGTTTCGTCCATAGCAGACCATTGCGAACCCGCAATCGGCGTTCACACCAATCTGTGGGGAGACGCCATCGAGGCGTCGGCCGAGGCGGAAATCGTCGGAACAAGGGAACGGCTCCGCTGTGCCGGGTGGTATGGAGGGACAGGAAGTCTTCCGGCATTCGGCTCAAGCAACCATGTTTCGTTCGCGATTACGAATAACTCCCAGTTGCACTGGTGCTGGCACAGGGACGTTTGGATCGAAATCGAAACCGACGGTTGCGTCCGAGCCGCTTTCACAAACGGCTGGGTTGGAACACAATCTGCGAACAGCGTATCCGTTGTTCCGCTCGCACCGTACGTTTCGTGGTCGATGCATGTCGAAGACTTGGAGACGTCAAACAAATACGGAATCTACGACTTCTGGTACGACCCACCGATACCTCCTCCGATTATGGCTCCACTCAGCGACAAACTGGCGATGGCGTCGCCCGCTTCCTGGGACACAACCGGACATCTAGAAAGTTCAAACGCCTACCATCGCGTCCTTTTCGACCCGTCGGGGGAGAACCTGTCATTCTGGTGCGGACGCAGTTGCCGGATCACGCTTTGCGGACGCGAGCTGACGCTGGCCGGTTCACTTGACACACACGGTCTCAAATGGCTCTCGTACGATCCGGCAGCCTGGTTCCCCGAGGAATCCGAGAGTTCGGATGGCGAGGACGCCGCGAAGAGCGGCAGCGTTCGGGGCGACGATGCAAGCGTACTGCGAACGACCGTCACGGGACCAGGGACGCTTGCCTGGACATGGAAGCTGTCGATGGCGGGCAGCGCCGGCGTTGACGTTTTCCTGGACGGCGAACTCGTTGACGGACTCTACGAAGTGACGTCTTGGACAGAATGCTCCCTGGAGGTCAAAGGCGACGGCGAGCACGAAATCCGGTTTGAATTCTGGAACGCCGGCGAGGAAGGAACGATGTCCGACTGTGCATATCTCGACCGGGTGAACTGGAACGGAATTATCCCGGGCGGCTTCACCGAAACGACACCCGTTCCGGTTCCCCGTATCTGGCTGAACGGGTTTCCCGACTTGCTCGCGAGATGGAATAACGACTATGAAGCAGTCGCGAACGGCCAAGGCGCCAATGGCGCAAACCAAGTCTGGGAATGCTACGTGGCGGGGTTGTGCCCGACTAACGCGGATGAACGGTTCATCGCGACGATCAACATAACCGGCGGCGTAGCGGACGTGAAGTGGTCGCCCGACTTGAACGAGGGCGGGGCAAGGAACGAGCGGGTGTACACCGTGGAGGGCAAGGAGAAGCTGTCCGACACCGGGTGGACGAGCCCGACCAACGCCACGCACCGGTTCTTCCGCGTGAGAGTGGAGATGCCGTAGGGATCGCGGCGAGCGGGCGACTTGAGGCGGAAACTCGGTCCCGTCGGCAAGTCGGCAAGTCGACAAGTCATCTTCGCGACTTGGCGACCGGACGACTCGGCGACTTGAGGCGGAAAACCGGTCCAGTCGGCAAGTCAACCGACCCGTCGGCAAGTCATCTGCTGGCGTTGCCGGTGGACACGGCAAGCGAATTGTGCGAGAATGCACCCCCGTTGCGCCGCGGGCGGCGCGTCCACCGAAAGATTCCTCCCATGACCGAACAAGACGTCCTTTCCGTCCTTTCCGAAACCGGCGCGCTGCTGCGCGGCCACTTCGAGCTGCGCTCCGGGCTGCACAGCCCCGAGTTCTTCCAGTGCGCGAACCTGCTGCGCTGGCCGCGCAAGGCCGAGAAGCTCTGCGCGGAGCTGGCGGCGAAGGTCCCCGCGGAGCTCGCGGCGGCGGCGACGACGGTCGTCTCGCCCGCGCTCGGCGGCATCCTCGTCGGGCACGAGGTGGCCCGAGCGCTCGACAAGAAGTGCATCTTCGCCGAGAAGAAGGACGGCGCGCTCGTGATGCGCCGCTTCGCGGTCGAGCCGGGCGAGCCGTGCATCGTCGCGGAGGACGTCGTGACGCGCGGCGGCCGCGTGCAGGAGACGATCGACATCGTCGAAAACCTCGGCGGCCGCGTCCTCGCGGTCGTCACGCTCGTGGACCGCAGCGGCGGCAAGGCGTCGTTCGGCGACATCCCGCACTTCTCGCTGCTGAAGATGGAGCCCGTCACCTGGGAGCCGGCCGCGTGCCCGCTCTGCGCGTCGGGCGGCAGGCCGGTCCACCCGGGCTCCTAGCGCGCCGCCGCGACGCGGCGCTCGACGCGGAGCGCGGCGAGCGAGAAGAGCAGACCCGCCACGCCGGAGACGGCGAGCATCGCGAAGACGGGCGTCCAGCCGCCGCCGGAGTCGAACGCGCGGCCGAGGCTCCATGTCGCCAGGGACGAGCCGACGTAGCAGACCGTGTCCACGATGCCGGCCGCGAGCGCCGCGTCGAACAGGCGGCGGTAGGCCAGGCAGAAGATGCTCGTGATCGCGTTGGTGACCATGACCATCGCGAGGTAGACGCCGGCGAAGGCGACGACGGCGACCGCGAGCGACGGCAGGGCGACGCCCAGCAGCGCGAGCGCCGCGAAGGCCGTCCCCGCGACGAAACAGACCGTCGTCATGGCCGAGACCAGCGGCTGGCGCTCGTGGAAGCGCTTGTTGAGGAACGCACCCGCGAGGCCCACGAACGGCAGCACGAGCGTCAAGAGGATGGAGATCGACGCCGGCAGGCCGAAGCCGTCCTGCAGGACCTTGGGCGCCCAGGTCGAAAGGCCGTCGCGCAGGAAACCGCACGCACCGCAGGCGAGCGCCGTCGCCGCGACGAGCGCCGCGACGGACCGCCAGCCGGGGCCGGCCGCCCCGCCGCCCGACCCGGCGGCGAAGCGCGTCGCGCGCGGATACGACTTCGCGGCGGCATGCGCGGCGGGCGCGCCGTCCGGCGGCGCGGGGAAGCGGTAGAAGCGGAACCAGAGCGCGGCCGAGAGACCGAGCGCGGCGGCGGCGCGGTAGAACGTCCCCTGCCAGAAACCGGACGGCGCGAACGCGGCGGCGCCGCCGAACGCGGCGACGCTGCCGATCGGCAGCGTCGCGCAGACGCAGACGATCGCGCGCGGCATGGCGCGCTCCGACACACGCTGGGACATCGCCTTGACGAGGCTGCACCAGAGCATCGACTGGACGGCGCCGTTGGCGAACCAGGCCGCGCGCATCGCCGCCAGGCCGGGCGCCAGCGGGACCGCGAGGTTGCACAGCGCCGAACCGGCGATCGCGAGGCCGAACGACCAGAACGGATTGAAGAAATGCGCGAGGATCCCGCTCGCGAGCTGGCCGCAGGCGTAGGCGACGAAGAAGCAGGAGGGCAGCGTGCCGAGCGTCTCGTTGCTCCAGCCCAGCGCGGCGGACATCGGGAGGATCGACGCGCCCATGTCCAGGCGCCCGAGGTAGGCGCACGAGTAGCCGAGGACCAGCAGGAACACCACGCGCAGGTCGGTGCGCGAGAAAGAGGACGGAGACGGAAGGGGAGCGCTCATGGCAGACGGGGCGTCATTCTAGCACCCGCCCGTACCGGATGGAAAGCGCTATTTTATCCGGCAAGCCGCCAATTTTGCTTGAACCGGCTGCGCGAAGTGCGGTAGAATTCCCCGCCGTCCGCGGCAACCAAGCACCCCGCGGCGAACCTCGACACACACGTCCGGCATGAACAGCGACAAACGCCAATTCCACATCGCCATCTGCGGCCTCGGCGGAATGGGCAACTGGCACCGGGAGACGATCTCCCGCACCGAGAACCTCCACCTCTCCGGCTCGTTCGACATCGCCGACGCGCGCCAGACGTTCGCCCGCGAGCACGGCCTGCACGCCTACAACTCCTACGAGGAGCTGCTCGCCGACCCCGAGGTGGACATCGTCACGATCGCCGTCCCGAACGACCTGCACCGGCCGCTCGCGATCCAGGCGCTGCGCGCCGGCAAGAACGTCGTGTGCGAGAAGCCCGTCACCGTCTCGTCGGCCGACCTGCAGCAGATGATCGACGTCGCCGAGGCGACGGGCATGCACTTCACCGTCCACCAGAACCGCCGCTGGGACGAGGACTTCCTGTGCGCGAAGAAGGTCGTGGACGACGGCACGCTCGGTCCGGTCTTCCGCGTCGAGAGCGCGGTGCTCGGCTGCCGCGGCATCCCCGGCGACTGGCGCCAGGAGCCCGAGCACGGCGGCGGCATGATCCTGGACTGGGGCGTGCACCTGCTGGACCAGATCTGCCAGATGTTCCCGGGGCGGAAGATCCGCACCGTCTACGCGACCGTGGACCACGTCACGAACGAGCTCGTCGACGACGGCTTCTACACGGACCTGACGCTCGACGACGGCGTCGTCGCACACGTCGAGGTCGGCACGAGCCACTTCATCGGCAAGCCGCGCTGGAAGGTCTTCGGGCGCGACGGCTCGGCCGAAATCGACTGGGGCTGCAAGGGCCGGATCGTCTGCGTGACCGACCGCAGCAAGAACGACGCCGTCCCGATCCGCACCGCCGCCGGCCTCACCAAGACGATGGCCCCGCGCACGGACGACACGATCAAGGAGCTGCCGCTGCCCGAGGTCCATTCCGACATCCGCGACTTCTACCGCAACGTGATGGACACGATCGACGGCCTCGCCGAGCCGAAGATCAAGCTCCCCGAGGTCGCGCGCGTCATGCGCCTCATGGAGACGGTCCGCCGCTCCGCCGAAGAACGCCGCATCCTCCCCTTCGAAGACTGATCCGATTCCATCCACCGTTCCGCATTCATGAAAGCGACCGCCCTGCTTCTCCTCGCAACCGCCGTCTGCGCCGCCGCGCAGGAACCCGCCGCCGACTCCTACTTGGAGGACGAAGCGAGGAAGGACGCCGCGAAAAAGGTGCTCTCCGAAAAGCTCGACGCGGACCTCGCCGAGCGCGCGAAGACGTGCGCCGACACGAACCGCTTCTTCGTCGCAAAGGGCGTGCTCGCCGACCGCGCGAAGGGCACGGTCGAGGTGGACGCGTTCACGACCGGCACGCAGCCCGGCTCGATCTGCGAGTTCTACTTCATCACGCTCAACTCCGGCCACGACTACGAGGCCGTGTTCCAGACGTTTGCGTTCGCTTCCGACCTCGCGAAGGCGTTCGAGTTCCTCGGCGTCCCGGCGGGCCGCCCCGTGGACTACCCGAAGATGCGCTTCTGGAGCGCCGGCGAGCGCGTCGCCGCGACCGCGTCCGTGGACGGCGCGCCGGCCCGCCCGCTCGGCGCCTTCGCCGCGGACGCCGCCTCCGGCGCGACGCTCGACGCGCAGGCGTTCGTCTACGTCGGCGGCACGCGCCTCGCGGACGGCTCGCTCGACGTCGATTCGCAGGGTCCCGGCTCGATCGTCCCCGACTACAACGAGCCCCAGACGCTCTTCGACATCCCCGCCAAGGCCCCGCAGAGCGTCGTCTACACCAAGACGGTCGTCTCCACCAACGCCGCGTTCGAGGCGTTCCTCCCCGCGGTCGTGACCTTCGCGCCCGAGAAGCGCGCGGCGCCGCTCTCCGCGCGCCGCGTCGCGGACGACGCGGTCGTGTTCGATCCGAAGGGGTTCCTGTACTACCGGAGCGACGCGCCGGGGGCCGAGGCGCCGACAGCCGTCCCGCCCGCGGTTTTCGTGCAGGATCTTTCGAAGCGCGTCCGAGACGAGAAACGCGACGTCTACCTTTCGTTCCAATGGACGCCCGACACGACGCTCGGCGCGCTCAAGAACGCCGCGACGCTGCTTCAGTCGCTCGACAAGGACGGGACGGGCGTCCGCGTGGACGCACCGCCCGCGGGCTTCCCCTACTACCAGTTCATCCTGCCGGACGAGGAATGGCGCGACCGCGAGAAGCGCCTCTCGCAGCCCTGCGAGCTGCGCTTCGCGAAGGGCGAGGACGGCGCCGTCGCCGCGACGCTCGTCGCCATCGCGGAGAACTGGGAGGGCGAATCGCTCAAGCCGACGCTCGTCCCGGAGGAAATCCCCCTGCCCTCGCCCGACGCGCTTCCCGCGCTCCTCAAGGAAAAGACGCCGCGGCAGCTGCCGGTGGTTCTCGTCTTCGCCCCGTCCGACATGACCTGGAGTGACCTGGCACCGTGGCTCTCGCCGGTCCTCGCCGACTACCCCGGCATCCGGATGTTCCTCGACTGACGCGGGCGTCCCGTTCAGCCGAGCGCGACCTTGACGACGACCTTGCGGACGGCGACCGGCCCGCGTGCGGTCGCGACGCCGGGCTGGTGGGCCTCGTGGGGCCAGAGGACGAGGAACGATCCCGCCGGCAGGAGGACGGCGGGGCGCGGCGCGTCCGACGCGAACCACTCGATGTCGCCCGCGGGGTCGTAGGCCGCGACGGGCCGTAGCGCGGCGGGGTCGGCGACCTCGACGAGCTCCTCCCCCTCCGCGACGAAGTGGACGTCCGCGAAACGCCGGTGGCGCTCGAACTTCGCGGCGTCGCGGGGATGCGTCCCGTAGGCGCCGGGACGGGCGACCACGCGGTCGCAGTCGACCGCGACCGGCGCGCCGACGGCGGTCGCGCCGTGCCGGCGCAGCCATTCGAACGCCGCGGCGAAGCCGGGGCCGAGGGCGTCGTAGAGGGAAGCGTTGGAAAGCGAATCGAGGACCATGGCGGCGATTCTCCCACAAAAACGCGATTCGCGCAAGCGGGGGCTGGGGCTGCGCGGCGTGCGCTTGCGGTGCGGCGGCCAGCCGTGGTAGAATGTCCCGCCATGAGCTACGACAAAATCACCGTTCCCGCCGGCGAGAAGATCGCCATGACCCCGCAGGGGCTCCGCGTCCCCGATCATCCGATCGTCCCGTTCATCGAGGGCGACGGCACCGGCCCCGACATCACCGCCGCCGCGCGCCCCGTCTGGGACGCCGCGGTCGAGAAGGCCTACGGCGGCGCGCGCGCGATCGCCTGGATGGAGGTCTTCGCGGGCGAGAAGGCGCTCAAAGTCTACGGCGAGAACCAATGGCTCCCCGCCGAGACGCTCGACGCCTTCCGCGAGTTCCTCGTCGGCATCAAGGGCCCGCTCACGACGCCCGTCGGCGGCGGCATCCGCTCGCTCAACGTCGCGCTGCGGCAGGAGCTCGACCTCTACGTGTGCCTGCGCCCCGTGCGCTGGTTCCAGGGCGTCCCTTCGCCGGTGAAGCACCCCGAGAACACCGACATGGTGATCTTCCGCGAGAACACCGAGGACATCTACGCCGGCATCGAGTGGAAGTACGGCACGCCCGAGGCCGCCAAGGTCGTGAACTGGCTCCGCACGGAGATGGGCGTGAAAAAGATCCGCTTCCCGGAGACCGCCTCGATCGGCATCAAACCCGTCTCGCTCGAAGGCACCGAGCGCCTCGTCCGCGCCGCGCTGCGCTACGCCGTCGACAACGACCGCCGCAGCGTCACGCTCGTCCACAAGGGCAACATCCAGAAGTTCACCGAGGGCGCGTTCCGCGACTGGGGCTACGCGCTGGCCGCGCGCGAGTTCGGCGCGACGCCGGTCGACGGCGGCCCGTGGCTGAAGTTCGCCAACCCGAAGACCGACCGCGAGATCGTCGTGAAGGACTGCATCTGCGACGCCTTCCTGCAGCAGATCCTCACGCGCCCGGCCGAATACGACGTCATCGCGACGCTCAACCTCAACGGCGACTACGTCTCCGACGCCCTCGCCGCGACCGTGGGCGGCATCGGAATCGCGCCCGGCGCGAACATCAACTACGACACCGGCGCCGCGATCTTCGAGGCGACGCACGGCGCCGCGATCTTCGAGGCGACGCACGGCACCGCGCCCAAATACGCGGGGCTCGACAAGGTGAACCCCGGCTCGCTGATCCTCTCCGGCGCGATGATGCTCCGATTCCTCGGCTGGGGCGAGGCGGCGGACCTGGTGGAGAAGGCGATGGACACCGTCATCGCGAGCAAGGTCGTCACCTACGACTTCGCGCGCCAGATGGACGGCGCCCGCGAGGTGAAATGCAGCGAGTTCGGCGCCGCGCTCGCGGACGCCATCCGCCGCGGGTAGACAGACCGCCCCGGAACGGCTAGAATCTCCGCCCATGAGCATCGAGGTGCAGCAGCTCTCGAAACGGTTCGGCCGCACGGCCGCCGTGGACGGCGCGACGTTCCGCGCCGACCCCGGCGAACGCGTCGCGCTCGTCGGACCGAACGGCGCCGGCAAGACGACGCTCCTGCGCATGCTCGCCACGTTCCTGCCGCCCACGTCCGGCACCGCGACCGTATCGGGCTTCGACCTCTTCTCGCAGTCCAACGCCGTCCGGGAAATCGCCGGCTACCTGCCGGAAGGCTCGCCGCTGGAACCGGAGATGGGCGTCGTGGAATACCTCCGTTTCCGCGGCCGGCTCCGGCGCATGCCGCGGCCGCGCCTGCGCCGCCGCCTGCACGACGTCGTCGCGTTCTGCGACCTGGCGCCGCTGCGCGCCACCCCGATCCGCTCGCTCTCGGCCGGCCGCCGCCGGGCGGTGGCGATCGCGGACGCGATCCTGCACGAACCGGACGTCCTCCTCTTCGACGATCCGCTGGCCGCGCTCGACCCCGTGCAGTCACGCAAAATCGAGGACATGCTCGTCTCGCCGGAAGTCTCGGACGGGCGCGTCCTGCTCTTCGCCACGCACGACGCCTCGCTCGTCCGCGCGGTGGCCACGCGCGTGATCTGCCTCGACCACGGCCGCGTCCTGGCGGACGTGCGCGACCCGTCGCGGCTGGGCGACCGGGACCTGCCCGGACTCTTCGACGCCTGGCGTGCCGCCGCGGCAGCGCACGCCGTCCCGCCGCCCGCCGCCCGCGAAACCCACGCCCCGGAGGAACCGAAACCGTGAGCCGCGTCCCGTTCGTCCTCTGGCGAAAGGAGAACTCCCTCGCCCTGCGCGCCCGCTCCACGTGGTTCGTGTTCGCGGCGGTCGCGGGGCTCTCCGGCGTGTTGCTTGTCGCGGGCCTCCGCGCCGCGGCCGGCCACGTCGCGTCGCTTCCCGTCGTCTTCTGCTCGCAACTCGCGATCGCCGCTCCCTTCGCGGTCGCGTTCTTCACGATGGGGCTCTTCGCCCGCGAACGCGCGTCGGGCACGCTCGAAACGTTGTTCACCGCGCCGGTGACGGACGCCGAGGTCGTGCTCGGCAAGTTCCTCTCCGCGTACGGCCTCGTGCTGCTCTCGCTCGCGCTCGGCTCGATCCCGTTCGCCGTCTACCTGCACCTCGCCGCGCCGCCGCCACCGTTCGCTCCCGCGCACGTCGCCTGGGGCGCGGCCGCGGTCGCGCTCGCCTCCGCCGCGTGGACGGCCTTCGGCGTGCTGGCGGCCGTCGCCGCGCGCCGCGAGTCGGCCGCCGGCGCCACGACGCTCGCGTTCTGCCTTTCCTCGGCCGCGCTGCTCGCCGGCCGCTTCCCCGGCTTCCGCGACGCGGGGATTTCCCGGACGGTCGACATCCTGGATTTCGCGCGCGGCGTGGCGGACACGCGCCCGATCGTCCTGTTCATCACCGCCGCGGCCTTCTTCCTGTTCTGCGCGGTCCGCCTGCTCGAAACGCGCCGCTGGGCGTCCTCGACCCGGTCATGAACGCGCGCATCCGCCGTTTCGCGATCCCCGCGCTCGCCGTCCTCCTCGCGGCGCTCCTCCTCGCCGTCCGGTGCGTCGGGAACGCGCAGCGCGCCTCGCGCGCCGGCGCCGCCGCCGCGCCCGACGCGGAGAGCCCGCGCCTGGTCGCGCTCTCGCCGGGCCTCACCGAGACCCTGTTCATGCTCGGACTCGGCGGACATCTCGTCGGCCGCACGCCGTGGTGCGACGAACCGCCCTCCGCGACCAACCTGCCCTGCGTGTTCACGGCCGGCGGCGCCGTCGACCTCAAGGCGCTCGCCGCGGTCCGCCCCGACTTCGTCGTGCTGCCGGCGCCCCTCGCCGAATCGCCGTTGCACGACGCGCTCGAAAAGGCGCGCATCAGCCATCTGGCCGTCAAGACGGACCCCCTCGACGACATGCTGCAGGGCGTTTACGAACTCGCGACCCGTTTCGACGCGGTTCCGATGGCGGAAGCCTGGCTCGAACACGTCTCGGAAGTCCTGGAACGCGAACGCGGCCGCGTCGCCGCCGCCGCGAGTTCGGCCGGCCGCGCGCCGAGCGTCCTTTTCGTGATGGGCGACGCGCCGGGCGCGCCCGGCGCGGTCCGCGCCGCCGCCCGGCAATCGTGGCAAAGCGGCGTCGTCGAGGCGCTCGGCGCGCGCAACGCCGTCACGAACGAAGCCGTCTCGGCGATCCTGCCGCGCGCGGCCGCGGCGGCGCTCGATCCGGACGTCGTCCTCGAGGTCCGCGCCGGGACGGACGAGTCGCCCGCCGAACTCGAAGCGGCGCTTCTCGCCTGGGAGAAGACGCCCTTCCCCGCCCTGCTTTCGGGCGACTGGCACGTGCTCTTCGGCGCCCGGGCGTTGCGCCCGGGACCGCAGGTCGACCGCCTGGCCGAAACGATCGGCGCGCACGTCCGGACCTGGGCGGAGCACACCGCGTCCGGCGGCCGCTAGCCGGCGGAACGCGACCGCCCTAGAGCGTCCGCGCGAAGTCCGCGAGGAAGTCGGCGTAGGCCTGGACGCTCGAAAGCGTGGCGCCCTCGCCTTCGTCGTGGCAGCGCCAGCCCTCGACGCCGATCATGGCGACGGGCGCCGCGCCCGGCCCGCCGAAGTGCCGCGCGTCGGTCGCGCCGTGCATGCGCACCATCGGGATCTCGCGCCCGAAGGCCGTCGCCATCGCCTCGCGCAGCGCGACGAGCGCCGGGGCGCCCGCGTCGCAGACGACCGGCTCGCACGTCGCGAGGCGCTCGACCGCCAGGCCGGACTTCTCGCGGACGAACGCCTCGATCCGCGGGATCGCGCCGGGTTCCACGAAGCGGATGTTGGCGACCATCGACGCCTCGTTGGGGATCTGGTTGTGGACGGAGCCCGCGCGGACGACCGTCGCGGCGAGCGAATCGCCCCAGTGTTCCTTCTCGTCGGCGATCGCCGGCCAGGCCTCCCGCAGGCGCGTCCACCCTTCGAAGAGCTTGTCGATCGGGTTGTCAAAGCGCCAAGGCTCGGACGAGTGCCCGCCGGCGCCCTTCGCGACGAGCCGGAGCGAGACGATGCCCTTCTGCGAATACGTGATCGACCAGGGGCCGGCGTCGAGGACAAGTGTCAGGACGCTCGCCCGGAATCCCCGCCGGACGGCCTCGCCGGACGTGGTCCCGCCCTCTTCCTCGTCGGTGGAGAAGACCGCGCCGACGCTCGCGCCGCTCCCGGCCAGCGCCGCGAGCGCGGTCGCTGCCGCGACCGCGTTGCCCTTGCAGTCCGACGTCCCGCGGGCCGTGACGTTGCCGTCCTCGACGCGCGGCTCGAACTGCCCCGGGGCGGCCGGCACGACGTCCAGGTGCGCGTTGAGGAGCAGTTTCGGCGTCCGCTCGCCCTTCGCGACGGAGGCGTAGAGGAACTCGCGGCCGTCCGGCATCGTTTCGGTTTCGCAGAAGACGCCGCGCGCTTCGAGCCAGGCGCGCATCGCGCCCACGGCGCGGTTCACCTGCGGGATGTCGTCCGTCACGGACGGGATGCGCAGCAGTTCGAGGAAGAAGTCGAGGTCGATTTTCATGGCATGGAGTCGTTGGATGGAGGGAGCCCCTCCGCCCGGAAGCGGAAGGAAACGTGAGGCGTCGGCAGGAGGTGCAGCCGCGCCGTGCCCAGGACGCGGAGCGTGGCGGCGGCGGGTCCGGCGAACGGAAGCCAGTCGGCGGCTTCGACCGGCAGGTCCGCGCCGAAGCGCCGCGCGAGGTTCGCCACGCCCGAGGCGCGCAGGAGGATTTCGTCGACGCGGTCGAAGTCGATGCGCGCCGCGAGCGCGGCGTCCGGCGCGCCGGGGTCCGGGGCGCGGCCGCGGATCCAGGACGCGACCTGCGACTCGAAGGTCGCCCCACCCGCTTCGCGCATCGCGCGCCACGCGCCGTAGGAGCTTCCCAGCGCGACGCGGCGCGGCTTGCCGGGCCTGTCCGGCAGCGGCGCGAAGAAGGCGCACGCCGCGTCCGGCGCCTCGCCGCCGAAGAGCGCGAGCTGCTTCGACCACACGAGCCGCGCGCCGTCCGCGCCCGCGCGCTGGCGTGGCTTGAGGTCCGCGCCCGCCTCCGCGACGCGCGGCCACGCGGCGGCCCACCAGTCCTCCGCGTCGAACGAATCCTCCACCGGGAACGCGACGCCGGCGGACGGAACGGGCAGCACTGCCGCGAGGCCCGTGTAGGGCTCGTCCGCGAGCCACGCCCAGCCGAGGCCCGGGCGGGCGTCCGGCACCGCGTCGCCGAGCCACGGCAGCAGCGGCGACACGTCGCCGGCGGCGAAAACCGCCGTGCCTTCGACCGTCTCGTCCGCGACGCCCGGCCCGATCGGCCGCCGGTCCGAAAACGCCGCCGCGCCCGCCCACGGGTTCGGCACGTCGAACAGCTCGCCGTGCAGCTCCGCGCCGGGGCCGCGCAGCGAGCCGACCTCGAACCGCGCGCGCGGAACGCCGAATTCCGGCACCCCGGCGGACCAGACGCGGTGACGCAGCGGCGGCTTCTCGCGCCACGGCTCGGGAGAGCCGGCGGCGGCGAAAACCGGCGCAAGAGGCGTCTTCTTCGCGTCGCGGACGCGCTCCGCCAGTTCGGCCACGCGGTCGGGATCGGTCGCCAGGACCGCGACAAGGACGCCGTCCACGATGTCGAGCCCGAGCACGACCCCGCGGTCGTACAGCTCGTCGGCATGCGGGAACTCCATGTAGCGCGTCCCCTTGGCGGTCGTCTTGAGCGGCCCGAGGAACGGCACCTGCTTGATGCGCCACAAAAACTCCAGCGCGCGCGCCTTCCAGCCGACGTAGCTCGCGGCGGCGAGGTAGAAGTCGACGTCGTCGCCGCACGCCTTCTCCGCCGGGACGAGCGCGGCGACGCCGTGCTCGCCGGCGAGCCAGTAGAGCGTCCAGTAGACGCCCTCGTTGTGGCGGCGCGCGCGGTCCGCGTCGAGCCCGAGCGCCTCGAAGGCCGCGTCGAAGACGGGATGCGAGCAGAGCGCCGCCTCCTCGGACGCGACGCCGCGCACGTAGGCCGCGGCGACCGCGCCGTCCGGCATCGCCACGTAGAGCTCGCGCCGGTCGGCGGGATACCAGAAGAACCACAGGGCGAGCGCGGCGAGCGCGCCGCGCCGCAACCCCTTGCGGTGGCGGCGTCCCCACCCCGCCACGGCGGGGCCCATCGTTCCGGTTGTCGGCGCGTCGTCCATGGCGGCGCATTCTAGCACAACGGACGCGGCCCTTTCAACGCCCGCCGGACGCTAACGCCGGACGCGGCCGCCCTGGCCTTCGGGAAGCGCGGGGGCGCCGGCGGCGGGCTTGGCCGCGGGGTTGCGCGAGCGCTGCATCATGCGGCTCGCGACGACCGCCAGGAGCGTGACGATCATCATCAGCGTCGAGAGCGCGTTGATCTCCGGCAGGTTCGGGCTGCGCTTGATCATGCCGTAGATCTTCACCGGCAGCGTCTCGGCGCCCGCGCCGTTCACGAAGAACGTGATCACGAAGTCGTCGATCGAGAGCGTGAAGGCGAGCATGCCGCCCGCGGCGATGCCCGGCAGCAGCAGCGGGAACTGCACCTTCCAGAACGTCTGCCACGGGTTGGCCCCGAGGTCGCGCGAGGCCTCCAGGAGCGCGCCGTCGAAGTCCTCCAGCCGCCCGAGCACCGCCATCGCGACGTAGCTCACGCAGAACGTCGTGTGCGCGAGGAACACGGTGAACAGGCTCAGCTCCAGCCCGAGCGAGATGAAGAAGAGCAGCAGCGAGATGCCCATCAGGATGTCCGGCAGCACGAGGTGCGTGTAGAGCAGGCCGTAGTGGGCGCCCTGGATCTTGCCCTTGTACTTGCTGATCGCGAGCGCGGCGAGCGTCCCGAGGACGACGGACGCGACCGTCGCGCCGACCGCGACCTGGATCGTGTTGCCGAGCGCCTGCCAGATCTCGTGGTCGTTGAACAGGCGGTCGTACCACTTGAAGGTGAAGCCCCGCCACGGGCCGCAGTAGCGGTCCTTGTTGAAGGAGTTCACGATCAGCACGACGATCGGGACGTAGAAGAACAGCAGGATCGTCCAGAAGACGCCCCGCGAGCGGCGTTCCATGCGCTTCATGCCGCGCCTCCCTCCCGGCGCCGGCGGCCGCCGAGGTTGCCGAGGTTCGAAGTCGAGCCGATCGAGCGCACGACGTCCGTCTCCGTCGCGCCGATGTGGCGGCGGCGGAAGACGAGCCACGCGATCCCGGGCGGGACGAGCACGCCGAGCATGAGCAGCGCGGAGAGCGCGCTGGCGTGCGGCAGGTTGCGGTCCGGGATCGCGCGCTGGTAGATCTTCGAGCCGATCATCTCGGCGTCCGGCCCGCCGACCATGTCGGGGATCACGTAGGAGCCCAGCGCCGGGATGAGAACCATGAGCACCGCCGAGTAGATGCCGGCCTTCACGCCGGGGACGAACACGTTCACGAACGCGCGGACCGGCCGCGCGCCGAGGTCGAGCGCGGCCTCCAGCAGCGCGAAGTCGAATTTCTCCGCCGCCGCGTAGAGAGGCAGGATCGCGAAGGGCAGGTACGTGTACACCATCACCACCAGGATCGCGAAGGAGTTGTAGAGCAGCGGCGCGCCGGGCGGGACGATCGAGCAGACGCCGGCGCCGATGCGGGACGACGTGAAGCCGATCCACAGCTTCGCGCACCAGAGCGCGCCGGCGACGGTCGCCGCGAGCAGCGCCGCGCACGCGGCCTTGCCGCGCGCGGTGGACGACATCCGCAACGAGTTGGCGAGGAACAGCGCGAGGCACCCGGCGCCGAAGAGAAGCGCGAAGAGCATCACGTCCTGCAGCGCGAGGAAGCCCGCCGCCCCGAGGTCCGTGTGCAGCGCGCGCGCGAGCGCGGCCTGCGGGTGGAGCAGGTTCTTCCACGCGAAAACGCGGATGAGGAAGCTCGTCCAGAACGGCAGGATCACGAGCCCGACGAGAACCGAGCGCCACCGGGCGCTCGTGCGGGCCATCGCGAACGCGCACGGAAGCGCGATGCCGATCGAAAGCGCCGTCGCGACGACCGAGAGCCAGATCGTGCGCCAGACGATCGACGGGTAGTTCGGGTTGGAAATCGTCCGCCACGTCTCGAGCGTCCAGCCGGTCCCGATTCCGCCGTCCGCGGCGGTCGGGCGGAACGTGAGCAGGAAGACGATCGCCGTCGGGATGACGAAGAAGAACGTCATCCAGATGAACGACGGCGCGGTGAGCGCGAGTTCGCCGCCGTGGTGGCGGACGCGCCGCAGGAAGCCCGTGCGCGGGCGGCCGGGCCCGTCCGTCATTTTGCGGCCTCGCCGTCTGCGGCGCCGGCGGCGGCCGGCGCGGGGTCGGGGGCGACCGAGGCGTCGGACGCCTCCTCGGTCGGGTGCGGCAGCATCTCCTCGTCCTGCTCGGCGTAGCTCTCGAGCATGAAGCCGTCGTCCGCGTGCCACGAGAGCCAGACCTTCTCGTCCCAGCCGATTTCCTGCTGGTCGAGGAGGTACCGGTTGTGGACCTGCAGCACGGATAGCTCCCAGCAGTCGTCCTTGCTCGCGCCGCGCCACACCCAGAAGCGCGTCCAGGCGCCCTGGTAGATCTTCTGGTCGACCGTGGCCGCGTAGACGTTGAGCTTGCCGCCGTGCAGGTCGGCGGGCTTCTCGTGGGTGAGGTGCATCTTCTCGGGGCGGACCGAGAGGTAGACCTTCGCGCCGGCCTTGATGTGCTTGTCGTTGAAGCAGACGATGTCGCCGAAGTCCTCGACCGAGACGCGGCAGTAGTTGTCGTCGACCAGCTCGGAAACGGTCCCCTCGAAGAAGTTCGTGTCGCCGATGAACGCCGCGACGAACGAGCTGCGGGGCGCCTCGTAGAGCGCGGCCGGCTTGTCGATCTGCTCGACCTTGCCGCGGTTCATCACGGCGATGCGGTCCGAGAGGCTCATCGCCTCGCCCTGGTCGTGCGTGACGTAGAGGAACGTGATGCCGACCTGGTCGTGGATGCGGTCCAGCTCGATCTGCATGTGCTGGCGCAGCTTCAGGTCGAGCGCGGCGAGCGGCTCGTCCAGGAGCAGCACCTGCGGCTCGAGCACGAGCGCGCGGGCGATCGCGACGCGCTGCTTCTGGCCGCCGGAGATCTGCGTCGGCTTCTTCCACTCCTGGCCCTCCATCTGGATGAGGCGGAGCATGCGGCGCACGCGCTCCTCGATCTCGTCCTTGGGGCGGCGCTGCAGGCGCAGGCCGAACGCGATGTTGTCCCAGAGCGTCAGGTGCGGGAAAAGCGCGTAGTTCTGGAAGACCGTGTTCACGCGCCGCTTGTCCGGCGGCATCGCCGTGACGTCCTTCCCGTCGAGGAAGATGCGCCCCGCGTCCGGCCGCTCGAAGCCGGCCAGCATGCGCAGCAGCGTCGTCTTGCCGCATCCGCTCGGACCCAGCAGCGAGAAGAACTCGCCACGTTTCACGTTGAATGTGACGTCGTCCACGGCCGTCATGGCCCCGAAGCGCTTCGTCACGCCCTTGAACACCAGGAAATCGTCCATCGATGATGACCCCGAGTGCGGCGGAGGGTTCCCCTCCTTGGTGAAGAAAAACCCGCGCCGTGGCGCGGATCCGAGCGCATCGGAAAAATGGTCGGGGTGTCGAGATTTGAACTCGAGACCTCTTGCACCCCAAGCAAGCGCGCTACCAGGCTGCGCCACGCCCCGACGGTGTTCCGAAGCGCCGCCGCTCGCGCGGCGACGGGTGGAAAAGCTACCAAATGCACGGCGCGAAGTCAACAACGAAAATCGCGCCGCGCCGACGCGAGCGGACACGTTGCGGGCGGACGGGCGATCTGCTAGAATCGCCGGCCATGAAAAACCGCTGGATGCCGCTCTTCCTCCTCGTGTCCGCCCTCCTCGCGGTCCTGTTCCTGCTGCCCGTCTTCCTCGTGGTGAAGGGCGGCTTCTGGGACGACGGGGGCTTCACGCTGCGGCACCTGGCGTCCGTCTTCCGCAACCCGATCTACGCCGAGGGGCTCGGCAACAGCGTCCTGATCGCGCTCGGGACGACGACCCTCTGCCTGCTCGTGGCGCTGCCGCTCGCCTGGATTTCGCACAAATGGGACTTCGCGGGCAAGGGAATCTTCTCGGCGGTCGTCCTCGTGCCGATGATCCTGCCACCGTTCGTCGGCGCGATCGGCATGACGCAGATCCTCGGCACGTACGGCGTGCTCAACTCCCTCCTCGGGACGCACGTGGACTGGCTGGGGCAGGCGCGCTACTGGGGCGTCGTCTTCATCCAGGCCCTCGCGCTCTACCCGATCGTCTACTTGAACGCGACGGCGGCCCTGGCGAACGTGGATCCGGCCATGGACGAAGCGGCCGCGAACCTGGGCTGCCCGGGCTGGAAGCGGTTCTTCCGCGTGACGCTGCCGCTCATCGTTCCGGGCCTCTTCGCCGGCTGCACGATCGTCTTCATCTGGAGCTTCACGGAGCTGGGCGCGCCCCTCATGCTCGGCTACACGACATGCGCTTCCGTGCAGGTCTTCGACGCCCTGAAGGAAATCGGCTCCTCGCACTTCCCCTACGCGCTGGTGTTCGTCGTGCTCTCCGCGTCCGTTCTGCTCTACGCGCTGGGCAAGTGCGCGTTCGGGCGCAACGCCTACGCGATGCAGGGAAAGGCGGCCGTGACGTTCGCCCCCAAACGCCTGCGCGGCTGGCGCGCCGCGGCCGCGCTCCTTCCGTTCGCGCTCGTCACGGGCGTGGCGCTGTTGCCGCACTTCGGCGTCGTCCTGACCTCGTTCTCGAAGCCCGGCTCGTGGTACGGGACGGTCCTGCCGCAGGTCTTCACGCTCGGCAACTACGCGGAGGCGCTCGGCCACGAGATGACCGTGGCGTCGATCCGCAACTCGCTCCTCTTCGCGTCCGCGGCCGTGTGCGCGAACCTGGTTCTCGGCGTCTCGATCGCGTTCCTCGTCGTCCGCTCGAAAATCCGCGGCGCGGGCGTGCTGGACGCCCTCTCGATGATCCCGCTCGCGGTTCCCGGCCTCGTGATGGCGTTCGGCTACCTGGCGATTTCGTCCTGGCTCTCGAACCTCGGCTGGGTTCGCTCGAGCGGCTTCTGGACGGCCCTGTTCGACGTCCGCGTGAACCCGACGCTCTTCCTCGTCGTCGCCTACGCGGTGCGGCGCCTGCCCTACATGGTCCGATCGGCCGTGGCGGGCCTCCAGCAGACCTCCGAGGCGTTCGAGGAAGCCGCGTGGAACCTCGGCGCCTCGCCGGCGCGCACGATGCGGCGCATCACGCTGCCGCTCATCGCGGCGAACCTCGTCGCCGGCCTCCTGCTCGCGTTCGCCTTCTCGATGCTCGAAGTGTCCGACTCCCTCATGCTCGCGCAACAGGCCCGGTTCTATCCGATCACCAAGACGATCTACGAGCTCTTCCAGCTGCTCGGCACGGGCAAATACGTCGCCAGCGCGCTCGGCGTCTGGGCGATGATGTTCCTCACCGTGACGATCGCCGGCGTGTCGGTCCTCCTCGGGAAGAAGATGGGCGCGCTCTTCCGCGTCTAGCGCCGGCCGCCGAGCAGGCGGACGCACGCGTCCGCGACGCGCTCCGGCGGGATCGACGCGAGCGCCGCGACCGCGGCGGGGTCGTCGCGCGCGATCCGGCGCGAAACGGACACGCCTTCGGCCCGCACGAGGACCGCGCCCGGGCCCACCGGCCCGGTCTTGTCCGGATCGGTGCGGCCGAACACGGCCACGACGGGCGTCCCGGCGGCGCTGGCCAGGTGCATCCCGCCGCTGTCGTTGCACAGCACGGCGTCGCACGAGGCTAGCAGCGACGCGAACCGCGCCAGCGACGTCCGCCCGGCGACGCTCGCCGCCGCCGGGCCGATCGCCCGCGCGGTTTCCTCGCACAGCGCCGCTTCGCCGCCGCCGCCGCATACCGCGAAACGGACGCCCGGGACGGCCGCCGCCACGAGCCGCGCCGCCGCGGCGAAGTGCGGCCAGCGCTTCGACGGACCGCGCGCGGCGCCGGGAATGACGCCGACGAGCGGACCGCCGCCCGCCGGGACGCCGAGCGCGGCGAGCGAGGCGGCGTCCTCGCGCGGCGGCTCGAAGCCCGTGTCCGCCGGGTCGCCCTCCGTGTCGCCGCAGAGGATCTTGAAGTCTTCGCGCGCCTGGTGCATCGCCTTCTCCGCGCCCTCGAAGCGGACGCGGTCGTTCACGAGCGCCCAGCGGGCGTGGAAGGCCGTCCCGCGGCGCCGCGGGATGCGCGCGAGCCACGGGACGAGCGCGGAGCGGAACGAATTGGGAAGGATCAGGGCTTCGGAGAACCCGCGCCCGCGCAACGCGCGCCCCGCGGCCAGCGTGCCGCGGTTGCCGGGCTCGAGGCGGACGACTTCGTCCACGCCCCGGACCATCTCCCAGAGCGGGGCCACGCCGGGTTTGGCGAGGACGGCGAGCCGCGTGGCGGGGTGCAGACCCCGCCACCGGCGGACGGCCGGCATCGCCATCACGGCGTCGCCGAGCCAGTTCGGGCTGACGACCAGCGTGGCGGCGCCGCTCACCATTCGCCCACCCCCTCGAAGTCCGGTTCGTCCGGTTCCCACTCCTCGTCGTCCTCCTCGCCGCCGGCGTCGTCCGACGACGGCCCCTCCGGCAACGCGAACGGCAACGGCTCGGCGCGATCCGTCGGATCCTCGGCGGGAGCGTCCGCTTCGAGCGGCGGAGCGGGGCGTTCGACGGGGGCCGGCAGGATCTTGATCGCGAGAACCGGATCTTCCGGGGGCTTGCGAAGGAGCCAGTACATCGCCAGCGCGACGAGCGCGACGGCGAGGACGGCGCCGGCGAGCGACGCGGTGCGGTGGTGCAGCAGCAGCATCGCCAGTCGCGGATGGCGCATGTACCGGAGCAGCCGGCGTTCGCGCGCCCGGTCGAACCCGTCCGGGAACGCCAGCGCGGGGTCGTGGGCGCGCAGGAACGCCTCGACCGCGAGCATCTCGGCGGTCTCGGCGCGGGGCGGTTCGCGTCCCGCCTCCGGCGGCGTCTTCTTCTCGTCGTTCACGGGCGTTTCTCCTTCCTCTCGATCGCGCGGGCGAGCTTCTTGAGGGCGCCCTGGAGGATGAACCACAGGTTGGAGACCGTCAGTCCGGTCATGTCCGAAATCTCCTTGAAGGACTTCTCTTCGTAGACGCGCAGGACCACGATTTCCCGCTCCCGCGCGTCGAGCCCCGCGAGCGCCTCGGCGGCGAGGACGGCTCGCTCCGGCAGGTCCCCTCCCCCGCCCTGCCCGGGCGACGGCGCGGACGCGGCGGCGAGTTCCGCCGACTCGCGGCGGCGGAACTCGGCGCGGCGGCGCTCCTTGCGGATGTGGTCGATCGCCAGGTTGCGCACCGCCGTGTAGAGCCACGCGTTCATCCGCGGCGAGGGTTCGAACGGCTCGCGCCACTGCGCGGACAGGCGGATGAACGCGTCCTGGACGACGTCCTGCGCCGTGTCCGGGTCGCCGACCATGCGCAAGGCGTACCAGAGAAGCTGCCGGCCGTAGGCGGCCACAACCCCCTCGAACTCGCCCTGATTCCTGACGCGGCGCCCGAACATGCCCCCGAAGTATACGGAAACGCGGCCGCCCGCGCAAGCGCATTCGCGCGGGCCGGTCGCGCGGGGGTTGCCGCGCGGACCGGGACGTGGTATCCTTCCGCGGCATGGAACGGCGCCGCACATTCCCCAAGGACTACACGCCCGGCTCGTGGGCCGTGCGCAAGGAGTTCCTGCGCACGGACGCGCCGTTTCCCGACCCGCCGTTCAAGGAGGGCGAAAGCGCGGCGGACGCGGTGTCCCGCGTCGTGAAGCAGCTCGGCGTCCCCGCGCCCGACCCGGCCGCGCTCCGGCTGGAACGCGACTGGCGCTCGATCGTCGGCGACGACTACGCGCTGCACGCAACGCCGGGGGCGCTCGAGCACGGCGTGCTGACCGTCTTCGTCCACGGCGGCGCGACCCGCTACGCCACGATCCGCCGAACCGCCGCGCGCGACCTGCTCCCGCGGCTCAACGCGGCGCTTTCGCCTCCGCCGGCTCTGCCCGCCGTCCGCTCGCTGCGCGTCCTGCGCGCCGCAACCTGACCGCCGCCGCCATGCCACGCGACCGCCACGTCATGCGCGCGCTCGAACTGCAGCGCGACCCCTCGCTCCCCCCGACCCTCGAGCTCGACCCGGGCGCGTGCCCGGTCCTGCGCGCCGACGGGGCGATGAAGGAGCGGCTGGAGCGCCGCGACCGCCCGCCCCCGCCCTGCGACCCCGCCTGCCCCGTCCGCGCGTTCTTCGACGCCGCCCGCGCCGCCGGCGCGCCCGTCGAGATCGACGTCGGCTCGGGCTACGGGCGCTTCGCGCGCGGACGCGCCGCGGCGCACCCGGAAATCCGGCTGCTCGCCGTCGAACAGGAGGGCGCGCGCGTCGCGCGGTCGGACGTGATCTCGCGCCGGGCGGGGCAGACGAATCTCGCCTACCTCGTCGGGGAGGCCCGCTACGCGCTGGAGTTCTGCGTGCCGCCGGGGTCCGTCGCGGCCGTCCACGTGCTCTTCCCCGATCCGTGGCCGAAAGACCGCCACGCGCGCAACCGGTTTTTCCGCGCGCCGAACGTGGAGCTCGTCCACCGGCTCCTGGCCCGCGGCGGGATCCTGCACGCGGCGACGGACAGCGCGCCCTACTTCGCGCAGATGCTCGGCACGATGGCCGCGGACGACCGCTTCGAACGCGTCGCGCCGCCCGCCCGCGGCCCGGACGAACGGACGGACTTCGAGCTCAAGTTCCTCGCCCAGGGAAAGACCGTCTCCGAGGCCGCCTGGCGCAAGCGCTAGGAGAAAAGGGAGCGCGGTTCCGTCCGCCGGACGAACGAGCGCCGGGCGCAGACGTTGGCGACGATTTCGTCGCGGACCATGCGGACCCACGTCTCGCGGGGGACGCGCGCGCTGACCACGAAGGGATCCCACGGCGGGTCGCGGTGCATGAAAACGGCGCACTGGCTCATCGTCGTGATGAACGCGGCGTGGAAGACCGCCGGCTCCGCGTCCGGCATCGACATGCGGAGCAGGTCGCGCAAGACGGCCGCCACGGGGCGGATGACGCTCTCCACGATGCGCGCGGTCGCCTCGCCGGGCGCGGCGCGTTCCTGGGCGACGAGCCGGCGGAAGATGCTGCGCTCGGGCGTGTCGAGGAGGAAGAGTTCGAGGACGAAGTCGAACCACGCCTCCAGCGCCGCGCGCCAGGTCGCCTGGTCGCGCACCCCCTCGAGCATGTCGGCGAACGGCCGGCGGAAGCGCTCGAACGCCTCTTCGAAGATCGACGCGTAGAGCGATTCCTTCGACGTGAAATAGTAGTTGATCGCGGCGCCGTTGACGCCCGCGCGCTTCGCGATGTCGCGGACCGTCGTGTCGCGGAACCCGTTCTCCGCGAACAGTTCGCGGGCCGCACGGAGGATGCGCTCCTTGGCGGCGCGTGCGCGCCCCGTGCCGGCTGGCTGGTTCATCGGGGAAAAGGGATTTGGCGGAGGGGGGGGGATTCGAACCCCCGTTACCTTGCGGTAAACATGATTTCCAGTCATGCACGATCGGCCACTCTGTCACCCCTCCGCGGATGATGCGCTGGTCGCGTCTTGACGGGCGGTGACTCTACCAGAAAACGGACGCGGTTGCAACCGATTTTTCGCCCCGTTCCGGAAGCGCGCCCGCCGGGCTAGCGGGCGAGCGCGGCGCGGATGGCGCCGAGCAGGTCCGCATAGGACTCGAACGCGGGCAGGTCGGGATTGGCCGCCTCGATCGCGGGCGTGCTGCGGAACAGGAAGCCGGCCTTGGAGGCGCGGATCATCGCCAGGTCGTTGTGGCTGTCCCCCGCGGCGATCGTGTCGAAACCGATCGACTGGAGGGCCCGCACGGTGGCGAGCTTGGACTGCGCCACGCGCATGCGGTAGCCGGCGATCGAGCCGTCGGGCGCCACGTCGAGCGTGTTGCAGAAGAGCGTCGGACGGCCGAGCTTCTCCATGAGGGGCGCGGCGAACTGCTCGAACGTGTCGCTCAGGAGAATCACCTGGGTCTCGGCGCGGAGCGCGTCGAGGAAGTCCTTCGCGCCGGGGAGCGGTTCGATCCCGGCGATGACCTCCTGGATGCGGCGCAGGCCGAGGCCGTTCTCGCGCAGGACGCCGAGCCGGAACGCCATGAGCTTGGCGTAGTCCGGCTCGTCGCGCGTGGTGCGGCGCAGCTGCGGCAGGCCGGTCGCGTCGGCGAACGCGATCCAGATTTCGGGCACGAGGACGCCCTCGACGTCGAGGCAGACGATGTTCATGTCGGTTCCGTTGGGTTGCTACGGCCCGGAACTCTACACGAAATCGTTTCCGCGTTCAAGCGGCCCGCGCGCGTTTGCATGCGGGCGGGACGTTGTGGTAGAATGCGCGCCCATGAAATACCTCGTCAACATCGGCCTCGAGACGCACGTCCAGCTCAAGACCCGCACGAAGATGTTCTGCGGGTGCCTGCTCTCGACGGAGAGCGAGCCGAACACGAACGTCTGTCCCGTCTGCCTCGGCCTGCCCGGCGCCCTCCCGCGCGCGAACAAGGAGGCCGTGAAGTTCACGGTCATGTCCGGCCTCATGCTCGGCTGCCGGATCGCGCGCCACGCGGAGTTCGCCCGGAAGAACTACTTCTACCCGGACATGTCGAAGAACTACCAGATTTCGCAGAGCGACCGCCCGCTCTGCCTCGGCGGCGGGGTCGACATCCACGAGGGCGGCGTCCCGTCCGGCGCCCCGAAGCGCGTCCGCGTCAACCACATCCACCTGGAGGAGGACGCCGCGAAGATCAACCACTACGCGCGGCACTCGGGCGTGGACTACAACCGCTGCGGCACGCCGCTCATGGAGATCGTCGGCGAGCCGGACCTGGCGTCCCCCGACGAGGCGATGGAGTACCTGCAGAAGCTGCGCGAGATCCTCGTCTACGCGGGCGTCTCGGACTGCAACCTCGAGGACGGCAACATGCGCTCGGACGTGAACGTCTCGCTGCGTCCCGAGGGTTCGGAGAGGCTCGGCACGAAGGTCGAGATCAAGAACATGAACACCTTCAAGGGCATCCACGCCGCGCTCGAGTTCGAGATCGCGCGCCAGACCGCCCTGCTGGAGGCCGGCGGCGCGGTCGTGCAGGAGACGCGCCGCTGGGACGGCGACCTCGGCGAGACGTTCCCGATGCGCACGAAGGAGAACGCGCACGACTACCGCTACTTCCCGGAGCCGGACCTGCTGCCCGTCGACCTGACGGAGGAGCAGGTCGAGGCGTGGCGCGCGGCGCTGCCCGAGGCGCCGGAGGCGAAGCGCGAGCGCTTCCAGACCGCGCTCGGCATCCCGGCCTACGACGCCGGCGTCCTCGCCGCGCAGAAGCCGCTCGCGGATTTCTTCGAGGCGGCCGTCGCCGCCGGCGCGCCCGCGAAGCTCGCGTCCAACTGGATCATGGGCGACCTGCTGCGCCTGCTCGGCGCCGCGGAGCTCGACGTCGCCGGACTGACGACCGTCACGCCCGCGTCCTTCGCCGCGCTGCTGAAGCTCGTCGACGCGAAGACCGTGAACGGCCCGACCGCGAAGGCGCTCCTCGAGGAGATCTTCGAGAAGGGCGGCGACCCGGCCGCGATCGTGAAGGAGCGCGGCCTCGCGCAGGTCGCGGACACCGGCGCGATCGAGGGCTTCGCGAAAGCCGCGATCGAGGCGAACCCCAAGCCCGCCGCCGAGTTCCGCGGCGGCAAGGCCGCGAGCCTGCAGTTCCTCGTCGGCCAGGTCATGAAGCTCTCGAAGGGCAAGGCGAACCCCAAGCTCGCCGCGGAAGCCCTCAAGAAGCTCCTCTCCTGACCCCGCCCTTCCAGACCATCAAACCACCAGACCACCCAACCACCTAACCACCTAACCACCTAACCATGAAAAAGCTTCGCATCGCCCTCATCGGCTGCGGCGGCATGGGCCGCTTCCACATCGACTTCTTCTACAGGCACGAGCCGCGCATCGAATTCGTCGCGGCCTGCGACATCCTCCCCGAGCGCACGCAGGCGGTCGTCGACGGGAGCTTCCCCGGCGCGAAGCAGTACGCGGACTACCGCGAGCTGCTGGAGGACCCGGAGATCGACGCGGTCGACATCTGCACGCCGAACTACCTGCACAGCGAGATCGCCATCGCCGCGTTCGCGGCCGGCAAGCACGTCTTCTGCGAGAAGCCGGACGCGATCGACGCCTCCAAGGCGGCCGCCATGCGCGACGCCGCCGCGAAGGCCGGCAAGGTCCTCATGGTGATGCGAAACAACCGCTTCACGGACGCGGCGAAGTACCTCAAGAAGTTCGTCGCGGACGGCCGCGCGGGCGAGATCTACGCCGGCCGCTGCGGCTGGCAGCGCCGCCGCGGCATCCCCGGCAAGGGCGGCTGGTTCACCACCAAGGCGCAGTCCGGCGGCGGCCCGCTCATCGACCTGGGGGTCCACATGATCGACCTGGCGGTCTGGCTCATGGGCAACCCGCGGCCCGTGGCGGTCTCCGGCCAGACGTTCCGCAAGTTCGCCGACGGGAGCGACGTCTCCGACTCCGAGCACGCGAAGTTCGGCGACGCCGTCGCGGGCGGCACGTTCGACGTGGAGGACCTCGCGATGGGCTTCATCCGTTTCGACAACGGCGCCGTGCTGCAGATCGAGTTCTCGTGGGCGAGCAACGTCGAAAAGGAGCGGCGCTTCGTCGAGCTCCTGGGCACGAAGGCCGGCGTCGTGGTCGAAAACTCGCAGATGAAGATCTTCACGGAGGAGAACGGCGAGCTGCTCGACGTCCTCCCGCCCGGCGAGCAGAAGGACGACGGCCACGCGCGCAACCTGAAGAACTTCGTCGACGTCGTCCTCGACGGCGCCGAGCCGTGCTACAGGCCGCAGCAGGGCGTCGACATGATCGCGATCCTCGAAGGGTTCTACAAGTCGGCCGCCGAAGGCCGCGAAGTCCGCCTGTAGCGGCGCCCGTGACCTCGATCGTCCCCTCGCTGCTGCTGCTGCTCACCGCCGTCATCTGGGGGGCGGCGTTCGTGGCGCAGAGCCTCGGCATGGACCATGTCGGGCCGTGGACGTTCGGCGTCGCGCGCAACCTCCTGGGCTTCCTCGCGCTGCTGCCCGTCATCGCGTGGCGGCGGCGCTTGCCCGGCCTGCGCCCGGCGGCGGGCGGCGCCCGCGCGCTCGTGGCGGGGTCCCTCGCATGCGGCCTCGCGCTCTTCGCCGCGTCGATGGCGCAGCAGGTCGGGCTGCAGTGGACGTCGGCCGGGCTCTCGGGCTTCCTCACCGCGAACTACGTGCTACTGGTTCCGCTCCTCGGGCTCCTCGTCGGGCGGCCGCCGCTGCGGACCACGTGGGCCGGCGTGGCGATCGCGCTCGCCGGGCTGTTCCTCATCTCCGTCGCGCCGGACGCCTCGCTCGCGATCGGCCGGGGCGAGGCGCTCACGCTGCTCTGCGCGCTGCTCTTCGCCGTGCAGATCCTGTTCGTGGACCGCTTCGCGCCGCGCGTCGACCCGATCGCGCTCGCGGCCGGCGAGTTCCTCGTCTCCTTCCTCGCGGGGCTGCCGTTCCTGCTCCTTCCCTCCGAGGCCGCGCGCCTCTCGGCCGCATCGCTGCGCGCGGCGCTGCCGGCGGTCGCGTTCGCGGGCTTCCTCTCCTCGGGCGTGGCCTACACGCTGCAGATCGTCGCGCAGAAGCGGACGCGCCCGGCGATCGCGTCGCTGCTCATGAGCCTGGAGGCGGTCTTCGCGGCGCTCTTCGGGCGGCTCTTCCTGCGACAGGCGCTCTCGCCGCGGCAGGTCGCGGGCTGCGCGCTCGTCTTCGCCGCGGTCGTTTTCGTCCAGCTCGCCGCCGCCCGCGCGACCGCGCGCGGCACGTGACGGGCGCGGGGGCTTGCCCCGGGCGCGCGTTCCGTGTATAATGCCGCGCCATCCGGCACAACGCCGGAACGAATTCATTCCACTCCATGAAAACTGCAGTCGTTTGCGGCGCGGGCGGCTTCATCGGCTCCCATCTTGCGCGTGCGCTCAAGGCGCGCGGATACCGGGTGCGCGGCGTCGACCTCAAGAAGCCGGAGTTCTCGCCGACCGCCGCCGACGAATTCCTCCTGCTCGACTTGCGCGAACGCGCCTCCGCCGAAGCGGCGCTCGCCCTGCCGGGCGGCGCCGCGCCGGACGAAGTCTACCAGCTCGCCGCCGACATGGGCGGCATGGGCTACATCCACGCGGCGTCCGCGGACATCATGCACGACAGCGTGCTGATCAACGCGAACGTGGTCCGCGCCGCCGCGGAGAAAGGCGTCGGCCGGTACTTCTTCTCCTCGTCCGTGTGCGTCTACCGCGACATGGCCCGGGGCGAGCCGCCGCTCTCCGAAGACGACGCGTATCCGGCGCGTCCCGACAACGACTACGGCTGGGAGAAGCTCTACGCCGAGCGCATGGCCTTCGCCCACGCCCGGGCGTTCGGGATGAAAGTGCGCGTGGCGCGCTTCCAGAACTGCTACGGACCCGAGGGCACCTGGCGCGGCGGCCGGGAGAAGGCGCCCGCGGCCCTGTCGCGCAAGGTGGCCGAGACGCCGGACGGCGGCGAGGTCGAGATCTGGGGCGACGGAAACGCCGTCCGCAACTTCATCTACGTGGACGACCTCGTGGAAGGCATTCTCGCACTCATGGCGTCCGACCTCGACTTCAAGCCCGCGAACATCGGAACGCAGGAATACGTGACCGTGCGCGAACTGCTCGCCGCGATCGCGGACGTCGCCGGCAAGCGCATCGCCGCGAAGTCCGTGCCCGGCCCCGTCGGCGTGGCCTCCCGCAACTTCTCCACCGCCCGCATCGAAAACACGGGCTGGCGCCCCCGCTTCGCGCTCCGCGACGGCTTGGCGAGACTCTACCCCTGGATCGCCGCCCAGGTCGCCGCCGCCCGCAATCCATGAACGTCCGCAAGCTCCGCATCCTCTACAACCGCCGCTCCGGCCCCGGACGCTCCCGCTTCGAGACCGTCCGGCGGGCGGTGTCGAGCGCCTGGCGCGGCACGGCGGACCGCGCGTGGTACTTCCCGGCGGACCGCGAGGAGTCGGACGCGATGGTCGACGCCGCGGTGGCGGAGGGCGCGGACTGCCTGCTCGTCTGCGGCGGCGACGGAACGGTCTCGTCCGTCGGCCGGCGCCTGATCGGGACGTCCGTCGCGCTCGGCGTCGTGCCGCTCGGCAGCGGCAACGGGCTGGCGCGGCATTTCGGCGTCCCCCTCGATCCGGCGAAGGCCGTCGCGGCGCTCGCCGCGGGCGGGACGCGCCGCATGGACGTCGGCGTGGCGGGCGGCATTCCCTTCCTGGTGTCCGCGTCCGTCGCGTGGGACGCCGCGCTCGTGCGGGCCTACGACGCGATTCCGTTCCGCGGCGCGGTTTCCTACGCGCTGGCCGGGTTCTGGTCCTTTTTCGGCTACCGGGCGCAACCGCTCGAAGCCGTTCTCGACGGCGCCGAAACGCTCCGTTTCGACAAGCCCCTGCTGTTCACCGTCGGCAACCTCGCGGGCTGGGGCGGCGGCGCGTTGATCGACGCGGACGCCTCGGCCGAGGACGGCCGGCTCGAGCTGATTGCCGGCGAACGGCGCGACGCGCCGCGGATGCTCGCGGCCTTGCGGCGCGTCTTCTCCAAGGGCGGCAAGGCGCTGCCCCACGTCCTGCACCGCACGTTCCGGTCCCTCGAAGTCTCCCGGCCGGCGGCGTCCCCCGTCCAGCTCGACGGCGAACTGGAAGACCTCCCGGCCCGTTTCGAAATCTCGGTCCGTCCCTCCGCCCTCGGCGTCCTCGTGCCGCCGGCCCCGACCGCCCCGCTTTCCGATTCCAACCTCACAACACCAACCGACACCCGCCCATGAAACGACTCCTGGCGCTTTTCGCCCTCCTCCCCGCCTTCGCCGCCGCGGCGCCCGCGCCCGACGTCTTCGACGCCATCTTCAACAACAACATCGGGCAGCTCAAGTCGATCCTGGCGGCCGATCCCGCGGCGGCCACGACCCCGGCCAAGAAGGGCATGACGCCCTTGCACTACGCGGCGAACCTCAACCGCCAGGAGGCCGCCTACGTCCTGCTCAAGGCCGGCGTCGACCCGAACGGCACGATCCCGGCGTCCCAGACGACGCCGCTGCACTGGGCGGCGGACGCCGATTCGGCCGACGTGCTGCGCCTCCTGCTCAAGAACGGCGCCACCGCGGACGCCCGCGCGAAATACGGCCTCACGCCGCTCCACCTCGCCGCGCGCAAGGGCGCCGTCGCGTCCATCGAACGGCTCCTCGAAGCCGGCGCCGACCCGAACGCCGCGGACGAATCCGGCAACACGCCCCTGCACGACGCGGCTTCGAAGGATCGCGCCGCGGCGGTGACCGCCCTCCTCGCGCGCGGCGCCGACCCGGAGCGCGCCAACAAGCGCGGAAAGAAGCCCGTCGAACTTGCGAACGACCCCGCCACCCGCGCCGCTTTCGGCGCGAAGGATTCCGCGCCCGCGGCGGCCGACGTCCAGCCGGCGCCGGGCAAACCCGCCGCGGCCCCCGCCGCGCCGCCCCCGGTCGCGTTCGAGGCGGGCGGCAAGACCCCCGCCGAATGTTACGAAACCTTCGCGCACGCCGCCGGGACGCTCCGTCTCGACGACAACACGCTCTACAACGGCGGGTGGTCCCACGGCCGCATGGACGGCCGCGGCGTCCACGTGATCAACGCCGAGGGCGAACGTTACGAGGGCGAGTTCCGCCGCGGCCGCCGCCACGGACGCGGCCGCTACGTCTACCCGAACGGCGACGTGCTCGACTGCGAGTGGGACGACGACGTGCCGGACGGTCCCGGCTCGTTCACGTTCGCCACCGGCGGCACCGTGCGCGGCGTCTGGAAGAACGGCGCCCTCCGCGACGGCAACGGCACCTTCTCCTCCACCTCCGGCGCCCAGAGCTACGGCGTCTGGCAGGACGGCGTCCTCGTTTCCTCCCAGCCCGTCGCCCGCTAGCGCCATGCGCCGTCTTCTCCGGATCCTCCTGCTGTCCTCCGCCGTCCCGGCCCTCGCCGAGACGTGGACCGGCGGCGGCAAGGAGAACAGCTGGAACGACGGCGCGAACTGGGCCGAGGGCCGCGCCCCCGCCGCGTCCGCCGGCACGCGCCTGTTCTTCGACGCGCCCGCCGGCGCCGCGTTCGGCTTCGGCGGAGACGATCCGATCGCCTTCCGCGACGTCCTGCTCGGCCCGGCTTCCGGGGACGTCTCCTTCCGCGGCCCCGGCTTCCGCCTCGGCGGCCGCCCCGTCTCCGAGCCGGACGTCGGCTGGATTCTCGAGTCGCACGGCTCGGTCGGCTCCGTGGTTTCGAACGGCTCGCCCGCCGAGCTCAAGTTCGCCGGCCCCGTGGTCGCCCCGTGGGACTTCTCCGTCCTCGCGACGAACGGCCCCGTCGCGTTCCTCAAGGGGCTCGACGCCGCCGGCCGCCCGCTGCTGATCTCCGGCCCGGGCGCCGTCACGATCCGCGGCGGCGAGCTCAAGCCCTCGTCCGTCACGCTGCGGAACGTGCCGCTGACGCTCGACCGCGCGAGCCTGGCCGTCCCCGGCCTCGAACTCGTCGACAAGGGGGACGCCGGCCGCATCGACCTGCGCCGCGGCGCCTCGCTGCGCCTGCTCGGCGGCGGCTGGGGCGAGGCCTTCGTGCGCACGCCGCTCTCGGTCGGCGATCCCGAGGCCGCCCGCGACCCGTCCGTCTTCCTCGGGCCCGGAACGGGGACGCCCGTCACGTTCGCCGTGCCCGCCACGTTCGCGCCCGGTTGCGTGCTCACGAACGCCTACACCTTCCGTTTCGCAGTCCCCTCCTGCCAGACGAACCGCGCCGTCTGGCGCTTCCCCGCGGGCTCGACGGTCGTCGCGCGCGCAATCGACTTCTTCGGGCAGCGCTGGGCGCGCCGCGACTCCGACGAACTGGTCGAACACGCCAAGTTCGTCGTCGAAGGGCCGGACCCCAAGGACGCGAAGGCCGCGCCGACCGTCCTGCGCGCGACCGATCGCGGCATCCGCATCGGCGGCCGCATCGACAAGACCACCACCCGCCGCTCGACGTTCTCCGCCGAGGGCCGCGTCGACATCCTCGCCGGCGGTTTGGTCGAAGTCCCGTCCCGCGAGACCGCCGGCTGCAACATGCGCGCCACGTTCGGCCCCGGCGTCGCGATCCGCGCCCACGGCCTCTCCGTCGGCTGCGGCACGTCGAACACCCTCGTCAAGCTCGTCGGCACGACCGCCGAACTCGGCGACTGGGGCCTCGGCGTCGGCATCGAGGGCGACTGGCGCGGCTGGAGCTCCGTCAACAACGGCCTCGTCCTCGATGACGGCTCGCGCCTCTTCTCGAAAGGCAACATGACGATCGGCCGCTACCGCTGGCAGGCCGACTCGAAGAACGAGTGCCACGACAACTACCTCAAGATTTCCGGCGGCTCGACCTTCCGCTGCGGCGGCCTCGTGGTGGGCCGCGGCATGGACCGCGGGCATCCCGTCCACGACTGCTCCGCGGTCGTCGCGGACGCCGGATCCGTCCTCGACCTGGGCGGCCGGGAACTCAATGTCGGCATGGGCTGGGACGGCGACGCGAACAACTGCACGTTGCTGGCCAAGTCCGGCGCCGTCGTCACCAACGCGGGGGAGCTCGTCGTCGGCCTCTCGCGCGGCGGCCCCGCCTGCTTCAACCGCGTCCGCGTCCAGGGCGCGCACGTCGCCCCGTGCGGCACCGTGCGGATCGGCGGCTGCGACGGTTCCGGCGACGCCCGCCTCTCCTGCTCGAACAGCTTGACGGTCGCCGGCGCGGGCGGGCAGGCCGCCACGTTCGACTTCGGCGGCCGGAACCTCTGGATCGGAACGGGCGGCGGCTCCGGCGCGCGCGCCTGCGACAACGAGGTCGCGTTCCTTCCCGGCGCCGAAATCCGCAACCTCGGGGACGTCGTCGTGGGCGCCTCCGGCCAGAACGACCTCGTCTCCAAGGGCAACGTCCTGCGCCTCGCCGGCGGGCGCGTCGCCCCCGTCAAGTCGCTCAACATCGGTCCGGGCAACACGCTGGAGATCGTCGTCAACCCCGCCTTCGGCAAGCAGGGCACGCACCCGATCGGCGTCCTCGGCAACTTCACGCTCGGCGGCTGGAAGTACGGCGACTGCTACGTCCGCCCCGTCGCCGCCAAGGGCGCCAGGCCCGGCACCTACCCCGTCCTTCAGTGGAAGGGCGCCGGCGAGGACCTCGGGCACCTCAAGCTGCACCCCGACGCCGACGCCTCCCGCTGGAAGCTCGCCGTCGACGACAAGCGCAAGGTCGTGACCGTCACGCTGCTGCCGTGAATGCGGGCCGGCTCGCCCGCGCGCGCAAATAGCGCTTGCACGCGCGGGGGCTTTTGGGGTAGAATCCCGCGCACACATGCACGCGTTGCCCGCCGCCGTCGTCTTGCTGGCAGGCCTCTGTTTCACGGGGCTCTGCTTCGTCTTGTTGCGCGCCCTCTCCGCCGGGGCGGCGCGCTACGAGGGCGAGTACTCCTCGAAGACCGCCACCGCGCTCGAGGACCTGTTCCTCTTCGTTTCCCCGCGGCGCATCGCCGAAGCGGCGTGGACCGCCGGCGCGGTCGTGGCGCTGCTCGCGTTCCTCGCGCTCGGGGGAATCGCCGGCGGCGCGGCGGACATCGCGGTCCGGGCGGCCGTCTCCGCCGTCCTGGGCGGCCTGATGCTGCTCGCGCCGGGGCGCCTGCTCGCGGTCCTGCGCGCCCGCCGCCGCGCGCGGCTCGAGCTGCAGCTCGTGGACGCGCTGCCCGACATGGGCAACGCGATGCGTTCGGGCTTCTCGATCGTGCAGGCGATCGAGCACGTCGCGGAGAACGGCGAGAACCCGATCGCGCAGGAGTTCGCCACGTTCCTGCACCAGACGCGCGTCGGCGTTCCGTTCGAGGAGGCGCTGCGCAACCTTTCGGCGCGCGTCGGCTCGGAGGACCTCGAGCTGATGGTCCTCTCGATCGAGACGGCGCGGCGCACCGGCGGCAACCTCACCGAGGTGTTCGACAACATCGCCCGGACGATCCGCGAGCGCCTCCGCATCCGGGCCCGCGTCAAGACGCTCACCGCGCAGGGCCGCATGCAGGGGATCGTCCTCTCGCTGATGCCCTTCGGCGTCGGCCTCGCGCTCCACGTCCTGGAGCCGGGGCTCTTCGGCCCGTTCCTGCGCTCGACCACCGGCCTGCTCGTGCTGGCCGCCGTGGCCGTCCTGCTCGTCCTCGGCGCGCTCTCCATCCGGAAAATCGTCCGCATCGACATCTGACCCCGAACCGCCATGTCCGAACTCCGACTCCGTCCCGGCGACCGCCTCGGCTCCCAGTCCGTCCAGGGCTGGATCTGCACCGACGCGCTCGGCGAACGCTACGAAACCATCTTCGGCTCGACCACCCACGCGCTCGACGCGTGCGTCCCGCCCGCGGGCGCCGACGCCCCGACGCTCGCCGACTACCGCGCGTTCGCCGAGCGCGTCTCCCACGTGCGCCATCCCGCCGTCGTCCGCTACTTCGCCGCCGGCGAATCGTCCCCGCGCCCCGGCGCCGCGCCCGTCCCGTGGCTCCGCGGCGAGCACCAGGAAGGCGCGTCGGCGTCCATCCTGGAAACGCCCCTCGCGGACGCGGCGGACCTCCCGCGCGACGACGACGGCCCGGTCGTCCCGACGTTCGGCGCGTTGCTCCGGGCGGCCGGCGGGCGGCTTTCCCCGGCGGACCGGGACGCGCTTCTCGGGGACGTGCTGGAAGGCCTCTCGCACCTGCATTCGCTGGGGCTGCCCTGCGGACATCTCGCGCCGGACGAAATCTCTCTCGGCCACATCCGCCACCGCTCCGTCCCGATCGCGCGCCTGCGCGTCTACGCATGGCCCCGCGAAGCCGAACCCGCCGACCTTTCGGCCGACCTGGCGCTCGCCGCGCCGCTTTTCCACGCGGCGCTCGACGCCTCTTCCGAAACCACGAAGCCGCGCGAGGCGGAAGCGTTCGCCGTGTTCGCCGACGCGCTCGCCCAGGGCGTGTTCGGCGACGCCGACCAAGCGGCCGGCGCCTTCGGAGCACTCTGCGAAAAGTGGGGGCGCCCCCGCCGGCCGGTCGCGCCGGAAGAAGACGTCCCGGACGACGACTCCGCGGCGGAACCGGTTCCCGCCCCTCCCGACCAGGGCCACGGACGCCGCCACCACCGCAAACCCTCCGCGTCCGGCAGTTCCGAAGTCGCGCGCCGCCTGATGTCGCTCGTCCGGATCTTCGCCGTCATCGCGTTCATCGTCGGCGTCGGCGTCGGCGTCTACTTCTACCTGTCCAACTCGGCCGAAGCGGAACGCCGCCGGCTCGCCGCCATGTCCGGGCCGCCCGTCCCCGCGATCCTCGTGATCCCGACGGAACGCTCCGCTGCGGACCTCCTCGCGGAACTGCCCGGCAGCGTGTTCGAGTACACTCCGGCGCAACTCGAGCTGGCCGCCGCCGCGGAAGGGGATCCGCGCGCCCCGGCCGCCGTCGCGCGCGCCGCGCTCGAATCGCTCGACGGCGCGGAATCGGTCGGCGCGGCGGCGTTCGACGCGGCGGCCGCCCGGATCGCCCCGGTCCTGCCCGCGCTCCGGAAAGCCGCGGCGGACGACCCCGCGGCGGGACTTCTCCTCGGCCGCGCGCAGCTGCTCGGCCTCGGCACGCGGCGCGACGTTCCGGAGGGCTACCAGCGGATTCTCAAGGCCACGCTCGACGGACTCAACGAAGCCTACCTCGTTTTCGGCGACCTGCTCGCGAGCGACGTCAAGGTGCCCGACCTGCGCGCCGAAAGCCGCATCGAGCGCGACCGCCGCGCCGTGGCCGCCTGGCGCCGCGCCGCCGGACCGGACACCGCTCCCGCGCCCCAGCTCTGGCGCGCCGCCGACCGCATCGCCCCGATGCTCCGCGCGGGCCGCGGGATCCCCGCGATGAACAACGACTATCCGAAGTGGCTCGGGCGGACGGCCGCCGCCGGCCACGTCCCGTCCCTCGTCGCGCTCTCCGAGCCCGGCGGCTTCGCCTCCGACGATCCGGCAGAGGCCCTCAAGTGGCTCCGCGTCCTGTCCCGCCTGCCGGGCGCCAGCCCCGAGCTGCGCGCGTGGGCGCAGTTCCGCATGGCCGGCATGTTCGAGCGCGGCGAAGGAACCCCGCCGTCCGCCGAGGCCGGCCGCAAGGCGCTCGAACGCGCCGCCGCCGCCGGCAACCGCGAGGCGATGCTCGCCCTCGCGGAGCGGCTCGACCGGCGGAAGGCGAAACCCGGGGAACGCGCGGAGGCGGCCGACTGGCGCAAACGCGCCGAAAGCGCTCCCGCCGAAGTCCCGATGCCCGAACTCTGGACGGTGCTCGTCGCGCCGCCCCCCGGCCGCGGCGGGGACGACGAGCCGGCTGGCACGGACGCCTCCCGGCCGACCGCCCCGGAGACCGAAACCGCCTCGCCTCAACCCGCCACCGGCGGCGCGAACCGCGCGGCCGGTCCGGCCGTGGTGCGCCGCCCGGCCCCCAAGACCGGACCGGCCGCCGGCGCCGATCCGGAGCTCGTCCCGCTCACCGACGGAGACGAATCACCCCTCCCCCGCCCGAAGAAACCGGCATTCCGCAATCCGCGGAAGGTCATCGTTCCGAAACACACAGCGAAATGAACAACGTCCCGGACAAACGCTTCTTCCGGCGCCCCGACAGGGCCGCCTTCTGGATCGGCACCCTCGTGTCGTTCCTCGTCTACTTCTTCACCTGCGCGCCGTCCGTCACGCTCGAGGACTGCGGCGAGCTCGCCGTCGCCGGCGACTACATGGGCGTGCCGCACCCCCCGGGGTATCCCTCCTGGACGGTCTGCGCGTGGTTCTTCGCGCGCCTGCTCTCGTGGGTGACGTTCCGCGGCCAGCCCAACCCCGCGTGGGCGATCGCCGTCATGTCCGCGTTCTGGGGCGCCCTCGCGACGGGCATCGCCGCGATGCTCGTCTCGCGCTCCGCCGCCGACCTGCTCGCGTTCCGCCGTTTTGCGGCACCCGGATCGCGCGTCCCCGCCCCTTCCGGCGAACCGGAAGGGACCGGCGCCGCCTCGGCGGACGACGCCCGGTTCGGATCGCTCGCATCCTGGACCGCGGGCACGGCGAGCGCGCTCGTGTTCGCCTTCTCGCCCGTCATGTGGTCGCAGAGCGTCATCGTGGAAGTCTACAGCTTCAACGCGTTCTTCCTCATGCTGCTGCTGGTGCTGGTCTACCGGTGGATGAGCCGGCCGTCCGCGCGGCTGCTCGTCCTCACGGCCTTCGTCTTCGGCTTCGGCATCACGAACTACCAGGTGATCCTGTTCCTGGTCGTTCCCCTCGTCCTCGTGATCCTGCTCCAGGACGTCGCGCTCTTCCGGGACTTCGCGCTGGTCGGCGTCCCCGCCGCCGTTCTCGCGCTCTGCATGTCTCTGGGCTCCAAGACCGGGCTGCCCGGCTTCGAGAAGCACGTTCCCCTCTCGCCGACCGGACTCGCCGCGGAATCCTCCGCGCCGTTCGTCGCGTGCAACCCCGGCGAGGAGTTCCCCGTCGGCGGAACCCCGAACGCGTTCCAGGGCGATTGGATCAAGATCCGCACGCCGTTCGGCATTCCGTCGGCCTCCCTCGACCCGGACACCGGCCTGCCCCGCGGCGACTACGAGACCGACGCCAAGGGCGCCCCCCGCATGGCCCGGACGGCGGACGGCCGCACCGTCCTCGTGCCCCGCTACTACTACACCTACTACCCCGAGACGACGGACGCCGACGCGCTCTGGGCGGCGCTTCGCCGCGACGTGCGCGCCGACGCGAAGCGGGCGGGACGCGGCGATCTGGACGGCATGGCGCTGGACGCCATCGTCCAGAGCTACGTCAACGCCGGCCGCCTCGAATCGCACGACTCGCTCCGGGCGAAGCTTTCGACGGCGGAGAACGGCCGCGCCGCGGGCGCCGTCCGCGCCACGCGGCTCGCCGCCGCCGCCGCGATGCTCTTCGCGCTGCTCTTCGCGGGCGCGGCCGTCGTCCTCGGCCGCCGCGCGCGCCGCGGGGAGGC
>CADBEF010000005.1 GCA_902793555.1 uncultured bacterium | reverse complement strand
CCGCGCCATCCTCGCCGAATCCGACCGCCTCGACCGCCTCGTCTCCAACCTCCTCGACTTCGGCCGCCTCGAGCGCGGCCGCCGGCGCTTCGATCTCCAGCGCGTCGACCTGGCCGCGCTGCTCGAGGAAATGCAGAATGCACAATGCACGATGCACAATGAAGGAGGGGCCGCGGTCGGGCCCGACATTGTGCATTGTGCATTCCGCATTGTGCATTGCGAGCGCGGCCTCTCCGCGCTCGCCGATCCCGACGCCCTCCGCCGGATCCTCTCCAACCTCCTCGACAACGCCGCCAAATACGCGCCCGGCGCGCCGCCCGAGATCTCGGCGCGCGCCGCCGGGAACGCCGTCGAGCTCGTCGTCGCCGACCGCGGCCCGGGCGTCCCGCCCGGCCTCGAGGAGAAGGTCTTCGAGCGCTTCTTCCGCGCCGACGACTCCCTCGCCCGCCGCGCGAACGGCAGCGGCATCGGCCTCTCCCTCGCCCGCGGCCTCGCGCGCGGCATGGGCGGCGACCTGACCTGTCGCCCCCGCCCCGGCGGCGGCGCCGAATTCATCCTCACGCTCCCCGCCGAGAGGGAGAAACCCCGCCCCGGCGGCGCGGACGCGCCGCCTGGCGGGGTTTCATGAGATGTTGCCGGGAAAACGCCGCTTTGCTAGAATCGACAGCATCATGAACACCATGCCCGCTTCGCGCGGGCGCGGCGGAGCCGAGCCCGCCGCGGAGGGGACATCCGAGTTGCCATTCATTCTTTTCGCCGAAGACGACGCGACGCTCCGCGACGGCCTGCAGGCCGCGCTGGAGAGCGAGGGCTACGAGACGCGCCCGTGCGTCGACGGCGCCGAGGCGCTCGCGGCCTTCGCGGAGCGGCGGCCCGACCTGCTGCTGCTCGACGTGATGATGCCGAGGAAGAGCGGGTTCGATGTCTGCGCCGAGGTGCGGCGCACGGACGCCGCCGTCCCGATCCTCTTCCTCACCGCGAAGGCCGGCGAGGCCGACCAGGTGCTCGGACTCGGGCTCGGCGCGGACGACTACATCGCCAAGCCCTTCCGCATCCGCGTGCTCCTCGCCCGCGTCGCGGCGGCGCTGCGCCGCGCGGCCGCCGCCCCCGCCGCCGCGGGGGCCGATTCGTTCGCGATCGGCACGGCGCGGATCGACGCCCGCCGCTTTCTCCTGGACCCCGGCGACGGCTCGCCCGCCCAGTCGCTCTCCGCGCGCGAGCTCGGGCTGCTGCGCGCGTTTGCGTCGCATCCGACGAGCTGCTCGACGAGGTGTGGGGCGTCGACTACGTCGGCGGCCCGCGGACGCTCGACCAGCACGTCCTGCAGATCCGCAAGAAGCTCGGCCCCTCGGCCGACCGCATCGAGACCGTCCACCGCGCCGGCTACCGCTACGCGGGCAATCCCCGCTGAACCGCCGTCGAACCGCCCGTCGTCCCGCCGCCGCGAAGCCGAAGACATGAAGATCAGCGCACTCCACATCGACCTCAACAGCGCGATGCGCCTTGCGTCGAAGGGCGGCGCTCGTCTATAATCCGCCGCATGAAACGCATCCTTCCGCTTCTTCTTCTCTGCGCCGCCGCGAACGCCGCGGAGCCGGCGCAGCCCGCGGCCGACCCCGCCACGACGAACGCGCCGGCCCTTGCGGCCGTCGATTCTCCCGCGTGGGTGGCGAAGCTTCCCGCGGCGACGAACGCCACGCAGCTCCTCGTGGTCGCCGGCATCGGGATGGACAAGACCACGGCCTACGTCTCGATGCACGAGAGGGGCGCGGACGGGAGCTGGAAGCAGATCCTCTCGACGCCGGGCTTCGTCGGAAGGAACGGACTGTGCCTGGACGCCGACCACCGCGAGGGCTGCGGCCAGACGCCGATCGGCGTCTACCGCTTCAACAAGGCGTTCGGCATCGCGCCCGATCCCGGTTGCGCGATCCCCTACGTCCAGGTGGACGGGAACGCCTGGTGGAGCGGCGATCCCGACCGGCGCTACAACCAGATGGTCGACATCCGCGACGTCCCGGACCTCGTCCTCGACGACAGCGAGCACCTCGTCGACTACGACGTCCATTACCAGTACTGCCTGAACATCGGCTTCAACGAGGAGGGCGCGCCCGGCCGCGGCTCGGCGATCTTCCTGCACTGCTTCGGCCCGCAGAAGCCCTGGACCGGCGGCTGCGTGGCGGTCCCGAAGGACGTCATGCTGCGCGTCATGCGCAGCGTCCGCGCGGACTGCGTCGTCGTGATCGGCACCTTCGAGGGCCTGGGCGCGAGCTGGTAGCGCGCGACTACTTGACGACGATGACCGTGGGCGGTTCGTAGAGCTTCACGAAGGTCGCGACGAGGGACGCGGGACCGGTGGAATCGACGACGATTTCCGCCGTCTCGGCGGAGCCGCCTTCGATCCAGTCCGTGTCGCCCTCCCAATGGTCGAACGCATAGCCGGCGATCGGCACGGCCGTGAACGTAACGATGTCGAGTCCGTCCTGGTTCACGGTCGCCGAGACCGAACGGTCCGCCGCGCCGCCGTTCACGCGGACGCGCCCGCCTTTGTCCGCCGTCGCGGAGAGCGTGACCAGGAGCGTGTCGTTTTCGTCGAAGGTCCAGCCGTCCGGCAGGGGCGAGACCTCCGCCGTCGTCTTCCCGCCGAAGCGCACGGCGTCCACGGCGGCGTTGACCTTGATTTCGTCCTCGGTCAGTACGCGGTCATAGAGGCGGAAGACGTTGTAGGTGCCGCGGAAGGCCATGGTCGTCCGAGCGAGGTCGCAGCCGATCGTGCTGTTGCACTCGGCCGTCAGGGTTCCGGACAGGGCGTTCGCCATGGACTGCGACTGCGAGCCGTTCTTCCAGACGGTCTGTTTGCCCGGCTGGCTCGTGGCGGTGATCGACGCCCATTCGCCGGCCACGACCGTGATGTCGGCATATTCCTGGCTCACGGCGGACCCCAGGTTGTAGTAGAGGCGGATGCGGCCGTCGCTCACGCCGCCCGAGTTGTGCTCGATGGTTATGCCGGGGGCGTTATACTGCCCGAAGAAGCACTCGCGCACGTTGCCGCGCGAGGGCGTGGCGGCGAACTGCGCGGTGAAGGTCTTCGAGGCCGTGACGGGCGAAATCGTGCCCGCGGAAAGCGAGACGGGGTAGCAGTTGGCGTCGTTGACCCACCCGTTCGCCGCCCACGTGACGTTCGCGGCGAGCGTGCCCGTGTTGCCGTGGCCGGTGAGGTCCGCCCACGTCGTCGCGGCCGGATCGTGCGTGCCCGTGCCGGCGTTGTCGACGCCGTCGAAGTGCGCGACGAGGCCGCGCCGGACGCAGGAGTAGGCGTTGAGGCCGACGGTGCGGTGCCGGAAGACCGCGACGAGGCGCGCGCAGGTGAGCGCCTCCACGGAGACGGCCGCGTCGCGAACGGAGCAGCCGGCCGCGAGAAGGTCCGTGTCGCCGTCCCAGTGGTCGAAGACATAGCCGGCGGCGGGCGTCGCGGCGAGCGAAACGGCCGCGCCGATCGCGGCGGAGGCGGAGGCCGATCCGCCGGCGGCGCCGCCGTTGGCGGAGACGGTTCCGCCCGTGCCGTCCGCGGCGGTGGCGACGGCGGAGACGGTGGCGCGCAGGCCGTCCGTCGCGTCGAACGAGAAGCCGCCCACGAGCGTGAAGTCGGCGGGGGACGCGCCGGCGAAGCGGATCGCGTCCACGGCTGCGTTGGCCTTGGCCTCGGCCTCCGTGAGGACGCGGTCGTAGAGGCGGAAGGAGTGGTAGGTTCCCTGGAACGCCATCTCGGTGCGCCAGAACTCGCCGCCGAGGACGCTCGGGCAGTCCGTCGACGGCGCGGTGAATGTCGCCGCGTTCGTGTAGACCGTATCGAAGCCGACCCACGCGATCTGCGTGTCGGGCGTGACCGAGCACGAAAGGGACGTGAAGACGTCCCGGGGGACGACGGCCGGGGACAGGTAGTCGCCGCCCCAGGCGGAGTAGAAGCGGACGCGGCCGGAGGACGTGCTGCCGTTGTTGTGCTCCAGCGAGAACCCCCCGGGCTGGGCGTATTGGCCGAAGAAGCACTCGCGCGCAGTGTCGCGCGTCGGGTTGCACGCGATCTGCATCGTGAACGTGCCGGAGCCGAGCGCCGCGGAGACGGCGCCGGCGGGGACCGTCACGGGCTTTCCGTTCGAGGCGTTCGTCCAGCCGTTCGAGGTCCACGAGACGATCGCCGCCACGGCGCCGTCGCTGCCGTTGCCCGTGAGGTCGGTCCACACGTTCGTCGCGCCGTCGTGCAGGCCGAAGCCGGCGTTGTCGATGCCGTCGAACTGGGCGACGAGGCCGCGCCGCACGTAGGAGCGGGAAGTGAGCGCCGAGCCGTCGCCCGCGTCGCCGCCGCCCGGCGCGCGGAACACGGCGACGAGGTCGAGCGAGGAATGCGCCGAGACGACGATCGAGGCGTCGGTCGGCAGTCCGGTCGTGATGGCGTCCGTGTCGCCCGACCAGCGGACGAAGAGAAGGCCCGCCGCCGGCGTTGCCTCCAGCGCGACCGTTCCGTATTGCTTCGCGGTCCGCGACGCCGAGGCGCCCGCCGCGCCGCCGCCCGCCGAGACCGTCCCGCCGGGCTCGCCGTCGACTTCGCCGGCGGTCGCGGAGACCGTGACGCACAGGTCGCCGTCCGCGTCGAACGAGTATCCGCCACCGAGCGTGAAGTCGGCCGGATCGGCGCCATTGAAGCGAATGGCGTCGATCGCCGCGTTCACCTTCACTTCGGCCTCGGGGAGCGCGCGGTTGTAGGCGCGGAAGGCGTGGTAGACGCCGCGGAACGCCATGTTCGCGCGATACGTGTCGCCGCCGATCACGCTCGGGAAGCCGGCCGCAGCAGCAGCGAAGACCGCGTCGTTCGTCCAGGCCTCGGCGCCGTTCCGCCAATAGGCCTGCTCGGTCTGCGTCGCCGAAACCGAGACGGACGAAAACGCGTCCTTCGGGATCACGACGGGCGAAAGCACCGAGTAGCGGGGATTTCCATCGCGGAAGAGGCGCAGGCGCCCGGCCGAGGTGTCCCCGTCGTTGTGCTCGACGGCGATGGTCCCGTTCTGGTTCGCGTAGTCGCTGAAGAACGCCTGGCGCACGTCGTCGCGCGCCGGGACGCAGGCGAACTGGACCGTGAACGCGCCGAGCGAGAGGGCGTCCGAGAGGCGGGTTCCGACCTGGACCCCGGAGCCGTCCACGGCGTTCGTCCAGCCGTCCGCCGCCCACCCGAGGTTCGAGGCGAGCGTGCCGTCGAATCCGTTGCCGGAGAGGTCGGCCCACGTCGCGGCGGTCGAATCGTGGACGCCCGTGCCGGCGTTGTCGATGCCGTCGTAGCACGCGACGAGGCCCTTCTGCACGTAGGAGCGCGAAGTCACCTCCGCGCGCGTGCCCGGCGCGAGCAGGAAAACCGGAAGGACCGAAAGAAGAAGAAACTGGGGTTTCATGGCGCGCTTTATCATACCCCTTCCACCCCTGCGAAACAAGTATGATTTCTTTACAGCAAATTACGTTATTTGCTCAAATTTCCCTTGCGCGGAGAAGCGGAATCCACTAACATGTTCCGCCGTGAAAGCGCGCAACGTCATGCTGATGGTCGACCCGCCGATCCCGGCGCGGTTCGAGGGCATCATGCGCCACGCGCGGAAACGCGGCTGGCGCCTCACGCTCGCGAACCGCCTCGTCCGCGCGCCGCGCGGGTGGGACGGCGACGGCGCGCTCGTCACGTTGCGCGGCGACCCGGCCGTCGTCCGCTTCGCGGAGGGCCTGGTCGCGCGCGGCGTCCCGGTCGTGGACCTCACGCTGCATCGGCCGGACGTCGCGGTGCCGCGCACGATTCCGGACTACGAAGGCGCGGGACGCCTCGCAGCCCGCCATTTCTGCGACATCGGACTCAAACGGGCCGCGTGGTTCTCGACCGAGTGGTCGAACGTCCAGGAGCTTTTTTTCGGCGGCCTCGCCGCGGGCATGGGGGAAACGCCGGCGCGCATCGTGCTGGCCGATCTCGTCCCGCGATCACGGCTCGACGATCCGGACCGCTTCGCGGCCGCGCTCGCGCCGCGTCTCCGCGCGCTCCCGAAACCGGCAGGCCTGCTCGCCTACAACGACGAAGAAGCCGCGCGCCTGCTCGGCCTGTGCCTGGACGAAGGGCTGCGCGTCCCCGACGAAATCGCGATTCTCGGGATCGGGAACGACGCGTTTCTCTGCGAAAACCAGATCGTTCCGCTTTCCAGCGTCGAGGACGACCTGGAACGCAACGGCTACGAGGGCGCCGTCCTGCTGGAGCGCCTCATGGACGGCGCCGCGCCTCCGCCCGAGCCTCTCGTCGTCCCGTGCCGCGGCGTTCGCGCGCGGCGCTCGACCGACACGCTCGCGGTCGCGAGCCCCGTGCTGCGCCGGGCGCTGCAGATCCTGTCCGCGCGCCTCGCGAACCCGCCGGGGATGGTGCAGCTGGCCGAACGCGTCGGCGTCTCGCGCGCCACGCTCGACCGCCTCTTCCTGCGCGAGCTCGGCCGCCCGGCGCACGCGGAGCTGCTGCGCCGCCGCCTCGCGCGGGCGAAGGAGCTGCTGCGCGACCCCGCGGTCTCCGTCGCCGAGGTCTCCCGCCGCTGCGGCTTCTGCAATCCCGGCTACTTCGCCGCCGCCTTCGCCCGCGCGGAGGGCGCCACGCCCCGGCGCTGGCGCCGCGGGGAGACGGGCGCGTAGCGCGCGCCGCGGCATCGCTTGACCGTCGCCCGCGCGCGGGTGTAGGATTTCCGCCATGAAACGAATCCTTCCCCTGCTGTTCCTCCCCCTCGTCGCAACCGCCGCGGACGAATACGCCGGCGCGCAGCTGCCGATCGTCTTCGCCGGGCCGAAGTCGTTCGTCCACGACTACAAGCACGACGCACACGAGCTGATCGACCGTCGTTTCATCTTTCTCGACAACTACACGGGCAAGATCGACGAGAAGGACGTCCATCCGATCTACGATGCGGGCTCGCCCAAGCTCGTGACGTCGATCCTGATCCAGGGCGCGGGCGACAATGAATTCTACAACACGAGCCGGCTCGGGAAGTTCCGCGTCTACGGGTCGAACGACATGGCCGACTGGACGCTCTTCTGGGAAGGGCACTCCATGACCGTCGGAAACGCCGAATACATCCGCCTCGTGAGGGATCCCGCCACGGGCGCGTCTTCCGCCTGGAAGCTCGTCAAGCCGTCGTCCGCCGGACAGATGCCCGTCATGGCCACCGCCGAGATGAAGGCGAACTACGACGATTCGGCCTATCCCTGCGCGACGCGCTACCGCTACTACCGGATCGAACCGAGCCCGGACGCCGACTTCAGGACCGTCAACGCCGGCGAGTTCTCGCTCTGGACACCGGACCTGTGCGTGTTCGCGAAGCGCCCGGTCGTCGCGACGAGCCTGTCCGCGCTCGATTCGCCCGACGACCCGGACGGCGTCTCGTTTCGCGGGACGCTGACCCTGGCGCCCGCCGGCGCGGCGGACGTCCTCGTCGCGATCGACAAGGCGGACCACGGCGCGGACCTCGCGGCCTGGCGGGCCGCCGGCGCACGCGTCGAGACGCTCGCGACGGGACTTGCCTCCGGCGCGGACTTCTCCGCCAAGGTCGCCGGCCTCGGCAGGGGAATCTGGCACACGCGCACGTTCGCCGTGTCGGGGGGCGACGTCGCCGCTTCGCCCGTCACGTTCCGCGTCGCCGTCGGGACGGCGGCCGAGTATCCCGTCGCGCACATGTCGGGCTACAACGGCCCGGCGATGTACAACGGCGACCTCGGCAACTGGGGCGACAACGACAATGGACACAAGGCCGTCTTCGTCTTCGACTGCACGGACATGACGGACCGCTATCCCGTCGCGATCCGTTACTGGTGCCGCGTCGGGACGCTCGACGTGGAGAAGATCCGCGGCCGCACCGCCGTCGTGTCCGCCACGTCCTCCCCAATCGACTGGCCGGACTCCGAAACCTCCGTCTCGGCGTCCCCGCGCGTCGTTTCGTGGGATTCCGCCGACACGCAGTCCTCCGCGAACTGGACGACGGTCGAGGACCTCTCCTGGACGCAGATGGACTGGATGGACTGCTGCTACGACGTCGTACTGCCCGAGAACGTCGCCCGCACGGCGAAGTATCTCAAGATCACGAACGTCTCCATGGGCCACGCCCGCGAGTTCGAGGTCCGCACGCTCAAGAAGGGCGGCCTTCTCCTGCTGATGAAATAGTCCCCCTCGGCGGCTGTGGCGGGGTGCGGCGCACCCCGCCACGGCCGCGTGCGAGTCGGCCTTGTGGCGGCGCGGATCCCGCGCCGCCCAAGGCCGACGAAGCGCTTTCTTTGACGCGAGCCGTGAGACGTGCTTCGATTTCTTTGACGCGAGACGTGCCCGTCCGACATCGCCCTTGCGCGGCTCACGTCTCACGTCCCTCGTCTCTCGTCCCCGGCGCGTAGCGCCGGCCCCCTCCCTGAGGGGGCTCCCGGCGAAGCCGGGTGGGGGAGTCATTCAGCATTCAGCATTCAGCATTGACCGGTCGCCCCCTCCGGCTCGCTTCGCTCGCCAGCTTCTCCGGCGGGATTCCGTCTACGGTTCGAAGCCGGTGGCGCGGAGGACGCGCTGGACGGCCGCGACGTCGACGTCGCGCGGGCGGATGTCCGCCTTCGCCGCAAGCGCGGCGGCCGTTCCGGCGCCGTAGCCCACGTCCGCGCAGATCGTCATCACCCGGAAGTTCGAGTGCGCCTTGTGCGTGCCGGAGATGTTGCGTCCGGCGAGGAGCAGTCCGTCGAGCGTCTCCGGCACGCAACAGCGGTAGGGGATCTGGTAGGTCCCCTTCGCCTTGAACTTCGCCTGCGCGCCGTTCGGGTCGAGTCCGGCGCCGCCGACGTTGTGGATGTCGAAGTTGAAGAAGTTGCGCACGGCGATCCAGTCGTCGAACGAGCGCCCCTCGACGATGTCCTCCTCCGTGAGCGTGTAGACGCCGCGGAAGTGGCGCGATTCGCGGATGCCGACGTTCTGCGCGGACGAGAGCGCGTAGCACTTCTCGTAGCCGGGCGCGAACTCGCGCAGGAACGAGACGATCGGTTCGATCTGCGCGCGGCATTCGATTTCGGCGCGCGTGACGGACCGCGCGTCCGTCGCGTCCACGCCGGTCGCGTTCGTCATGTTGACGCACACGCACCCCGGCAGCCGCGTCGGGTAGAGCAGCACGTGGCCGGCGGGGGAGGGGAGGTGAGCCCTGCCGAGGCTCTGGATCTCGCCCCTCGGGACGTCGACGAGGCTTTCGAACGACGGCGGGAAGATCGCGCGCGCCGTGTCGACGCCGCCGAGGAGGAACATGAGCGTCGCCGGCTGGCAGGCGTGGTCGCCGGGGCGCCCGAGGTCGAACGCCGCGCCGGCGCGCGCGGCCAGATCGCCGTCGCCCGTCGCGTCGACCGTCACGGCCGCGAGGAACGCCTCGCGCCCGGACTTGCTCTCCGCGATCGCGCCCTTCACGGTGCCGCCCTCGACGACCGCGCCGGCGACGTGCGTGTGCAGCCGCACGCGGACGCCCGCGTCGGCGGCCATTTCGAACATCGCCTGCTTGAGCGCCTCGTGCGAGCAGCACCAGCGCTTGTCCTCCGTCCAGCCCGGCGGCAGCGCGCCGTAGCGGCGCATGCGGTCGGTGATCTCGACGCCGAGCGGCGAGGACTCGCAGCCCGACCAGTGCGACATCATCCCGGCGGTCGCCATCCCGCCGAGGCAGTTGGATTCTTCCAGCAGGAGCGTCCGCGCGCCGGCCCTCGCCGCGGCGACCGCCGCGCCGAACCCGGCGGGCCCGCCGCCGCACACCAGCACGTCGGTTTCGTCCGCGACCGGCGTTTCGAGAATTTCGTGGATCGTTTTCACGGCCGCGCCCCCGTTCACTTCACGACGATCACCGTCGCCATTGGCGGAACCAACGCCGTCGTTCCCGTTCCGATGAAACCGTAGAACTCCCCGTTCACTTCGTCGTAGAGCCCGTTTCTTCCGTCGTTCGCCCTTTGTTTCGGCACCAGATTTCGCACCAGAACTCCGTTTTCCCATATTTTGCAGTAGTAGATGCGGATTGGGGACAGCTGGTTGGAATCGATGCCGCCGCCGTTGGGATTGTTGGCCCCCAAATACAGGTTGGCGGCCGTTCCGCTCCAAGTCGTCATGCTCTTCGAAGCGACGACGGCCGTTCCGTCGAGGGAAAAACCTTCTCCGGGAAGGTAGCGGGCCACGTGGACGTCGTCGTTGTAGGGAACGCCGGCGACCGCGCCGTCGTAGTTCGCGCCGTAGCCGAGAAAACATCCGGTCGAAGCAGGTCCGTATGCGAACATGAACCTGCCTTGGGCCGATGCGCCGTATTCGCCGAAAACATACGTTCTCGAAGAGAGCGTCCTGGTGAAGGCGAACTTCATTTCGAATTCGGTGCCCGCGCCGGGCTTGTATTCCGTGTCGACGTATGCCGTGCGGTCCGATTCGATCCACAGGGCCTTCCGGTAGGTCGTCGGGAGTTCGCCGCCGGCGGCGAACGCGCCGCTTCCTCCGTTGAAGTGGAACGTTCCGCAAACCGCATCGTAAAGACAAGCCGTTCCGTCCTTGAGAACCGGCCGGAAATCGCGGACCAAACAGCCGTTTTCCCAGATCCGGCAGGAATACAGCCGGATGGACGAATGGTCGCCCGGACAGACGTCGCCGGTTTGCGTGGAGTTGAACGCGAAGAGGAATACCGCATGGGACTTGGAGGTCTTGTCGATCATGCCTGACGAAAGGTCCCATTCCCCGGACGTCGTTCCGTCCAACGAAAAAACGCCGTTGCTGCAGACGACCTTGTGGATCAGGTTGGTTTCGTAGGAATCGAACGTCGTTTCCTTGAATTGGCTTCCGAAACCGATGGCGCACTTGCCGGGCGAACCGACCGCGTACTGCAGGCGGGTGTTGGCGACGGTCCACAGACACGAGCCGAAAACGTAGGTGCGTTTTCCGGTTTCGGGAAGGGCGACGTACTGGTAGGTCGCCTCGATGCGGACGTTCCGGTTGGTCGGCGTCCATCCGGTATCGATGAACTGCGTCCCGGAGGACTCGATGTATTCGACGAACTTGACGGCGCCGGACGACGTGTCCGCTCGGGAGACCGAGGCGGCGGCGGACAGGCACAGGGCGAGCGGAAGGGCGAGAAGGCGGGCGTTCATGTCGAAAACTCCTTTGAACGGTCCCCATTCTAGCGGAAAACCGGCGTCGGTTGAAGATGCGGATTCTTCTTTTGATTGTCGAAAACTCTTATTTTTGATAGAATGGCCTCCATGTTCGACGACCTGCTGTCCCTTCCGCACCGCGAATTCTTCGGGCGCGCGGCGCTGCGGCTCCCGGCTGACGGTGATCTGCCCGAGTTGCCCGTTTCCGTCTACCGCGCCTCGCGGTGGCACGACGAGCCGGGCGAACTTTGGGACGGCCGGCTGGCCCCGCGCGAGAACACGTTCAAGATCAAGTTCGGCCTGGCCGGCCGGGCGCGGACGCGTCTCGGGCGCGACGACTTCGTCCACGAGCCCGGAACGGTCGTCCTCGTCCTGCCGGGCGAGCGGACGTGGTCGCGCGTCCCGGACGGCTCCGAGCCGTGGGACTTGGCTTACGTTTCGCTGCAGGGGCGCGAAGCGGTGCGGTTGGGGAAGGCCCTCTTCGCCCGGACGGGACGGACCCTGGCGGCGGCGTCCCTGCCGGAAACGTCGCGCCGCTTCGCCGAACTGCTCCGTCGCATGGCCGCCGGCGGCTACGAGTCGGTCTGGGCGGAAAGCCGCGCCGCCTACGGACTGCTCGTGGCGCTATGGGACGAGGCGACGTCGCCCGGCGTCTCCGCGGCGCGGCGCCGGCTCGACGCCGCGCTGCGTTTCGAGGAAGCCAACCTCGACCGGCCGGTGTCCGTCGCCGAACTCGCCGCCGCAGCGGGCTTGAGCGAAAGCCACCTGCACCGACTCTTCCTGCAGGAAACGGGAACCACGCCGCACAAGCACCTCGTCGCGACGCGCCTCGAACGCGCGCGGGAACTGCTCCGCACCTCGCCCCTGTCCGTCAAGGAAGTCTGCGCGCGTTCCGGCTTCCGCGACCTGCCGAACTTCTGCCGTCTCTACAAGCGCGCCTTCGGCGTCACGCCCGGCGCGACGCGCGGCGGCCCCGCAGGGCGTGGCGGGGTTGCTTTCGCTCCGGGGAGTCGGTAGCCCGCGTGCCACTTCGTCGGATCGAGCGCCGGCGCGTCGAAGTCGTCCTCGAACGTGAGCTCCCACGCGGCGGCCTCAGCGGGGGAGAGGCCGAAGGGGATGGGCGCGTCGGTCGACCGATTTTTCGTTTCGTTTTCCATGGTCGCGCGGCTTTGCCGCAATACCCCGCCACGCTTGAAACGGGACGCTACTTCAACAGGATGACCATGGCCGGGCCGACGGCCTTGTAGACGACGACCGGCGTTTCGCCCCGGGTCTGGCGGGAGACGGCCAGCTTCCAGCCGGGTGCGTCCGGAACGCCGGGCTCGTAGCCGAGGACGTGCTCGTCGTCTCTCACGACGACGAGCGCTTCGTTCTTTTCGAGCACGACCCGTTCGTCCGTGAAGTCGGCGACGCACGGCGCCAGCAGCTCGATCGCGGAGCCGTGCGCCGCGGCCATCGCGGCACGCAGGGACGTGTAGTCCGTTCCGCCGACGGAGGCGATCGGCGGATGCCACCACATCAGGTATTCCCGCATGTTGTAGTCCGTCCACGCCCCTTTCTCCATGTCGCCCTTCGCATAGGTCGAAGCGGGCGGATCGGTCACGAACACCGTGTTGGTCGACATCCAGGCGTCCCAGTCGTCCTTTGCAGACCATTCCATGTGCAGCGTCACGGCGTGCCGCTTGCCGCCGTCGAACGCCTCGGAGGAGAATCCGCGCGCGGGGAAGTTCGCGAAGTAGATGTGCTGGTCGACCTTGATTCCGGAATTGTCGCCGAACGCCCGTCTCCCGAAATATTCGAAATCCGGACCGAAAACGATTTTCGAAAGATTCGGACAGCCGCCGAACGCGGCGTATCCGTCGACGCTCTTGAGCCCGTTCGTGGCGATGAACGAGGAGATGCCGGTTTCGGCGAAAACGGCGTCGCAGGAGGATATGCCGGACGGCCAAACGATGTCTCCCGTCAGTTTTGTGTCGCCGCGAAAGGATTGTCCGCCGAGGGCCGTCAATGTCGATGGCAGTCCGGAAAACGATTCCAGCGCCGTGCAGGCGCGGAAATTGTTGAAACTGGCCAAACTCTCCAGCCCTTCGTTGAGAACGACGGAACGGAGAGACTTGTTGTTCTCGAAGGCGGACCAGCCGATGGTCTTCATCGTCGGCGGGCAGACGAGATTCGTCACGGGCGCGCTGCTCATCGTGCCGCCGTTGATTCCCACGAGCGTCCAGTCGCCCTCGATCCCGACGGAGAAGTCGAGATTGACGCACTGCGGATTGTTCCCGTTGTTGCCGATCGTGAGCGACGTTCCGCTGCGGGCGATGTTCGAGACGACGTTGTGGAATCCCGACGGGTCGGTCCATTCCAGAATACCCTGGTCCCACCATTGGTTGCCGTCGGGAACGGAATAGACCCATCCGTCCGCGGATGCGACGGCCGGTGCGGCGATGAAAAGAAGAAGGGGAATGATCCGTTTCATGTTCGGGAGTCCTCCCGGCGCGGGCGGGCCGCCAGCACGGGTCGGACAATGGTTTTTGGACGATGCCCCATATTCTACCGGAAACCCCGGCTGATTTGCAAGGGTCGGGCGCGTCGCTTGACCGTCGTCCGCGCGCGGGTGTAGGATTTCCGCCATGAAGCACAACACCGTCAGACTGTCGAGCGGCACGTGCCGGTTCGTCGCCCACCGGGGCCTTTCGGGACTCGAAACCGAAAACACGTGCGCGGCCTTCCTGGCCGCCGGCCTTCGCGGCTACTGGGGGATCGAGACGGACGTCCACCCGACGCCGGACGGCCGATTCGTCTGTTCGCACGACCGCGACCTGCGGCGCGTCTCGGGCGTCGCCGGCTTCGACGTGCGGACGCGTCCGTCCGCCGAAACGCGGTCCGTGCCGCTGCTCGACCCGGACGGCGAGACGCGCCGCTCCGACCTGCGCGTCCCCTTCTTCGAGGACTATCTCGCGATCTGCCGCAAGTACGGCCGCGTCCCCGTCGTCGAGCTCAAGGACGGCCCGTTCGACCTGCGGACCGTCCGCCGTCTCGTCGCCCGCGTGCGCGAGGCGGGCCTCCTCGACCGCGCGGTCTTCATCGCCTTCGACTGGGGCGACTGCCTGCGCGCCCGCAAGGTCTGCCCGGACAACGAAGTGATGCACCTGGTCGGCGGCGGCGGCGGTCAGAGGACCCTTGCGGAGCACGTCGCGCACCGCATCGGCGCCGACTACCGCCACGACCTGGTCACGCCGGAGCTCGTGGCGGCGTTCCACGCCGCCGGCCTTCGCGTGAACGCCTGGATCGTCGACACCCTCGCCGACGCCGCCCGTCTCCTCGACGCGGGCGTCGACCTGATCACGACGGACATTCTCGAAGAAGCCCAAGGGGCATGAAAGACGCCACGGAGATCCTGCCGCGCATCGGCTTCGCCCTGCGCCTGACCGCGCTCCCGGACTTCTCGGCACCGCCGCGGGAGGCCGTGGTAACGGACGGCGGGATGTCGTCCCGTGTCGTCGAGGACGCCGGCGGCGGCGCCGTCCGCATCGTCTGGCGCGGCCATCCGCTCTGCGGCGCGGCGTTCGCCGTCGCGGCCGAGCTCGCCCCGGCGCCCGACGGCGGCGGCTGGGACTATTCCTTCCGCTACGACGGCAACGCCTCGGGCCTCGCCGTGGAGGCCGTCGAGTTCCCCGTCCTGACCGTCCCGCGCACGGACGCGACGGAAATCTTCTATCCGTGGCTGTGCGGCCGGGTGCGCCGCCCGAAGTGGAGCGCTCTCGAGCCCGGCGCCGAAGTCACCGAGATCCAGGCGACCGGCCTGCACTTCATGGCCGCGCTGAACGGCGCGGACGAGTCCTGGTACGTCGACCAGCGCGGCGACGCGCGGCTGCGCCCGAACTGGGCCGTCGTCCGCAACGGCGCGCAGCCGGGGACCGTGGCGCTCGTCTTCCGCCACTTGCCGGAGGTCGTGGAAGCCAACCGCGCCGCAGGGGCGCTGCCGTTCGGCGGCCGGATCGCCACCTTCCGGGGCGACTGGTTCGCGGCGGCCGAAATCTACCGGCGCTGGGCCTGGGAGCAGCCGTGGGCGAAGGCGGCGTTCGCCCGTCCGCGAAATCGCCTGCGCGACATCGCGATCTGGTTCTGGAACCGCGGAGGCGTCGCGGACGTGGAGCCGCCCGTGGAGCGCTTCGCGGCGCTCACGGGACTCCCGGTGGCCCTGGACTGGTATTGGTGGCACAAGATCCCCTACGACTCCGGCTACCCGCACTTCTGGCCGCCGCGCGAGGGCGCGGAGGCCTTTTCCGCCGCCGTGCGGCGCCTCGCCGCGAAGGGCGTCTTCGTCCAGCCCTACGTGAACGGCGTCAGTTGGGACAAGGAGTCGCCGACGTGGAAGGCGGAGGGCGAGCCCGACTGCATCCTGGAGAAGAGCGGCGAACGGTGGGGGTGGCGGTACAACGTCCACATGCCGAGCTGCCTCGCGGTGATGTGCGGCGACGCGCCCCGCTTCCACGCCCGGATGCGCGACCTCGTGCGCCGGCTGCGCGAATGCGGCGTCCCGGGCGTGTATCTCGACCAGATCGGCTGCTGCACTGTCCGCACCTGCTGGGACCCGGCCCACCGCCACCCGCCCGGCGGCGGCACGGCGATCGTCAACGGTTACCGCAAGATGCTCCGCGACATCCGGGCGGACAACCCCGGCCTGCTCCTCTCCACCGAGTCGGCGCCCGAGGCGTACCTCGACGTCGTCGATTCGTTCATCAACCTCCACCAGAACGAGGAGCGCGTGGCGACGGTGCCCGTGCCGGAGGCCGAGACCGTCCCCGCCTTCCAGGCCGTCTACCACGGCGCGATCGCGTCCTACGGCAGCTACGCCCTGATCGACGGCATCCCGCCCTGGGACCCCGCCTGGCCCGACGACGACCGCTGGACGGATGAGCTGCCCTGGGAGGAGCTCTACCCCGACCAGTTCGCTTTCGAATTCGCGCGCGGCGTCGCGATGGGCATCCAGCCGATGGTGCACCAGCTGCGGATGCGCCACTTCGACGACCCCCGCTTCGCCGCGAACCTCGCCTTCGCCGTCGACACGGCGAGATTCTATTTCGCAAACCGCGACTTCCTCTTCGACGGCACGATGTGCGCGCCGGGAACGCTCGACTGCGCCCGGCGGACGGTGGACCTCTTCGTCCGCGGCATCTACACCAAGCCCGGCGAGGGCCGCGTCGTGCACCGCCCGGGCGCGCCCGCCGTCCTCCACTCCGTGTGGCGCGCGCCGGACGGGCGCCTCGCGGCGACGCTCTGCAACTGGACGCGCGAGCCGCAGCCCTTCGCGCTCTCGACGCCGGACCTCGCCGCCTCCGGCACCGTCTCCGCACGTAGCTGGATGCTTGTCACGCCATGAAAGAAGATACCGTCCTGTCCGAAAAGAAGATGTCCGACGGCCGGACGCTGCGCATTCTGCGCTTCGTCTCGCCGGGGGACGAGGTACCGGAGCGCGTCGTCCGCTACGTGATCGGGTCGCTCGGCTTCGACTCCTACAACGAGTACATCCAGACGCAGGCCTACTGGCGGAGCTGGTACCGCGAGTCGTTTGAGGGGAGGCTCGACGGCGTCGAGAGCCGTCTCTACCTGGCCGAGGTCGAAGGCGTCCTGGCGGCGCGGGTGTGGTTCGCCTACGCGCGGGAAGGCGGCTTCGGCAACTTCGGCAACGTCTACACCGAGACGGCCTATCGCCGCCTCGGGCTGCTGAGCGAGCTGATGGCGCCCTGCATGGCCGACTTCGACGCGGCGGGCGACGCCCGCATCCTCTGCTGCGGGAGCGACAACCGGTTCGCCGTGCGGACCTACCTCAAGAGCGGCTTCCGACTGACCTACGGCGGCGAGACGGGCTTCCTGGAGCGGACGCGGCGGCCCGGCGAGGACTTCTTCTCCATCGAGCGCGAGGTCTTCGCCGACGCGCGCCTCGCCTCGATCCGGCCCGGCGCGCCCGCCGACCAGTTCGTCGCGGACAAGTTCATCGCCCACACCGAGCCGGTCCTCCGCGGCCTCGGGGCGCGGCGCGGCCCCGCCGCCGCCGTGCCGGAGTTCCGCGTCGCGCGCATCGAGGCGGAGATCGGGGGCGGCGTCGTGAACGTCGCCTGCAACGCCGCCGGGACGGTGACCGGCCACTGCTTCGCGCTGGCCTCCGGCGGCGCGGGGCTGCTCGACTTCACCGCCCACGCGGCGAGCCTCCCGGACGTCCCGGAGCTGATCCGCGCGACGGCGGAATCCTTCCACCGCGACCGCGACATGGAGCTTCTCTTCCACGCCTTCCCGCAGGACGCCGAAAAGATCGCCGCCGTGAAGTCCGCCGGCGGTCGCCGCATCGGCGGAACCAGCCGCGTGGAGATCTATTCGATCTGAGGCGTCCGGCCCGCCCGGCGCCGCGCTTGACCGCATTACGCGCGCGGGTGTATGATTTCCTCCATGAAGTGGTTCCTCCCCCTCCTCTTTCTCCCCGCGATCGCCCAAGCCTCCCTGCTCGCCTCCGGCGGAACGGAGACGCTGCTCAACGGCGACACGGAGGCCGTCCACAAATTCACCTCGGACGGCACGTTCACGCTCTTCGCCGACGCGACGGTCCGCATCCTCCTCGTGGGCGGCGGCGGCGGCGGCGGCGGCGACTGCGCCCCGGGCGGCGGCGGCGGCGGCGTGATCGACACGAACGACGTGCGCCTCGCGGCCGGGCGCTACGCGATCACGGTCGGCGCGGGCGGCGTGCTCGGATCGACGACAGGCATCAAAGGGGCCAACGGCGGCGATTCGGTCGTGACGGCGATCGCCTCGGACGGCACGGAGACGGAACTCTTCCGCGCCTACGGCGGCGGCGGCGGCGGCGCTTGGGGCAACGGCACCGGCCTCGACGGCGGTTGCGGCGGCGGCGGATGGGGCAACCCCGGCCACGGCGTGCCCGGACAGGGCTACGACTCGTCGGCGGACAGCGGTCCCGGCGCAGGCGGCGGCGCGGGCGGTTCGCCCGTCGCGGCGAACGTCGGCGACGGCAGCGGCGGTCAGCACCAGACCGACGGCGGTCCCGGACGCGCGAGCGACATCACGGGCATGATCGAATACTACGGACCCGGCGGCGGCGGCGGCGGCTTCAACGGCTTCGGCGGCCTCGGCGGCGACCAGACGACGCTCGCGACCGAGGGCTGGATCTGGGGCTGCGGCTGGAGCCACGGCAACGTCCAGTCCGACGCGCAGATGACCGCGAACGGACAGAAGCAGGACGGCCGCGACGGCTACGGCGGCGGCGGCGGCGGCAGCTCGAACACGCACTACGCCGGCGGCATGGGCGGCAGCGGCTGCGTCATCGTCCGCCTCGCCAACGAGCTCACGTCCCCCGAACCGATGGTCGGCATGAACACGATCGCCCTCTCGTGGTTCTCCGCCGAAATCCCCGCGGTCGTGAGCTTCGCGGGCGCCGGCTCGACGAGCGGCGACGTGGCGCTCTCGATGCAGCTCTCGGGCGACGCGTCCGACTTCGGCGCGGACGGCTCGTTCGCCGGGACCGAGACGCTCCTCGACGCGCACTTCCTCGGCAGCGCCACCTTCACGATCTCCGATCTCAAGCCGGCGCACGGCTACTTCGTCCGCCTCGTCGCGCGCAACGACGCGGGCGGCGTGGCATGGACGTCCGTCGCGCCGTTCTCGACGCTCGCGCAAGCCGAGACGCAGTGGATCGCCGCGGACGGCCGCAAGGCCGAGGACGGCCTCCTCATGTACCGCTACAACAGCGCGGGCTTCAGCGGCTGGGCGGAGCCGGCGGACGGCTTCTACGTGGCGCGGGAAACCTTCACGGCCGCGCTCTCGAGCGGCGGCAACGGCAAGTACGGCATCGTCTACGTCGCGCCGGACGGGACGCAGTGGAAGTTTCCGAGCGGCGTCTCCGACTGGTACGACACGTGGATGTGGATGGAGGCGGGGCACCATTACAACTTCTTCGCCGGCAAGTTCGCGGACAACCTCCGCTTCTACCTCGACGACGAGCTCTTCTACACGCAGCGGAGCTACAACAGCGCGGCCGTCTTCTCGACGACGCCCGAGGAGACCGGCTGGCGCCACGTCCGGATCTGGTTCGGCGGCTCGACCGGCGGCTGCGGCGCCTGGGCCGGCTTCGCCTACGGCTTCGGCTGGAACATGGACGGCGCGACGACCGTCTCCGGCTCGCCCGGCACGGCCGACTGGTCCATGTTCGGCATCGACGACGGCGCGATCCTCAAGACCATGAAGCCCGGACGCGACGTCTCGATCGCGGGCTACGCGCCGGACGGCGACGACCTCGTCTTCTCCGTGGCGCTCACGTCCGGCACTGCGGCGGCGGTCGGCGCCGTCTGGGCCGCGGCGTATCCCGCCGATCCGGACGACACGAACGCCTGGGCGAACGCGGCCGCCATCGGCGCGGCCGGCGCCGCCTCGCAGACGCTTTCCGCGACCGTCCCCGCCTCGGCGAAATACGCCCGCTTCTACGCGCTCCAGTCGGACGGCACGCTCTGCTGGTCCCCCACGGCCCAGATCGACCTCACGGCCGTATCCATCGCCTCCCTCGGCGCGACCGCCGACGGCGACACGGGCACGTTCTCCGTCCGCGTCGGATCCGTCGGCACCGGAACGTTCTCGCTCATGCTCGAAATCGCGGACAACGCCGCGATGACGGGCGCCCGAACGATCGCGATCGACGCATCGGCCCCGGGCGACTACACGGTGACGACGAACGTCGCCGCCGGCGCGACGACCTACTACCGCTTTGTCGCCACGACGACGGACGGCGGGTTCGACCAGACCGCCGTTTCCTCCGTCACGACGCTCGCCGGGACGGTCCTGCCCGAAACCCCGTCCGTTTCCGTGAAGAACCGCACCTTCATCGTCTCGATGCCCTCCCTTTCGTTCGGAGCCGGCGTGCAGAGCTTCCACTTCCTCTACGGTCCGTCGACCGACGAATCGGAGTGGGAGGAGGATGCGTCCGTCGTCGTCGCCCCGCGCCTCGCGGGCGGCTACGACGTTTCGTTCGCGCGCCCCGAGCTGCCGGCGACGTGGTATTTCCGGCTCGTCTCGGTGAACGTCGCGCCCGGCGGCACGGCGTGGACGAACCGGACCGCCGTTCTCTCCGGCACGACGAAGGACGACGTCACCTACACGTGGAAGAAGGACGTTCCCGAAGGCTCGTGGACGAACGCGGCCTGCTGGACCATCACCTCGTTCGACGGGCTCGGCACCGGCTTCCCGAGCAACGAAAGCTGCAAGGTTGTCTTCCACGGCAACACCACGGCGACGATCCACCTCCCCGCCGGCACGTATCCGACGGCCGAATACCACCTGAATGCCGACGGCTCGCACATCGTCCTCGTCGGCGAGGGGCGGGACGTCTCCGTTCTTTCCGGCGACGGCTACGGCGGCACGATGCGCGGCGAGACGTTCGAGGTGCGCGCGATGACGGTGATGGAGCGCGACCGCTTCGACCACACGATCGGCGAATACGGCGACAACCGCGAGAGCACGAACGCCGTCTTCCGCGTGGCCGACGGCGGATACGTCCACATGGGGGGCAGCTACCAGAACATCCGCGGCACCAACGCCGCGATCCGCGTCGAAGGCGGCTCCGAGCTCTACATGGGCGAACTCAACCCCATCCGGTTCAACGGGGCGGGGGAGACGCTGCTCGTCGACGACTCGATCTACACCGCAGGCCTTGTCCTGATCGACGCCCTCTCCTCGCTCGGCCCGCAGACCGCGCGTTTCGCCGGCAAGGGAGCCAGAATGACGGTCGTCTCCGGCCTCTTCGCGGACGCCACGGACCGCGCGGCCGTCCACGACTTCACGCTGCTCTTCGAGCCGGCGTCCGGCGGCTACACGAACGGGCCGGTGGTCTTCTCCTCCTCGACGGGCTCCTCCTCCGCTCCGCTCGGCACGATGCGCAACGAGGGCAGCACGGCGAAGTTCCGCGTCGTCGTCGACCCGATCCACATGAAGACCGCGTCGGCGAAGACGGCGCGCGGCTTCGCGGTCGCCTGGAAGGCCGGCATCGATCCGGTCGGCGTGGAGCTCGTCCCCGGCGACGGCTACACGTTGCGCTTCACCTACGGCTGGGACGACGGGACGAACCTCCCGCTCGATCTCGACGCGCCGGCGAAGGAAGGCGACCTGCCGACGGGCGTCTGGTTCGTGGCCCCGAGCAACAACGGGACGGTGTTCCTGTTGAAGTAGTCCCCCTCGGCGACCGTGGCGGGGTGGCGGGCCGCCACCCCGCCACGGTCGCGTGCGAGTCGGCCTTGCGGCGGCGCGGGATCCCGCGCCGCCCAAAGTCGACGAAGCGCTTTCATTTTCCCGCCCACTGCGCTATAATCACGCCTGTTCCCGGTTGATTTCCCCTTCAACCCCTTCAACCTTTTCAACCTCTTCAACCTTTTCAACTCAATGTCGGCCGCGCGGCGGCGACTTCATCCCATGAAACGAATCCTCCCCCTGCTCCTCCTCCCCGCGCTCGCGCAGGCCTCGCTCTACGGAACCGGCGGCACGGAAGCCGTCGTGCCCGGCACGGGCGACGTGACGCACACGTTCACCAACGCGAACGCCAGCGAGACGTTCACGCTCTCCCAGGCCGCAACGGTGCGGCTCCTCGTGGTGGGCGGCGGCGGCGGCGGCGGCCGCGACTGCGCGGGCGGCGGCGGCGGCGGCGGCGTGATCGCCGTCGATTCGGTCGTGCTTCCCGCGGGCTCCTACACGGTGACCGTCGGCGCCGGCGGCGCGGGCGGAACGTCGGGCGCCGGCGGCATCGGCGGCGCGACGACGATCGCGGACGCGGGCGGAACGATCCTCTACAAGGCGCTCGGCGGCGGCGGCGGCGTGGGCTGGTCCGGCTCGACGCCGGTTTCGTCCGAATCTGCGCCGTTCGCCTCCGGCGGCGGCGGCACGAACGGCAAGTCCGGCTCGACGGCCGGCGACCCGACGCAGGGCCATAACGGCGCCAAGGGCACGTCCAACGGCCCGCAGGGCGGCGGCGGCGCGGGCGGCCCGTCCGTCGGCGGCGGCAACAGCAAGGGCGGCGTGGGCGGCAACGGCGGTCCCGGCGTCACGAACAACATCACCGGCGTCGCGCAGATCTACGGCGCGGGCGGCGGCGGCGGCGCCTACGGCGACGGCAACTCGGCGTTCAACGCGCAGCCCGGCACGGGCGGCGACGGTCTCGGCGGCTGGGGCGTTCCGGAGCCCTACGGCCCGACCACCGAGGGCGTCGCGGAGCGCAGCGCAGGCCGCGCCGGGTTCGGCGGCGGCGGCGGCGGCGGCAACAACAAGACCGCAACCGGCGCGCCCGGCGGGAGCGGTTGCGCAATCTTCCGTCTCTGCGGCGTCGACCCGGCGGTTGCGGCGCCGACGCTCGGCGGGGCGGCGTTCGAATCGGCGACGCCGTTCGACGCGGTTCTCTCCGTGACGCTCGCCTCGCCCGGCGCGGGTGCGGCCTCGGCGGACGTCTTCCTGCAGGTCGCGGCGGATCCGGCCGACGTCGCGGCCGCGGCGGAGATCGCCGCGACCGCGGGGGCGGACGGCCTGTATCGCGCAACGGCGGCGGGGCTGCGTCCCGGCCAGACCTATTCCGCGCGCTTCGTGGCCCGCAACGCGGCGGACGAGGAGGCGGCGACCCCGGTCTTCTCGTTCACGACGGCGGCGCTGGCGGAGCGGACGATCGTCGTTCCCTCGGCAAGCGGCTACGCGGGCCTGTGGCAGTATCACACGACCGGCTCCGGCCTGTCGTTCGACTTCGACGAGACGAGCGAGGGGCTCGTGGAGGCGCCCGGCGCGATGATGGCGAGCACGGGCTCCGGCGGCAACCGCCCGAGGAACGGCAAGAACTGGACGGACGGAAACGGGACGACCTGGGGCTGGTCCGGCCGCTACGGCTACATCGGCTACATATGGATGGAGGCGGGGCGGAGCTACCGTTTCTACGAGCAGATCTACGACAGCGCGGGCGTGGAGATCGACGGGGTGGCGATCCTGAGCAACACGTCGAGCGGCGGGGCGTCGTTCGGCGCCTACGAGTGCTCCTCCACGGGCTGGCACGCGGTCAAGATCCGCCTCGGCGGCGGCTCCGGCAACCTCGGCGTCTTCAATAACTGGGCCATCGGCGTCGGCTGGAACGGGGATGGACTTCCGTATCCGTGGCCGGACCTCGACAAGACGTGGCCGAACGACGAGTGGTCTCCGCTCGAGAACACGGGCGCGGAGGCCGTCTTCGTTCGCTCGACCCCCTGGCGCGACGTCGCGATCTCGTCCTACGCGCCGGGCCAGGACGGCATCGATTTCTCCGTCGCGCTCGGCGCGTCGGACGCGGGCGCGACGACGGTCTGGTGCGCGTGGGGCGACACCTACGGCGGCACGGACACCAACGCGTGGGACCACGTCGCGCCCGTCGACTCCGGCGCGGCGTTCGACGCGACGGCGCAGACCGCCTCCCACACGCTCGCCGGAACGACCGGCTCGCCGCTCGTGCGATTCTTCGCGCTGCACGACGACGGAACGACGGCCTGGTCCGGCACGGCGAAGATCGACCTGGAGAACGTCTCCGTGAGCGACCTCGGCGTCAGCCACGACGGCGACGAGGGCACGTTCTCCGTCCGCGTGGGCGGCGTCGGCTCCGGCGCGTTCTCGCTCACGCTGCAGGTCGCGACGGATTCCGCGTTCGCGAGCGTCGTCACGAACGCCTCCATCTCGGCGGCCGCCGCGGGCGACTACCACGTCACGCTGCCGCTGACGCCCGGCACGGCCTACTGGTACCGCTACGTGGCGACCGATGGGTCGTCCTCGGACCAGACGCCCGCCGCCACGTTCACGACCGCGGCCGGCGTCGACATCGCGGACGCCACGACCACGAGCGTCACCCGCCACTTCGTCACGTTCAACGGGACGATCGACGACTTCGGCGCCGGCCAGACGACGCTCGTCACGCTCTGGTACGGCGACAGCCCTGACGCGCTCGTCGAGAGCGAAAACACCGTCACGCTCACGACGAGCGGTCCATTCCTGTTCTCGGCGACGATTCCGGGAGCCACGCGAACGGTCTACTACAAGCTCGTCGCCTCCAACACGGCTCACGGCGGCACGACGTGGACCGACGAAACCGCCGTCGCGTCCGTCGCGCTCAACGAGAGCAACGTCGAATACACCTGGATCGGAGGCGCGGAAGGCGACTGGGAGAATCCCGCCAACTGGCGGTCCAACGTCGCGACGAACGACTGCAACGGCTGGCCCGCCATGGGCTATGTCAGCGCCAAGTTCCCCGCCGGGACGGTCGCGACCGTCCACGTCCACGGCTACTACCAGGTCCGACCCGTCCTCAACACGACCGGCTCGTCCGTCACGCTCGTCGGGGAGGGCCAGGGGACCGGCTTCAGCTACGGCGACGTCTCCGGCGGCGCGATGAACGGGACGACGTTCTCCTTCGAGAACATGCACGTCTCCGAGAGCGACATCTGGGACTACCAGATCGGCGCGCCGACGAGCACGAACTCCGTTCTGCGCATCGCGGCGGGGGCGACCGTCTCGCAGGGCGGCAACAAGCAGGCGATCCTCGGCACCAACTCGTGCTTCGTCGTCGAGAGCGGCGCCGTCCAGAATTGCACGTTCCTGTTGCTGCTCCGGTCCTACGGCGAAGGGCTGCGCATCGACGACGGCGTCTGCCGCCTCGGCTCGATCGCCGTCGCCACGCCCGAGGCCGGCGTCTGCCCGCAGAGCCTCCGCATCCGCGGCGCGAACGGACTGCTCGAAGTCAAGAACGGCGTCTTCGGCGATCTCGTCGGCCAGTCCGACCACAAGTCGAGCCTGTTCCAGACCGATCTGCCGCTCCTCGGCGACTTCGACGTCGTCTTCGAGCCCGTCTCTGGCGGCTACACAAACGTCCTGGCCGTCACGTCCGGCGGCGAAACGACGACCAGCACCGTCGCGCTCTATTCGACGAAGGACTCGGATCGCGCGTTCGGCGAGATGAAGGTTGCGGGCAGCGTCGGCAAGATCCGCATCTCGGTCGACACGACCTCGATGCGCGGCGCCGTGAAGACCGCTCGCGGACACTTCGTCCTGTGGAAGAGCGGCATCGACACGGACTCGGTCGAGCTCGTGCAGGGCAGGGGATACACGCTCTCCTACACCTACGGCTGGCCGTCCGTCCTCGACGCGCCGGAGAACGAAGGCGACCTGCCGACCGGCGTCTGGGCGGACGTCCCCGCGCAGGCGGGAATGCTGATCCTGATCAAGTAGTCCTCTTCAACCTTTTCAACCCCACTTCGGCCGGCGCAGCCGGCCACTTCGGCGCGTAGCGCCACTTCAAGCCGCGCAGCGGCGACTTCACACCATGAAACGGTTCCTTCCCCTGCTTCTCCTGCCCACGCTCGCGCTGGCCGACGGCACGTGGACCAAGACCGCGCTTTCGCAGCAGGCGGCCGACCTGGTCTCCCTCGCGGACGGCAACCTCGCCCGCTCCCCGCGGACGACCCTCGTCCTCGCCAACAACTCGCCGGTCAACAGCGACAAGGCCTGGCAGAGCCCGGCGGAACTGCTCGTCAACGGCATCTTCGACACCAACACGTCGGCTTCCGACGAGGGACACCTCTACCCGATCCGGACGGGCGCCTCCGTCACGCTCTCGTTCGGGACGTCGGCGCGCGTGGACGAGGTGCGCGTCTATTCGGCCTGGCGCGACGCCGGCCGCGTCGACGTGGGCGTCGCCTCGGTGGACGTGTGCGACGGCGAGGGGAACTGGACGTCGCTCGCCGGTTCGGAGCTTCCGTTCGCCGACGGCGGAACGTCCGTCGGCTGGTGCCTCGTCTTCGCGGACGGCTCCGGCGCCCCGCTCGCCGCGAGCGCCACGGCCGTGCGCGTCGTCTTCGGCACGATGGACAACGACTGGACGGGCATCGCGGAAATGGAGGTCCTCGGCGCCTACTCCGGGACGCACGTGGTGACGTTCTGCGACGAAAACGGCGACCCGCTGCCCGGCGTGCCGCCGCAGACCGTCGCGACCGGCACCGCCGCGACGGAACCCGACCCCTCCCTCGTCCCGGAAAAGGCGCCTCTCGTCTTCGTCGGATGGGACGTCGACCTCTCCGCCGTCTTCGAGGACCTGTTCCCGCGTCCGGTCTACGGGACGGAAATCCACTTTTCCCGGAACGGCGCGTGGGAGCGGACGCCCTTCTCCGTGCAGGCGGCCGAGCTCGCGCCCGCCTCCTCCAACCTCGTGCGCCGCCCCACGACGTCGATGACGCTCGAAGGGGCCCCGCAGCAGGTCGTCGCCCCGCCCAACCTGATGGTGAACGGCGTGTTCGAGGGCCACTTCGACAAGTCCAAGGAGGATATCGACGTCTATGTCATGATGAGCGGCGTCAAGGTGACGTTCGACTTCGTCGCGGAGGCGCGGGTGGACGCCGTTCGCGTCTTCTCGACGTGGATCGACAACGGCCGCAACGACATCGCGGTCAATTCCGTGTCGGTCCGCGACGCCGTGGGTGCCTGGACGACGCTCGAGGGGTCGGCGCTGCCGTTCGCGAACACGAGCGGCATCGCCCTCCAGAGCGTCTTCTCCGATCCGTCCGGCGCCCCGCTCGCGAGAGGCGCCACCGCCATCGAGATCGATTTCGGAGCGGTGGAGAACACCTATGTCGGGGTGGCCGAGATCGAGATCCTCGGGGAACTCACGGGCGTCTGCACCGTCACGTTCTGCGACGAGAACGGCGACCCGCTTCCCGGCGTCGCGGTGCAGACCGTCGCGGCCGGCCACGCCGCCACGGCGCCCGACCCCTCGGTCGTTCCGACAAAGGCGGGCTTCGTCTTCACCGGATGGAGCGAGGCGCTCGACACCGTGCTGTCCAACATCCGCCCCCGGCCGGTCTACGCCGCCCCCGGCGCCGTCCTCGTCTCCTCGGGGCCGTTCCGCACCGGCAGCATGATTCCCTTCGGCCTCAACGTGCTTGCGGAAAGCGGCGCCGTCGCCGCGGACGGCGCCGTCGCCATGGCCGCGACCCGCGATCCCGGCTACAACAACGAGAACCGGGACCCCGCCGTCCTCGTCGACGGACGCTTCGTCTTCGCGAAAGGGGACGGGGACGTTGCCGCGATCGAAACCGGCGCGCAGTTCACCTACGAGCTTCCGTCGCCGCGCGACGTGGAGTCCGTCGGCTTCTACACCTTCTGGAGCGACGGCGGCCGCGACGGGTTCGCCTTCTCGTCGTTCGACTGGCGCGAGGACGGCGACCCGGATTGGAAGACCGTCTCCTTCGACGAAGTCCGCCTCGGCCTGGGCGACAATTTCTCGCACGGGTCGTATTTCGTCGCGGTCTCCCGCGCCGGCGGACCGCTCCTCACGAACGCGGTCGCGGTCCGGATCCCCTTCTCGACGATGGACAACTCCTGCACCGGCGTCGGCGAAATCCAGGCGCTGCGCGCCCCCGTCGCCGCCCCCCGCGCCGCGTGGACCGGGGAAACGTGGAGCGGGACGGTCGGCCGCCCCGTCGCCGGCAGCCTCCTGCGCCGCGACTCGGGCGCGACGGTCTCCTTCGTCCGCAACGGCGCCGCGCCGGACGCCGCCGCGCTCGCGGCGCTGACCGACGGCGCCGTCTCCGAGAGCTCCGCCGCCGTCTGTCCCGTCGCCACCGACGCGATCTTCGAGGCGCTCTTCGACGCGCCGGAGCACGTCTCCCGCATCGAATTCTGGACGAACGGCGGCGGCGCGCACGACGGCCTCGCCGTGAACGAGGTCCTCTTCCGCCACGCCGGGTCCTCCGTCTTCGAGCCGAACGACGACATGGAGCCGTTCCGCTTCGCCACGTTCGAGGCGGAGGGCGACGACGCCTCCTCCGGCCGCCAGCATGTCGTGATCGAGGCCGCGGACGGCGGCCTCCTCGCCTCCGACGCAACCGGCGTCCGCATCTGGTTCGGCCGCGCGGACAACGACCGTACCGACCTGCAGGAGCTCGAGATCTTCACCGACGTCCTGCCCGCCACGCTCATCCTTGTCAAATAGTCCCCCTCGGCGCCCCTGGCGGGGTGCGTGGCGGAGCCCGCACCCCGCCACGACGCGTGCGAGTCGGAGTGGCGGACGCGGCGTTGGCGCGTTCCTGCCGTGAATGCGCCATTCGTCCGCGATGGCAGGGGAGGGGAGCCGCCGCGAGGCGTCCGCGCCGGATCGACGGGCGGCCCTACGGCCGCGGGCGGGCGTTCACGCCCTGGACGAGGAAGCGCGCGCGGTGCGCGGCGAGGCGCTCCAGGAAGTCCGCGTAGCGGCGGCGCCCCGGCGGGGTCCAGAGCACCTCGGCCAGCGCGCTGTCCGTCGCGCTCACCGCCCTCGCGAACGACCTGCACCGCAGCCCGTCGGAGGAGGGGCGCCGGACGTTCGTCTCCCTGGTGCGGCAGTACGCCGCGCAGCACGAGCTCGTCCGCGAACGCGACGGCGCCCGGACCGCGGTGCCGTGGATCGACGAGAACCTCCACCCCGACCGCCCCGACTGGATCGCGCGCACGATGGTTCGGCGCGAAGGCGGCATCCGCGAGCGCGGCAAGGACTACAACCACTCGACCTTCTGCGACCTCGTGGTCACGGGCCTGTGCGGCTTCGTCCCGGACGGCGACGGCGGTTCCGCGTCGATCCTCTCGCCGACCCGGCGTGGGACTGGTTCGTCCTCGAGAACCTCCGCTGGCGCGGCCACGACGTCTCGATCCGCTATCTCCGCGGCGACGGGATCTCCGTGACGGCGGACGGCCGCCGCCTCCAGCCCCGCTCCGGGGTCTTCCGCGCGGCGTCTCGGGCCTGACCCGGGTCATGCGGTCGCAAGCAGATGCGTGCGGCGTCGGGCGACTTCGCGTCCCGCCTCAGCGATCCTCCGGCGGACTTCCCCGTGCGGCCCTGTTCCGCGACAGCCCGTCGAGCAGCGCGCGCTTGCGCGGATTGTCGGCGGACGGAACGAATCTGTTGACCGTGTAGTCCGCGTCATGGTCGAACTCGACGCTCCACGCCGGCCATTCCCGGTAGGCGTGGTAGCACCAGTCCCAGCCGTATTCCTCGAAGACCGAGATCGCGTCGCGGACCCACCGGTCCGCCCCCTTCGTCCACAGGATGCAGCTGAACTCGCCCACGCAGATCCTCGCCTCCGGATGCGCCCGCTGGAAGTCGATCCAGGGCTTCAGCGCCACGCGCATCTGCTCCCGGTCCCAGTAGACGCCGTCGACGTAGCCGGGATAGCTCCACCGGACCTGGTTGGACAGCCCGCCGACGCCGAAGTGCGTCAGCGCGTGCGGGGCGTAGAAGTGCGGCGAGTAGACGACGTTCTCGCCCTCGTACCAATGCGCGACCGACTCGATCATGAACGGGGTCCTCGGGTCGATCCTCCGAACCTCGGCCATCACCTCCAGACTGACGCGCCGCCACGTCTCCGGCGCGGCGGACGGCTCGTTGAGGATGTCGTAGGCGTAAACCGCCGGATGGTCCTTGAACCGCGTCGCGATCATGCGCCACGCCCGGCGGAGGTCGCCGGAGTCGTAGTCGGCGGGGACGACGTTCGCCGCATGCTTCGTCTCCTTGCAGTTCGGCCCGCCGTGGAGGTCGAGGATGACCTTCATGCCGTGCCGGCCGCAACGATCCGCGACCTCCTGCACCCAGTCGAGCCTCTTCTCCAGCCCGGCGAACCACTCGTCCATCGTCTCCGCGTCCCGGGCGGCGCGGAACTGGAGCCGGACGAGGTTCGCGCCCCAGACGTCGGCGAGATTCGCGACGGATTCCTCACCCATGTCGCCGCCGCTCATCACGCCGCGAAGCCCGCCGCGCCGCGGCGTCTCCGCGAAGGGGCCTCTCGGGATGCCCTTCGCCTCCTCGTTCGCCGGCGGGACGACCGCCTCGTCCGGCACCTCCTCGGCGCGGTAGACGCGAACGGAATCGACCCAGAATTCGCCGGGGGCGCTCTGAAGGCCGAGAACGAAGCAGAGCTGTTCCGCCGTTTCCGGAATGGCCTGCACCCGGACCGGCGTCTTCCAGTCGTATGTCCCGAGCTCCCTGGCGAGCTGGGGGTAGACGGTCCCGGCGCCCGGCTTCGGAACGAACGGGAACATGACCTTCGGACCGGTGAAGTGCTGCGGACCGGGGCCGACGTCGACGCCCTTCACGTCCGCCTCGATCTGCACGATGCCCGCAAGCGTCACGTCCGGCCGGATCGTCACCATCGCCGACTGCCGTTCGCTCTGCGACCGGAAGAACATCGCGCCGTCGCCGGACCGCCCGTCCGTCGGCAGATAGGCGATGCCTCCGCCCCGGTGTCCGTCGACGCCGTATTTCACGGCCTCTTCCGGCGTGAAGTCGCACTTCCAGAGCAGCTCCCCCTTCCGGTAGGCGGCCTCGGCGGACGATGCCGCGAGCATCGCTGCGGCGAGAAGAATCGCTGTCTGTGATTTCACTGGCTTTGGAGGAGAAGGGATGGGACGATCGCGCTTCACGTCGGGGAATGATAGCACGCGGCCATTCGCGGAACAAGCGGGGGCGGCGAATCCCTTTGACACGCCGGGCGATTTGCGCAAGAATGTTCGCGAATACGGAGAACGCCATGCGGACCCTCGTCATCGGAGTCGACGGCGGCGGCTCGAAGACCGCGCTCGTGGCGGCGGACGCCGCCACCGGCCGCGTCGTCGCGCGCGCCGTCGCCGGCGGCCTGCACGCGCCCTCGCTCGGCATGGACGCCGCGCTCGCGTCGCTCCGCGCC
>CADBEF010000004.1 GCA_902793555.1 uncultured bacterium | reverse complement strand
GCCAGCCGGACGCCGCCGCCTTCGCCCGCGCCCTGCGCCGCCGCCGCGCGCCGGTCTTCGCGCTCGCGGCTCTCGCCGCGCTCGTGCTCGCGGCCGCGTCGCAGGCCGCAGGTCGAAGGTCGCAGGTCGGCCGCACCGAACGCCCGTCCATTCAGCATTCGGCATTCGGCATTCAGCATTCTTCCTCCGCAATCGCTCTTGCCTCCCGACTTGAGTCGGAAGCCCCTGCCGCGCTGCGCGAGCTTGCGACCTTCGGCGCGCTCGGCGAACACCCGCATGTCGCCCTCTCGCTTGGCGGCCGCACGGTTTCGCTCGCGGAACCGTTCCGCCTCGGGTGCGGCGCCATCGTTGAAATCGAGGGCCCCGGTCGGCTCGACGGCATTCTCGAAGGGACGACCAACGACCTCGTGATCCTGCGGAACGCGACCCTCGTGAACCGCACCGAGGATTCCGATCCGGCCCACAGCCCGCGCGTCCGGCTCGAGGTGGGCGGGTATCTCATGTTGCCCGAAATCCTCTCGCTCCACGCCCGCGATTGGGCGGATCCCTACGACGAGCCGGACCCCTTCGAGCCGAAGCCGGAGGATCGTGCTGTCCGCTTCGGCCACGGCCTCGAGACGGACCTTCGCACGGAGCTGCTGCGCGAGCGCGGGCTCGCGTCCGACGAGCGCCTCCGCGCCGCGGAGGAGCGCGAAGTCCCCGCCCCGGAGCTCGGCCCGATCCTGCTGCCGGACGGGCCGACGAACGTCCTCTGGTCCGTCTCCACGCTCCATCCCTGGCGCCGGCATCCCACCGAGCCGGGCGTGATCGTCTGCGACCTCTCCGGCGGTTTCGGCGAATCGTGGATCCGGCTGCGCGCCGACGGCGACGTCATGCTCCGGCTCCAGTACAAGAAGAACTTCGCGGGCGCGGGCGACCATGGCGGCCGCGGCGGCGCCTTCGACATGATCCACAACGGGATGATGACGGATCACGACGCCGCGGACGGAAGGCTCTCCGACGGATGGCATTGGTTCGGCCGCGAAAACAACTGGTTCTACGCAGGCACCCACGACATCGTCCTCCGCTTCCGCTGCAATTCCTACACGATCCCGGGCCACTTCAACGGCGTCCTCCTCCGCGCCGCGCCCCGCTAGCGCCGCCCCGGCGTGCTTTCCGCGTAAGACGCCCCCGCGGCGCGCGAGTATGTCTGTAGAATCGCGCGCCGCCGCCGTTTCGGGAAACGTAGGAACGCTCCCCGCGGTGCGGCCGGCGGCGCGCTTTTTTTCCTTTCCCCCGTGCCCCGCTTCTGCTACAATCCGCCCCGTCCACGCGACCGCCGGCCCCCCGGCGTCCGCGCGGGCGGACAACAGAACCCTTCGCAAGCGCGAAGACGTCGTTCCGGGAAACGTAGGACCTTTCTCGACAGGTGCGGCTCTTCGAGTTTGCGCGCCCCTAGCGCGCGACCCGACCCCCGTCCACCCCAGGCTTCCTACGGCCCCCCGGAAGGCGGAACCCCCGGGCCGCGCGCCTTCGTTTCCAATCGTCACGGCAATCACGACTGAACAAAACCCACGCGACAAAGACCGATCTTCATGAAAACCTCTCGCAATTTGCTTGGCGCCGCCTTCGCGGCCGTTCTCCTTCCCCTCTCCGCCTCCGCCCTCCAGGAAACCAAGAACGGCGTCACGTGGACTTACACCGTCTCGAAGAGCGGAAAGGCGACCATCGGCGGCGGAACGTCCTCTTCGCCGGCCGTTTCGACCTCGACCGACGGTTCGATTGAAATCCCGTCCACTCTCGGCTATGCCAACTACCCCGTGGTCTACATCGGAGATTATGCGTTCGACCACTGTTCCGAGTTGACGTCGATTTCGATTCCGGACAGCGTGACAAGTATCGGCGACTTCGCCTTCGACGGTTGCACCAAATTGACGTCGATAGCGATTCCGGACGGAGTCAAACACATTGGGAGAATGGCGTTTTCCTTATGCGAAGAATTGCGGTCTGTCGCCATTCCCGACGGCGTGACGAGTATCGGAGACATGGCGTTCTGGAACTGTTACGCGCTGACATCGGTCTCGCTCGGTTCCAACGTTAAAAACATCGGAGGCAATGCGTTCAGTGGTTGTATCAGCCTGTCTTCGATCACGATTCCGGACAGTGTGACGAGCATCGGGGCATATGCGTTTTCCGGATGCTACCACCTGACGTCCTTCACGATTCCCGCCGGGGTGACGAGCATCGGGGACAATGCGTTTTACCATTGTTCCGGGATTCGCCACGTCACGGTTCCCGGTCGTTTTTCGCTGGCGTCGGTTTTTCCGGACACGTATCAATCGATCACCGATATCGTCATCGCGGACGGGGAGACGACCATCGAAGACGAAGCGTTTTATGGTTGTTCCGGCATGAGGAAGATTGCGATTCCGGACAGCGTGACGAGCATCGGGGGCGGGGCTTTTTCCGGTTGTTCCGGGATTTGCGACGCGACCGTTCCGGGACGATTTTCGCTATCTTCGGTTTTCCCGGACGCATATCGGACGATAACCGATGTCGTCATCCTGGATGGTGAGACGGGCATCGGCAACAGAGCGTTCGACGGATGTTCCGCACTGCGTTCGATTTCCATTCCCGACACCGTTACGAGCATCGGAGATCGGGCGTTTTGGGGTTGTTCCAGGCTGGCGTCGGTCACGATTCCGGACAGCGTGACGAACATCGGGAGCGGCGCGTTTTACGGCTGTTCCGGGCTGGAGTCGATCGTGATTCCCGACGGCGTGACGTCCATCGAGGAGGATTTGTTTCATAATTGTTCCGGATTGGAGTCGATCGTGATTCCCGACGGCGTGACGAGCATCGGGGAATACGCATTCGACGGGTGTTCCAGGTTGAAGTCGATTTCGATTCCCGACGGCGTGACCGGTTTCGGCGAATCGACGTTCGGCGGTTGTTGCTGGTTGCGGTCGATCGCGATTCCCGACGGCGTGACGGATCTCGGGGACTGGACGTTCAACAACTGCTGGAGGCTGAAGTCGATCGCGATCCCCGAGGGCGTGACGCGCATCGGATCCCATACGTTCTATCTCTGTGCCCAGTTGACGTCCGTCACGATTCCGGACGGCGTGACGTGCATCGCGGACTCCGCTTTCGAAGGTTGTTCCGATCTGGCTTCCATCGAGATTCCGGATGGCGTGACGACTGTCGGAATCGATGCGTTTGCCGGATGCCCCGGGCTTCGCGACACGACGACGATTCCCGGCGTCGTCCTTGTGGACGGATGGGCCGTCGGCCACGAGGAGGGACTGTCCGGAGCGTTGGATTTGGAAGGATGCCGCGGGATCGCGGTCGCCGCGTTCACGAACTGTTCCCTGTTGGCGTCCGTCACGATTCCGGACGGCGTTCCGAGCATCGGCGACGAGGCGTTCGCCAACTGTTCGGGGTTGCAATCGGTTTCGATTCCGAACAGCGTCTCGCGCATTGGAAACTGGTCTTTTGCGAACTGTTCCGGGTTGACGTCGATCACGATCCCCAACGGTGTAACGGAAATCGGGGAAGGCGCGTTTTGGGGTTGTTCCGGGCTGATGTCGATTACGATTCCGGAGAGCGTGACGCGCATCGGGGAAGATGCGTTCTCCGCCCTGCAAACGCTCTACCTGCCGAACTCCTATTCCGGGTCGCCGTCCGTTCCGTCGTGGTGCAGAATCGTCCGCTACGATCCGGTGTTCCGGCTCTCCGTCGAAAGTGCCTGGGGAAATCCCGTTCCGAGCGGTTCCGAGATTGCCTATACCTCGCATTCCGCCGTTTCCTGTTCGGTCTCCTCTCCGGTCGTCGACCCGGATTCCGACGGCGTTCGTTACGTTTGCACGGGGTGGACGGGGACGGGGAGCGTCCCGGCGACCGGAACGGGCTCGTCCGTTGCTTTCACGATAGAGGAGGACTCCTCGATTGCATGGCGTTGGCGGACGGATCGCCGGATTACGCTTGAAACGGTCGGACCCGTCGCGGCGGATTTCTCGACCGGGTGGTTCGAGGACGGGACGACGCTTGCCGTTTCCTACGACGTTCTCCGTGGCGACGGGAGCTCCGTTATTGTCTCCGGAGACACCAACGGCGTCGTCCACGACATCGCGGCAAGAACGCTCTCCGTGCCGTGTGATCGCGTTCGCTCGCTGCGCCTGACGTGGACGAGTGGCGCGGCCGACGGAAGCAAGACGACCATGACGCCGGAACCTGTGCCGCACGAGTGGCTCGTGTCGCACGGTCTCGCTTCAACAGGAGATGCGGACTCGGCCTACGAGGCGGCGGCTCTCGATCCGGCGCGAAACGGGCGCCCCGTCTGGGAGTGTTACGTGGCCGGGCTCGACCCGACGAAGAAGGATGACTTCCGCGCGTCGATTGACATGGCCGGCGACGAACCGATCGTGACTTGGTGGCCATCGAACGTGGCGGGGCGCGCATACACCGTCTGGGGCAAGGCGGAGCTCGCGGACGAGTGGGCGAACCCGGTCAAGCCGTCGCACCGGTTCTTCCAGGTGCGCGTGGCGGTCGGAAGCGCAAGCGGCGTGGACGAGAGCGCGTGGCCCGGATCGGTCGTCGTGACCTTCGACCCGGTTGGAGGCACCGTGGACCCCGCCACGCGGACCTACACGGCGCCGGGCACGCTCGGCCAGCTGCCCGAACCGGTGCGGGAGGGCTGCGACTTCCTCGGGTGGATGACGCGCGAAACGGGCGGCGTGCCGGCCTCCGAGACGACGGCGGTTCCGTGGTGCGACTGGACTCTCTACTCCCGGTGGAAACTTCTGGATCCCGTCGCGCAGGCGCTCAACCCGGAGCTCGTCTTCGCGAAGGGCGGAGACGCCGAATGGTTCGCGGAAAGCGACCACACTCACGATGGTCTGTCCGCTGCACGGAGCGGAGTGATTTCGGGAAACCAGACCACATGGATTCAAACGACGGTGAATGGCCCCGGAATGGTGTCGTTTTGGTGGAATGTATCCAGTGAAAGCGGTTATGATCATCTCCGCTTCTACGTCGACGGCTCGGAAAAGAACTCAACCAGCGGAACCGGAGATGGATGGTCGCAAAAGGTCTTCGCGATTTCCGGTTCCGGCACGCACACGCTCAAATGGGTCTACTCGAAGGACGGCTCGAAGAACGATGGTTCCGATTGCGGTTGGCTTGACGAGGTCGTTTGGACACCGGACGACTACGCGCTGCGGTTCGACGCGAACGGCGGCGTCGGAACGATGGCCGACGTGGCGGGTATCGTCGGTGGAACGACGGTGATGCTGCCGGCCTGCGGTTTTTCGCGCGACGGCTGGACGTTCGTCGGTTGGGCGGCCACACCGGACGGCGCGGCCGAATGGGCGGACGGCGAAACGGTCGCGGGCGGGTTCGGAGCCCTTGCCTCAAGAGGCATCGTGACGCTCTACGCGCGCTGGTCGAACGGATCCTATACGATCACGTTCAACGCGAACGGCGGATCGGGTGCCATGACCGATGCAACGATGTGGGTCGGGCTTCCGCAAGCGCTTCCGCGCAACGAGTTCACGCAGGATGGTCTTTATTTCGTCGGCTGGGCGACGGAGGAAGGCGGCGAGGCTGTCTACGCGGACGGCGCGTCCGTTCTCAATCTCGCGCCGGTTGGCGAATCGGTAACGTTGTGGGCTGTTTGGTCAAACAAAGCCGAGGCGAATGTTGGCTCGTGGACGACGGGCATTTGGACGGATGGGACCGGGGCCGGAACGGACTTCACGGCTGTTGCCGCGAACCTGAATCTGGCACGGCGTTCCGGAACGGCATTTACGACAACGTCAAAAACAAGGTCAGAACCAAACTACGATGTCGTGCTGAACAACACATCCGTCCTGTTTGACGGCATGGTTGGTGGCGGATCGGACCAGGACAAGGCGGCTCGATGCGCCATCGACTCGCGTTCCGTCCTCACATGGGATTTCGGGACATCCTGCACGCTCGACGAAATCCGCGTCTACAACATCTGGAACGACAATGGGAGGGATCAAATCGCCATTGATTCCGTAGAAGTCCAACTGGCGGGCGACGAAGGGACGTGGCATTCCGTCAGCGTCTCGTCCGTTTCCTGCCAGGATCCGGCGGCGAACTCTTCCTCGCCGGGGAGACCGTTCGCCTTTCTCGCCATGCCGGACGGGACTCCGCTCGCCGTCGGGGCGACGGCCCTTCGGATGACATGGGACAATGTGGAGAATGGCTGGGTCGGTTGCGCGGAGATTGAACTCTTCGGTCGGAAAACTGTCATTGGTTCGAATGCGAATGAGGGTCTTTCGGCCTCCTATTACGATTGTTCGGCTTCGTGGGATTCGTATTCGTCCTATTCCACGATTTCCGATTTCTTCTCGTCCTTGACGCCGGTTCTGACGGGTTCGACGGCCGATTTCGGCGATACGCTCGATTCGGCCATTGCGCCCATGGGCATGGTTGACGTGAATCGACTTTCCGACTATGGCTTCCGTGGCTTCTTCTCGACGCCGAACGCGACAGCCTGCCGCTTCCATGGAGAATTCGCTGACCCTTCAAAAGACTATTTCTGCGTCCGTGCCTCGGGCACGATTTCGATTTCGACGGAAGGGACATACTCGTTTGGGCTGGCCGGTGACGACAACGTCGTCCTTTCCATCGACGGCACGAAAGTCTGTTCCGCGAGTTGGGGGCGGGAAGACAGCGGCACGATTACTCTCTCCGCCGGCATCCACGACATCGAAATCGCCTTCTGTGAAAGGTCCGGAGGCCAAGGATTCTTCGTCCAATGGCAAAAACCGGGCGACACGGCATGGTCCCCGCTTCCGCAGTCGGCCCTTTCCCATTGACGTTCCCGCGCCCCCTGTCCGCGACGGAACCCGGATTCCGCGATTGACTTGCGGCGGCGGGGCGGAGATAATGTCCCGCCGTCGCGGCGCGAACCCCGCCGCGGCGAGAACGCCATGATCCGAGTCAATCCCAACTTCGCCAAGATCCAGGCCAACTACCTCTTCGCCGAGGTCGCGCAGCGCGTCAAGGCCTACCAGGCCGAGAACCCCGCCGCGGACCTCATCCGCCTCGGCATCGGCGACGTCACCCGCGCCCTGCCCGCCGCGTGCGTCGCGGCGCTCGAGAAGGCCTCGCGCGAGATGGGCGCGGACGCGACGTTCCATGGCTACGGCCCCGACTACGGCTACGCGTTCCTGCGCGAGGCGATCGCCGAGGGCGATTTCCGCGCGCGCGGCTGCGATATCTCGCCGGACGAGATCTTCGTCTCCGACGGCGCCAAGTGCGACACGGGCAACTTCCAGGAGATCCTCGACGGCGCCGCGCGCGTCGCCGTCCCCGACCCGGTCTATCCGGTCTACGTCGATTCGAACGTCATGGCCGGCCGCACCGGCCCCGCCGCGGACGGCCGCTACGCGGGCCTCGTCTACCTCGAGGGCAACGAGGCGAACGGCTACGTGCCCGCCCTGCCGTCCGAGCCGGTGGACCTCGTCTACCTCTGCTACCCGAACAACCCCACGGGCGCCGTCGCGACGCGCGACCAGCTCGCGGCGTGGGTCGACTGGGCGCGCGCCAACAAGGCGCTGATCCTCTTCGACGCGGCCTACGAGGCCTTCATCCGCGACCCGGCGATCCCGCACTCGATCTACGAGATCCCCGGCGCGAAGGAGGTCGCGGTCGAATTCCGCTCGTTCTCCAAGACCGCGGGCTTCACCGGCACACGCTGCGGCTACTGCGTCGTCCCGGCGGCGTGCCGCGCGTTCGACGCCGCGGGCGCGGCCGTCCCGCTCCAGCCGCTGTGGAAGCGCCGCCAGAGCACGAAGTTCAACGGCGTTTCGTATCCCGTGCAGCGCGCGGCCGAGGCGGCGTGCTCGCCCGAAGGGCGCGCGCAGTGCCGCGAGCTGATCGACGGCTACCTCGCCAACGCGAAGATCGTCATCGAGCACCTCGAAGCGAAGGGCTTCCGCTGCACCGGCGGGCGCAACTCGCCCTACGTGTGGTTCGACTGCGGCATGGAGTCGTGGGCGTTCTTCGACAAGCTGCTGCGCGAGGCGAACGTCGTCACCACGCCGGGCGTCGGCTTCGGCCGCGCCGGCGCGGGCCACATCCGCATCACCGCCTTCAACTCGCGCGAGAACGTCGAGCGCGCGATGGAGTGCCTGGACAAGGTCCTCTAGCGCGCGGCGCCGGCGTCGCACCAGCGGCGGAGGGCGCATTCGCCGCAGCGCGGGTTGCGCGGGAGGCAGACGCGCTGGCCGTGCGAGACGAAGCACGCGTTCCACGTCCGCCAGTACTTCTCGGGCAGGACGCGGCGCAGCGCCATCTCGGTGTCGAGCGGCGTTTCCGTCTTCACGAGCCCCATGCGGTTCATGATGCGGTGGACGTGGACGTCCACGCACACGGCGGGCTTGCCGAACGCGACGGCGACGACGAGGTTCGCGGTCTTGCGGCCGACGCCGGGCAGCTCGCAGAGCTCCTCGACCGTCTCGGGGATGCGGCCGCCGAATTTCGCGTCGAGGACGTCCGGGATCTTCTTGATCGCGGCGGCCTTCTGGCGGAAGAAGCCGACGGGATGGATCAGCGCGGCGAGCTCGTCCTCGGAGAGGCGGCGGACGTCGTCCCAGCCTTTCACGGCGGGGAAGAGCTTCTCGCGGCAGACCTTCGCGGTGCAGGCGTCCTTGGTGCGGGCGGAGAGGATCGTGGCGAGCAGGATGCGGAAGGCGCCCTCGCCCTGCGCGCCCATGAGGTCGACGACGGGTGCGGGGTGCGACCGGAACTCCGCGAGCGCGGCGCGGTGGACGGCCGGGACGTCCGCCGGCTTCAACGGCGCCTCCCGAAGGCGGCCGTGGCGCGGAGCTTGGGGCCGAAGTTCTCCTCCATGGCGGCTTCTACGAGCGAAACGAGGCGCGCGTTGTCGGTGCGATAGCGGAATTTCTCGGTGTTGATCGTGCCGGCGTACTGGACGTGGGGCCGTCCGAGCTTGTCGAGGGGCGGCGGGGAGGGCGTCGCGACGAGGCCTTCGTCCACGAGGGTCTGGAACGCTTCCTTCATCTCGTCCGGGGTGAAGGCGACGGTTTCCTTGACGAAATCGTTCCAGAGCGGGTTCCGGTAGTCCTGCGACATGGAGTCCTCGACCTGCGGGCTGGGGCCGCTCTTCATCTCGAGCATGCCGGAGCCGACGAACGAGAGGCGGACGGGGTAGGGGAAGCGCGCGTCGCCGGGCGCCGGTTCGTAGACGATTTCGAGCCAGTCCAGGCCGGAGCCTTTCACGTCGAACTGCTTGTGGCGGAGGCGCCCTTCCGCGTCGACGGACGCGCACCCCGCCGCGGCGAGCAGCGCGGCCGCGAAGGGCAGGAGCCGGACGCTCCGCTTTGCGCGGCGCCACAGGCTCCGGAACAGGAGAAAGAAAGCGAGAATCTTCAGCGTTTTTTTCATGGTGGCGGGGTCCGGGGTTTGAAGGCCGGAAGGGCGGGGGCGGCGGGCTACGCCCCGCGGGGGTTTTCGGGCTTGTAGATTTCGATCCGGTCGAGGGCCCAGACGGGCGCGGAGAAGGCGCCGGGCTCGGTGGCCCGGAGCGCCTCGCGCATCTGGAAGAGCTTGGCGTCCAGGCGGTCGATCGCGCTCAGGACGAGCGCCTCGGGGCATTTGGGCGGGACGGGGCTGCCGAACTCGGCCTCGCCGTGGTGGGCGAGGACGAGGTGCTGGAGCAGCGTGGCGCGCTCGCGGTCGGCCCCGGTGCAGGCCGCCGCTTTTTCGACGTTGACGACGCCGCGGACGATGTGGCCGACGAGGCGTCCGTCGCGCGTGTAGTCGGAGACGAGGCCGAGCGAATCGACCGCCATCTCGTCGAGCTTGGCCAGGTCGTGGACGACCACGCCGGCGTAGAGCAGGTCCTTGTCGAGGAAGCGGTAGACGTCCGCGAGCGCCTTGGCGGCGCGCAGCATCGTGACCGTGTGGTGGAGCAGGCCGCCGCGCGTGGCGTGGTGCATGGTCTTGGCGGCCGGGGCGGAGAGGAGGTTGGCCGCGAGCGCCCAGTCGAGGAGCTGGCGGACGATCTTCCGGATCGATTCGTCGCGGAGCGCGTCCACGGTCGCGGAGATTTCCGCGTACATCGAATCGGGCGTCTCGGGCGCGGCCGGGACGAACTCGGCCGGGTCGCCCTCGACGGGCTTCTGGCGCTCGACGCGGAGCTGGAGGTGGCCGTTGTATTCGTCGCCGCGGCCGTCGATCTGCAAGATCGTCCCGGGCGCGGGCGGCTCGCCGGACCAGTCCCAGATCTTGGCCTGGACGCCGCCGGTGGCGTCCACGAGCGAGAGCACGAGGAACGGCTTGCCGTTCTTGGCGGTCTGGACCTGGGCGGCGCGGACGAGCAGCCGCCCGGAGAACTTCAGGTTGGGGCGGATGTCGGAAACGGTTTGGCGGTAGGGCTCGGAGGCGGGCGCGTTCATGGGGCGGGCGGGGAGGGCAGGGGATAGACGGTCGCGGCGCAGGCGAAGAGCGCGAGCGCGACGAGGGCGAAGGCGGCGGAGACGGCGCGGAAGCGGCGGGGCGAGGCGGTCGTCCACGCGATCGCGTCGCGCAGCAGCCACGGCTTGGCGACGAAGAACATGCCGGAGACGGCCATCGCGTAGGCGACGGCGACGACGAGGAGCCGCCACGGCGAGGGGTGCCACTGCGCGGCCGAGAGGAGCGGCGCGGGCAGGAGCACGAGGAGCGCGCCGGCGGCGCGGCAGGAGAGCAGCTCGGGCAGGAAGACGCAGATCGCGGCGACCGAGACCGGGAGCAGGAACTGCAGGTAGGGCAGCAGCGGGTCGAGCAGCGAACCGAGCGGCATCGCGGCGACCCAGAGCAGCGACCAGGCGACGGCGACGGCGGCGAGGACGCGCCCCGGCCAGACGGAGCGCGCGAAGCGGCGGAACGGCGCGGCGGCGCGCGCGGGGGCGAGCAGGCCGGGCGCGGCGAGCAGCGCGAGCGCCGCCCCGAGGAGGGCGGCGAGGGTCGCGAGGGCGTCGCGGTCGGGCTTGAGGACGATCGTCATGGCCTAGTTGTCGGTCCCGACCCAGAAGACGAACGTGCGCGTCCGCGCCCAATCGTCCGGCTTGTCGATCACGTGCGCCCAGTCGAGGCGGATGGGGAAGCCCGGCAGGTCGAGGCGGAGGCCGGCGCCGACGCTCGTCCCGATTTCGCCGAAGTCGGCGTCCCACGCGTCGTTCCAGACGTTGCCGGCGTCGGCGAACGCGGCGAAGCGAACGAACTGGAAGAGCGGAACGGACAGCTCCGCGGCGCCCCAGATCTTGGTGCGGCCGCCGACGGGGGAGAAGTTGCCGGTCTCCTCGCCGCCGTCCGCGTACAGCGCCTTCGGCCCGAGGTTGCGGTTGCGGAAGCCGCGCACCTGCCGCCCGCCGCCGAGGAAGTAGCGGGAGCCGACCGGCACGTCGTCGCCGCCGAGGCCGTCGATCGTGGACGCCTGCCCGAGCAGGGCGAACGTGAAGCCGAACGGCAGCGGCTCGTAGTGGGCGAAGCGGAAGGACGCCTCGTACATGTCGTAGGCGGAGCCGAACGCCGCGTTGTAGAGCGAGGCGGAGGCCACGGCGCGCGTTCCTTCGTGCGGGACGAACGGGTTGTCGCGCGTGTCGAGCGACCACGAGAGCTTGAGCGAACCGAGCAGGTAGGAGTCGTCCTCGTCCGTGAAGCGGTAGGGCTCGCCGGGCGGGTCGAGCAGGACGTAGTCGCGCGTCACGACGTCGTCGAGTTCGACCTTCTCGATGCCGTACGCCAGCCCGAGCGTGCCGACCCACGGGAAGAACTTCCAGAGGCCGGCGGAGACGCCGTAGCGGCGTTCGTCGTATTCGCGGTTGGAGCGGTTGCGCAGGTACAGGTCCACGTCGAGCGCGAGGCGGCGGTCGAGGAACCACGGCTCCTCGAACGACAGGTCGGCGGACGTCGAGCTGGAACCGGCGGCGAGGGAGAGGCGGGCCTTCTGGCCGCCGCCGCGGAAGTCGCGCCAGTTGAAGATGTCGAAATTGCGCTGCGAGATTTCGATCGTTCCGACGAGGTGGTCGACCGAGGAGAAGCCCGCGCCGAACTGGAAGCTTCCGGTCGGCTGCTCGACCACCTCGAAGACCGCGTCGGCCAGGCCGTCGCCGGCGGGAACCTCGTTGAACGAGACGTCCGAGAAATAGCCGAGGTTCTGGAGGCGGCGGCGCGAGAAGTCGGCCAGGACGCGGTCGAACGGGTCGCCCGGATTGAGGCCGATTTCGCGGCGGATCACCTTGTCCTTGGTGGAGGTGTTGCCGCGCACGACGACGTCCCGGACGCGGGTCAGGCCGCTTTCCGCGACGGAGAGCGAGACGTCCAGCGTGGCGGGTTCCGCGCCGGGGGAGACCGCGAGCGCGACGGTCGTCCCCGTGTAGCCGCGGGAGGCGTAGAAGTCGCGCAGGGACTCCCGCGCCTTGGCGAGCGCGGCGGCGCCCGCGACGTCCCCTTCGCGGAGGCGGACGGCCTCGCGCAGCGCAAGCGCCGGAAAGAGGGTCGCGCCCTCGACGCGGACGGCGCCGACGCGGTAGAGCGGGCCTTCTTCGACGTCGTAGGCGACGCGCATCGTCGTCCCCTCGAAGCGCTTGCGCGGCGCGGAGACGGTCGCGTCGAGGTAGCCGGCGTCGTAGTACTGCCGGCGCGCGTCGGCGGCCACGGTCTCGAGGTCCGCGTCGGTGAGGCGGGGCGTCGTCACCCAGTTCTGCGGGTTGAACCAGCTGTGCTGCGCGGCGAACTGGCCCAGATCGTCCGGATCGAGCGCCTTCGCGCCGGGGAACTCGAGGAAGTCCACGGAGTAGCGCGGCCCTTCCTTGATGTCGAAGACGAGCCATGCGGCGCCCGGCTGCGCGGGGTCGGGCAGAAGCCGCGGCACGACCGCCGCGTCGTAGAACCGGTGCTTGCGGTAGAGTTCGCGGAGGCGCGCGGCGGCGGCGGCGGCGACCGTCCCGTCCACGAAGTCGGCGGCTTTCAGGTCCGCGGCTTTCCGCGCCCGGTCGCGCGAGAAGTAGGCCAGTCCGGCGAAATCCGGATCTTCGGCGAGGCGGCGGCGGCCCTCCACCGAGTAGACGACGGCGACGCCGTCCGCGCCGTCCTCGACGCCGGCGGATGCCCAGGCGAAGCGGCCGGAGCCGAGCAGGGCCTTGACGTCGGCCGACAGGTCGCGGGCGACGATCGACCCGCCGGGCTTGGCGGAGGCGAAGGACAGGACGAACGTTTCGTCCACGGGGACGTCCCCGCGGACGGCGACGCGGACGGCCGAAACGGGGACGCCGCCGGCGGGCGGCGCGTCCTGCCCGGAAGCGGACAGGACGAACGCGAGGGCGGCCGCGGCCGGAACGGATCGGAAAAGCGGATTCATGGCGGCCGATTCTACCACAACCCGGCCCGCGCTGGCAATGCGCCCGCGCGCTCGCGGAGGTTGCGCGCGATTCCGCTTCCCTTTCCCGCGCTTGTGCGCTATAATGCCACGCGTCGAACGCGTCCCGCCCGACCCCCGTGATCCTCCGCCGATCCGTTTCACGGAAAAGATTCCCATGAAAAAACTTTCGATCCTCCTCCTCGCCTTCTTCGCGTTCGCGACGGGTTCGCGCGCGAACACGGTCCACTTTCCCGGACTGTGGCAGTCGCAGTTCAAGGCGCCGACCGCCTACGGCTTCGCCGTCGCCGGCGCTGCCTCGCAGAACACGGCGCCCGTCCTGGCGTCGAACCTCGTCGCCGTTGCGGACGCCGCCCATCTCGACCGCACGCCCGGTGTCATCATGGGCTACAATGCCGGCAACGGCCCCTCGCCCAAACAGAACCCGATCAGCGGCCGGGAGTGGGGCTGGTACAACTACGACGTCTACGCCTACGAGGGCGAGATGTTCGTCGAGGCGGGGAGGACCTACCAGTTCTACGGCCGGTTCGACGACGGCGAGGCGCTCGTGATCGACGGGAAGCTCGTCGTCCATCAGGGAAACAAGTCCGGCTACGGCGACGCTCCCGTCGTCGCCACGAGCTACACCGCCACGAAGACCGGCTGGGTGCCGTTCAACGCCTGGATCTGGGACTGGGAGGGCGGCAAGACCGTCATGTACTGCCGTTTCGCGCTCCAGTACAACCCGTCCGGCACGGCGAGCACGAGCTACGAAGACGCCAACGTCTGGCAGGAAATCGTCGACCCCGGCGACATGTCGCTCCTCCGCGTGGCGGGCACGAACGCCTACACGACGGTCACGGCGGTGACGGCGGCGGAGAACGGGACGGACCTCGAAGCCGCGGTCTCGTTCGCGGACCTGCCGTCCGCCGCGACGGTCTACGCCTGCTACGGCGCGCTGGACGGCGGCAACGCCGCCACGTCCGTCTGGGACCACGTCGTCGCGGTCGGAACGGTCGCGGCCGGGACCTCGGCGCAGACCTTCACGCTCCCAGGCGCGGCCGGCAACAAGGCGCTGCGGCTCTACCTCGAGGGCTCGGCCGGCGTCGCGACGTTCTTCACGGAGTGGACCGAGGTGGCGACGCTCACGGTCGATCCGCTCGTCTCCCTCGTCTCCCTCGCCCCCGGTTCGGCGGGCGTGACCGCCACGGCCGACCTGCGCTCGCTCGGCGTCGGCGCCTCCGAGGCGGACCTCGCGCTCGAGGTGGCGACGGCGGCCGACGGCTTCGACGCCCCCGCCTTCACGTTCGACTGTGCGGACAACCCCGCCACGGCGATCGGACCCTTCACGATCGTCGCCACCGGGCTCTCCACGAACACGCCCTACTGGTTCCGCGCTACGGCGACGAACGCGCTCGGCGGCGCGGCCGTCTCGGAGGTCCTGCCCCTGACGCTCTCGCCCACCCCGCCCGCCGGCACATACGCGTTCGTCGGCGCCGGCGGCTCGAAGATCTCCGGCCGGGGGACCGTCACCTCGCCCGGCGACAGCTCCGCCTGGGCCAAGGTCCGGCTCGAGGCCGCCAAGGACCCCTCGTTCGCGTCGCTCGCCGGCGCCTCGCCGGAGGCGACGCCCGCCCTCGGCGCCGCCGCCACGCTCGAAATCCCGGGGCTCGACTACGAGACGGCCTACTTCGTCCGTCTCCGCATCGTGAACGACTGGGGGCTCGTGACCTACGTCGTCGACCCCGAGCTGCGGACCACGGCCGAGGCGCCCTTCTCGCCGCGCAAGGTCTACGCGCCCGGCCTGATCCAGGCGCGGATCGGCGGCTCCGCGATGGACCGCACGACCGACATCCTCTCGCATTCGACCGCGACGAACGTCCCCGGTGCGATCATGGCCTCGACCTCCGGATCCGCTACAAATCCCTACAACGCGCAAAGCTACGCCTGGGGCGACAACACGACCTTCGGCTACGTCGGGCAGATGTATCTGGAGGCCGGCACGACCTACTGGTTCGGCAAGTACATCGACGACTCCGGCTATGTCCTGGTCGACGGCACGACAGTCCTAAACAACGACAACTACCAGAACCTTGTCACCGGATCCTTCACGCCGGACGAGACCGGCTGGCACGACGTCGAGTTCCGCTTCGGCAACGGCGGCGGCGGGGCGGGATGCGTGAGTTCCACGATCGGCTTCGGCTACAACACGGACGGCATCTCGTCTTTCACGGCCGACACGTTCAAGGACGGAGGCCCGTGGTCCAAGGCCGTCGACCCGGGCGACGCGTCGCTGTTGCGCGTCGTCTATTCCGAGACGTCCTTCTTCGAGATCCAGAACGTGGCCGCCGCGGGGAACGATCTTGTTGTCACGGCGGCGTTCACCGGCATTCCCGACGGTATCGCGGCACTCACGGCCTTCTACGGCGCGGGCAACGGCGGATACGATCCGTCCGTCTGGACGGCGTCCGCGGTCGTGACGAACCCGCCCGCGGGCGACACCGCCTCCGTGCAATGCACGGTGCCGGGCGCCGGAAACGCGGCGTTCGTCGCGTTCCGGCTCTCCGGCACGGCCGGCGTCGCCATTCCGTACGTCCAGTGGGGGGAGATCTACAACCTCGCGCAGGAAAGCCCGACCTTCGGGCTCGCGGCGGCGGACGTCGCCTACACCAACGCGACGTTCGTCGCGACCTGCAACGGGCTGGGCGCCGGCGCGGACTCCGTCACGGCCGAACTGCAGTTCTCGGCGACGCGCGACTTCGCGACGATTCTCCGGACGGAGCCCCTTTCGACGCTCGTCGGCATCGGCTCGCAGACGCTCTTCGTGAACGGTTTCGCGACCAACACGACCTACTACGCCCGCGTCGTCGGCGAGAATAGCGCGCACGAGACGGGCGGATCGTCCGTCGTCGAGTTCCGGACGCTCGAACCGCTGCCGCCCGAGGGGCGCGCATCGTTCGGTTTGCGCGGTTTCTCGTCGCTGTCCTTCGTCGGCGTCGTCTCGGACTGGGGCGCCGGCTCGTCCTCCGCCCGCCTGACGCTCGACGTTTCGACCGATCCCGCGTTCCCCGCGGAGACGACGCTGTCGTTCCCGGGCGCGGAGGCCCTTGCCGGGGCGGTCCCCGCCAGCCAGACGCTGACCGCGACCGGACTCGCCGGCGCCACGGCCTACTGGGCGCGCGTCCGCATCCTGAACGAGTGGGGGTTCGAGACCGCGGTTTCCCTCGCGGTTTCCTACGACACGCTCTCCACGCCCTTTGAAATGTCCGCTCCGGGTGCCACGCCCGGCGGCGAGGGCGTCCAGACGCTCTCCATCTCCTGCCTTTCGGTCGAGGAGGGAACGACCTACGGCGTCACGCTTTTGGTCGACGGAAAGCCCGTCAAGACGTGGAGCGGCCTCTCGGAGCCCGGCAACTTCACCGTCGATTGGACCGGCAAGCCCGGCTCGTCGCATTCCGCGGTCTTCGCCGTTTCCTCCACGACCGCCGGGACGGGCTTTTCGGCGGAATATCCCTTCTCGTTCTCCGTCGGCGGGGCCATCCGCGTCGTTTCGTCGCTCGACGAGCTCGCGACGACGATCCTGCGCGTCGGAGACCGGCTCGTGCTGCCCGCCCTCGCGACGGGCGAGAGCCTCGTCTACGACACCAACGCCGTGGTCTCCGTCGAGGGGACGACCTTCACCGCGCTCGAGCCCGGCGCAAGCCGCATCCGGCGCTACGCCGCCGATCCCGTCACGGGCGAGGCGGTCCTCGCGGAGGACGGCGTCCTCATCGTCGCCCCGCGCGACGAGGACCTGCACGGCGCCGGGCTCTTCGTGAACCGTACCGCCACGCTGGGGACGGTCAGCTGGTGCAACGCGGCGAACTGGCAGAAGATCTCCGGCGACCACGACTGGCCGAACGGCCCCGGCGACGTCGCCCTCGTCTACCTGCCGCTGACGAGCTACACCGTGACTTTCGACCTCGGCGGGAACGCCGTCACGGTCGGCCATCTCGGCCTCGGCTCGACGCACAGCGGAAACCAGGTCTACCTCTCCAACGGCACGCTGACCTTCCGGACCGGCGACGGGAGCGAATCGCGGCTCCGCATGGCGGGCCGCAACGAGGGCGCCGGCAACCTCACGATCGGCGCGTCGATCGTCCTCGCGAACGACCTCGTCGTCGACGGCATGGGCGCGAAGGACATGGGACTCGTGCTCAACGGCGTGCTCGACGTCGGCCCCCACGCGTTCAAGACCGATCGCGTTCCGTTCCGTTCGCCCGGAGACCGGTACGCCGGCGGCGGACAGATCCAGTTCAACGGCGACGTGCGCGGTTCGGGCGAAATCGTCCTTCGCGCCGACTCCACCGCGTCGCTCGGCGGCTTCCCTGCGCGCAAGAGCTTCACGGGAACCTGGAATCCCGCCTCGTGCAACCACAACGGAAACTACGGCGGCGCAGGATTGTTCCTCGGCAACGCCTATCTCGGCAGCGCCGCCGCCGAGCTCAAGGTGTCCGGCGCCTGGTTCGGGAACAAGGACGACCGCAAGGGGGCGTCCGTCCGCACGGGCTGGAGCAACGGATACCAGTTCAGCGCGCCCACCAACTTCTGGCGCGGCGGCGTCATGCCGCCCAAGGTGACGCTCGACGGCGGCGAGCTCAACCTCATCACGCAGGGTCCGCTGGACGTGAAATACCAGGACAGCGTCCGCGAGGACTGGTTCGAAATCGGCGAATTCCGCCTCGCCACGGGCCCGATGGGGCAGCTCTGGTCCGGCATCTCCACGTGGCACAACGGGTGCTATCCCAATTCGCACACGGTCGTCACGAACCTCGTCGCCGAACCGGGCGCGACGGCGGCGCTCGGGCTCGACACGTCGAGCGACAGGGGCTACGGAATCATCTCCAACGACTTCCACGTCGTGAACGCCCCCGCCGCGGCATGGGACTCGGGCAAGGGCTACGAGATCCTGCCGTTCTTCTTCCCCAATGCCGAGAACCAGAACCGGTACGTCACCGTGCGAGACACCGCGACGGGCCGCGTTCGGAACGTCGAACCGGACGGGAGCTCCTCCGCGACGGGCATCCGCCAGCTTGGAAACAACGGCAGGAACGACCCGATGGAGGACGGTGCGGCGTGGGAGGCCGTCGCGGTGTATCCGTGGTCCCACTGCTACTTCGCCCAGCCGAATTCGACCGTAAAGATCCTTTCCGGGTACCTCAACGTCGTTTCGACGCCGTTCGCGCCGCCGGACCACGCCAACTCCGCCTCCTCGACGGTCGATTTCGGGAACCGCACGGCCTACGTCTACGTCAACCGGCAGAACGACACCGTCGACATCGGCTGTCGCGTCGCCGGCACGGCCGGCTTCGTGAAGAGCGCCGGCGGCACGCTCCGTCTGTATCGGCCGATGGACGCGCTCACGGGCGGCGTCTGGGTGGGCGCGGGGAGGCTTTCGCTCCTCGAGGACGCGACGCTCGGCGACAACGACGTCTTCGTCGCCGCCGGCGCGAAGCTGCGCATCACGGGCGGCGACCCGTTCGGAAAGAACGCCCGCCTCGACCTCGAGGACCGCGACTGGATTTCGACGGCGTCGGGGATCGAGCTGGAGAACGACGAGCCGGCCTTCGTCCGCCGACTCTACGTGAACGGCGTGAACCTCCACCGCGGCTACTACGGCTCCAGCGAGGCGGAGGCCGCCATGGCCGACCTCGCGAGCGTCGGCTTCCCGGCGTTCGTCGACGACCGCCTCTTCTCCGGCTCCGGCATCCTCAAAGTGAAGGGCGACGACCTGCTCCAGCCCACGATCATGATCCTCCGCTAGCGTCCCCTTCGGCAACCGTGGCGGGGTGCGGCACTCCGCACCCCGCCACGGTCGCGTGTAGTCGGCCTTGCGGCCCGCGCTCGCGCGGGTCACAATTCCCGCTTGACAAATGCCATACATTTACGCAGAATGTGCCATACAAGGAGGTTGACATGTCCGTAGTCACCGCCAAAATGACGATCCGACTGCCCGAAGAGGACCTTCTCGGTGCGAAGCGCTACGCCTCCCGGCATCGGCTCTCCCTTTCCGGGCTCGTCGTCCGATATTTCGAAAGGCTTCGCCTTGAAGAGGCGGACTCGCTTCCCGCCGAAATCGCGGAGGTTGCGGGGACGCTTCCGCAACGCCTCGACGTCCGCCGCGCCTACGTCGCCGGCATGGAGGCCAAGCACGCATCCTAAATTCCTCCGCGCCCGAACCCTGCCGCTCCCGGATTTCGAGGACGCCGTCGTCGCCGCCGCGGCGGAAGCGGCCCGTTGCGACGTCATCCTGACCCGGAACCTTCCCGATTTCGCGGGTTCCCCCGTTCCCGCCATCGCTCCGGAGGAGTTCCTTGCCTCCGAAGACGAATCGTCCAGCCCCGCCTGACCGTCCATCCGCCTCTGCGGCGAACCGCCGCTTCAACCGCCCGGCGGCCACCCGCACACCGAACCGTCCAATCACCGAATCACGCCCCCCCAGAAAGGATTCCCCCATGAAGAAACTACCGATATTCCTTGTTCTCCTCCTCTCCTTTGCCGCACCCTTCGCGCGGGCGGACGGACAGACGTTCTACTATTGGACCAACACGAACGGCGGCAACTGGACGGCGAAGGCCAACTGGGTCATGGAGGATGGTAGCGCCGCGACGACCTACCCGCACGTCGCCGGCGACGTCGCGGTGTTCAACGGGCTCGCGGCCTACAAGACCGTGTCCGTCAACCAGTCCGACGTGATCGATATCGACGAACTCCGTCTGGACGACGGTTGCATACGCCTCGGCATCCGCGACGCCGCGCATTTCCATGCCGACCGTCTGCTTCGGTCTGACCATGCGGTTCTCTATCTCGTCACGTCGGGATCCTACAACCATGCATCTCCCAACGATGCCACGATCGGGAACCGCGACGATGTTCTGTTCGACGGCGGCTTTCTGCCCGGCGCCGTAGTCTGCAAGGATGACGGCGGATGGGGAAACCTCCGCTCCGCGACAATCGACGAAGACGGAAAGCTGAAATTCTCGACGATGGACCAAGCGCAGATGGGCTACGGCGTCAACGGAGACAAGACATGGTCCTACAAGGTGACGCTCCTTTTCGGCAACTGGGGAGACGGCCGGAACATCACGTTCAACAAGGAGTGCGTCCTCACGGTTCCCTGCGGGCAGATATCCCCGATGAGTAACAGCCATGTCGGAAGTCCTACCGGGCAATTCCAGGGGACCATCGACACGGCCGGAGCGACGCTCTACTTCTGGCCGCTCAACACGACCTGCTTCCGGGCGAAGGTCGTGACGCCGTTGTTCGTCCAGAGCGGCCACTACACCACGCTCTTTTGCGACGACCATTCGTCGGAGACGAACGAATACCACGTCGCCTCGGGCACGATGAGGCTGGGCTCGGTTCCGCCCGAAGGCGCGGACATGACCGTAACGAACCGCTGCGTGCTCGGTACGGGTCCGGTCGTTGTGAGCTGGGCGGGCACGCTGGATGTCGGAGCCGAGGATGCGATGAAGAACTCGGAATACCTCAAGATGACGTCCTTCCGGGGGCTCGGACAGGCGTACGGCAAGATCCACATGAGCACGAACGCCGTCGTCGACTGGTTCTGGCTGGACAACAAGCTGCAGAAGCGCGGCACGCACGGCGCGACGGGCTCCGGTGCGCAATACATCGATGACACGCTCTTCTCGGGACCGGGCCTTTTGACGGTCAAGAAGGGAAGCGACGGAACGATGATCCTGATTTACTGAACGCCCCATGAAAAGACTCGTCCTCCCCGCGCTCGCCTTCCTCGCGCTCGCCTTCCTCGCGCTCTCCGCCCGCGCCACGGTCTACCAGCCGGGGCTATGGTTCATCCACGACGACACGCACGAATGGGTGGACGAAAGCGTCCCCGTCGCCGAATGGCCCGGCGCCGTGCCGTGCCAGGGCACGTTCATGGAGTACACCAAGTCGACCGACGTCGCCCCGCGCGGCAGCAACGGGCAGTCCGGCACGAACGCCTACGACAACGCCGTCTACACCTGGCACACCTACGAGATGTTCGGCTACGGCGGCCAGTGGTTCGTCGAGAAGGGAAAGACCTACACGCTGTCCTTCTACCACGGCCGCTACGTCTGGTGCAAGGTGGACGGCGACCGCAAGCTCTACAGCACGGGCTGGTGGAACCACGGCAACGCGAAATGGACGGCGGCCGAGACGGGCTGGGTCGACTTCGACTTCCGCGGCGGCATCAACAACGAGAACTACGTCGGCCCGCTCCACAACGACTGCGGCGTCGCGTTCAACACCGAAAACCTGAACTACGCGGACGCCACGTGGGGCGCGCCGCCGTGGCAAAAGTTCATCGACCCGGGCGACTGCTCGCTGCTGCGCATCGTGAAGTCCGAGACGGACTACATGACGCTCGACTCGGTTGCGGCGGACGGCGACGGCCTCGCCGTCGTCGCGTCGTTCGCGAACGTGCCGGGCGCGGGCGTCCTGACCGCCTTCTACGGCGCGTCGGACGGCGGCGACCTGCCATCCGCGTGGGACGCCTCCGCCACGCTCGGCACCGTCGCTCCGGGGAGCGCCGAGTCCGTCTCCTACGCGGTCCCCGGCGCCGCCGGCGCGAACTTCGTCGCGCTCCGCCTGCAGCGCACGGACTACGCCACGGGGCCCTACACGCAGTTCACCGCCGCGGCGCCCGTGCCGAAGCCCGTCCCGACGTTCGACCTCTCCTGCACGGAGATCGGCTACACGAGCCTCGTCTTCCGCGCGGTCGTCGCGCAGGTCGGCGCCGGCGCTTCGTCGGTCCCTTCTGCAGCCGTGCAGATCGCGACCGACGCCGTCTTCGCGAACGTCGTGAAGGAGCTGCCGCTCTCGATCTCGGCGCCCGGCGCGGAGGTCCTGTCGACGGCGGGGCTCGTCTCCAACACCGTCTACTACGCCCGCGTGGCGGGGTCCAACGACCGCGGCGCATCCGGCGTCTCGGCGACGATCGGCCCGCTGCGGACGCTCCTGCCGACGATCTCGACCTCGGCGATCGAGGCGCTCGAGCACGGCCTCGGCGCGCTCAACGCGGCCGTGACGGTGACGGACTGGGGGCTCGACTCGACCGGCGCGACGGTGCGGCTCGAGGCGTCGGAGCACTATGACTTCGGCGTCCTCGCCGGCGTCTCGGAGGAGGTCGGCGCGACGCTCGGCGTCGCGACGAACCTGTCGGTCGTCGGCCTCCGGGAGGGCGCCGAGTACTACCTGCGCGCCCGCATCGTGAACTCGTGGGGGTTCGTCGAGAACCGGACCCTTCCCGGCATGCAGGCGACGCGCGGCCGGCCCTTCGTCGGGACGCCGCTCGTGTGGGAGACGGGGGAGAACGGCACGCTCTCCGTGCACGAGCGCCTGCTCGACAACGAGTTCGCGGGCGAGGCGGAGCTCTTCCTCGACGGCGTCTCGCAGGGCGTGCGCGCGTTTCCGGCGGGGCCCGGCCGCCTTTCGTGGACCGGACTCGCGCAGCCCGCGTATTCCACTTTGGCGCGCGTCGTCGTCTATGTCGTAGTGTCCGGCCGTCCCTACCGGGCGGAATGGTCCGACACGGTCGTCCCCGGCAGCGCGTCCTACCTCGAACGGAAGTGGGTCTACGACCCCTCGGCCAAGACGCTTACATGGGTCGACTCGTATCCGTTCACGAACGTCGTGAAGAAAGTGACCGCGAACGGGAGCGAGCTGACGCTGGGGGACAACCGCGGGAATCCCCAGGCCGTGAACCTCGACTTCTCGCCCGGCGTGGCGGGCGACTGGAAGATCGTCGAAATCGTCGGCGAAGGGCCGTTCAACGGATCCTCCTCCGTCACGAACATCGTCTTTCCTCCGACGATGCGCAAGGTCGGCCGCGCCGCGTTCGAGGGCAACAAGAGCCTCCGCGCCGCGATCCTCAACGAGGGTCTCGAGAACCTGGGCACGGACTCCGGCGCGAACAACTGCTTCAACGGCTGCTCCGCGCTGGAGACGATCGGCCACGTCCCGTCCACCCTCAAGGTCGCGGGCGGGCGGGTGTTCGGCTACTGCCCGTCCCTCACGAACGACATTGTCTGGCCGCGGGGCGTCCCGGTCGTTCCGACCTACGCCTTCTACGGTTCCTCCATCCGCTCGTTCAAGGCGGCGTACGGCGTGACGCATCTGGGCCCCTACGGGTCCGGGGACGGCCGCGCGTTCGGCGGGAACAACGCCATCAAGGAGGTCGACCTTCCCGTCACGCTGCAGTATTTCAGCGGCCGGTGCTTTTCCGACACGGACGCCGGCAAGGGGTTCAACGTCAACGTCTGGTACCGCGGATTCCCGAAGCTCGGGTGGAGCAAGGACCTGTGGTCGAACACGCCGTGGGGCGTGACGACCGTCACGAACTGGTTCGAGTGGCACCACCGGGACGAGTTCCGCGCCTTCGCGGAAACGAACAAACAGTTCACGATCCGCCTGCCGGAAACCTACACCGGAGAAGGTACCTGGGCGGCGAGCGGCTGCAACCAGATCGTCCGCTGGTGGAAAGATCCGGACCAGTATCCGCCCTCGGTCATGATTCTCCGCTAGAGTCACCTCGGCGCCCGTGGCGGGGTGCGCGCACCCCGCCACGGGCGCATGGAGTCGGCCTTATGGCCCGCGAGTCTCGGAATCCTGACAAAATGCGTCGGGTCGTTGACAGTGGGGTGGGTTGGGTGTATTCTTCCAGCCAACGAAGCGTGCGTGCAGCCCGTGCTACCGTTTCGTAGCTTCGCTTTCGCAGATTGGCCACCATTCAAGAAGGACAAAACACGATGAAATGCCTCGCACGGTCGGCACTGCTTGCGCTCGCCGCGCTCGGTGCGGCGCTGCCTCTCTGTGCAACCGCGGATCTCATGCCGGCGGACGTGACGACGACGGGGGCTTCCGTCACGACGACGGTTCTCTCCGACCAGTCCACGGTCGTGAAATTCCTCGCGGACGGCACGTTCACGGTGCCCGCCGGTGCGACGGCCCGGCTTCTCCTCGTGGGCGGCGGCGGCGGCGGCGGCGCGGAATGCGGCGGCGGCGGCGGTGCGGGCGGCTTTATCGAAGCGTCGGATGTCGTACTCGCGCCCGGCACTTATACGGTGACGGTCGGCGCGCGCGGCGAGGGCGGCAATACCGCACTGAACGGCGGTGTCAAGCAGGGCGGAAACGGCGGAAACACCGTTCTTTCGTTTGGCGGCACCGATCTCTACACCGCAGTCGGCGGCGGCGGCGGCGGCGTTTGGCAGAATGGCGCCGGTTCCGCCGGCGGAAGCGGCGGCGGCGGCGGCAACACCGGCGGCGTCGGCGGCACCGGCACGGAAGGCCAGGGCTTTGCCGGCGGTGCCAAAGGCGGAGGCGGAGGCGGCGCGGGCGGTCCGGGCGGAAACGGCGCGGGCGGCAAGGACACCGGAACGAACGGAGCCGGAGGCCCCGGCAAGGCAAGCGACATCACCGGCGAGCAGGTCTACTACGCCGGCGGCGGCGGGGGCGGCGGTTACAACGACAATCCCGGCTCCGGCGGAATCGGCGGCGGCGGAAACGGCATGCGCACCGGCAACGAGTCGACGCGAATCGCCCGATCGCAGGCGGAGTTCGACGCCGAAGCGGGCGTGGACGGCCTCGGCGGCGGCGGCGGCGGCGGCAACAACACCGGCTCCTATTACGGTCGCCCCGGCGGCAGCGGCGTGCTGATCGTCCGACTTGCTCCCGCAGGGCCAGAACCCCAGATCAGAATGCTCGGCGCGACGGACGGTCCGGCTTCGGCCGTCGTGAAGATGCGTCTTGTCTCCGTTGGCGACGGCGCGTCTTCGGCGAGTTTCTCCTACAAGGTCGCGAACAGCGCGGCGGGACTTGACGCGGCGACGCCTGTCGCCGCGGCGTCCGGTGTCGCGGCGGGTGCGACCGTTTCCATTCGAATCTCCAATCTGACTCCCGGCGGAACGGCCTACGTCCGCATCCTTGCCGAGAACAATCTCGGCGTCGATTCGGCGCCGGTCGACGCGACCGTGCATCCCCATTCCTGCTACGCCACGTTCACCGTGTCGGGATATGCCGGCTCGACGGATCTCGCGACCTTCCCCGTTCTTGTGAGGCTCTCCGCCTCCTCGCCGGCCGGATTCAGCTACGCGGACTGCGCGCCGGACGGTTCCGACATCCGCTTCGTGGACTCGGACGGCAATCTCGTCCCGCACGAGATCGACACGTGGAACCGGGAGGGCGAGTCGCTGATCTGGGTCGGCCTTCCGGTCCTGAACGCCGGCACGACGTTTACCATGTACTACGGTTCGACCGCCTCATCCGGCGCGACCGCCGAAGGCAGCGTCTGGGCGCGCTACGTCGCCGTCATCCACGGCGGCGACTCGCTCGCGAACGCCGTCGCGGGCGGCGTGGCCGTCAGCGCCGGCTCGGACGCCGTCTCGGCCACGGCCGGGTCGGGCGTCGTCGGCGGCGGCGTGAACAAGTCGACCGCCAACGCCAAGGGCGTGAACGTCGTCAACCCGGCCAAGGCCGGCGCTCTCGCGAACAACAGGGAGTTCTCCCTCTCCGGCTGGTTCAAGCGCACCGGAAGCGGCACGGCCATCCTCGCCGGCTCACGCACGAGCTGGAACTCGCAAAACGGCTTCCTCTGGCTCCAGGAAGGTAGCGACCGCATCTCCGTCGCCGCGAACAACTCCCACCAGCTCACGACCAACAACAAGAAGATCCTTTCCACCGACTCCTGGACGCACCTCGCCTTCACGGTGGACGACACGGTGGAGCTCAAGTCCTACTTCAACGGCGCGCCCGACCAAGCCAAAGAGTCCCCGGCCACGCTTCTCAACACGTCCAACGCCTACTGGACGTTCGGCTCCTACTGCGACACCGCATCCGGCGACTCCTATTCCGGCGACATGGACGAACTTCGCATCTTCAACGGCGTGGCGTCCGGCGACTGGATCCAGGCCGAGCACGACACCATCGCGAGCGCGACGTTCCTCTCGGCCGACGCGGCCGTGCACGCCGGCGCGTCCGCCGCGCCGGTCGTCGGCCTTGTCGCCTCGTCGGTCGAATACACGAATGCGACCTTTTCCGCGACGGTCGGTTCTCTCGGCATGGACGCCGGGATGACGGCAGACGCCACCTGGGCGGACCTTCTGCTCGTCGTCGGCACGGAGGAGACGCTCTCCTCGCCGGCCTTCGTCGTTCCCCTGTCCCGCGCGACCTCGGCGCCGATGCAGGTTGCCGCGTCCCTGGCGGGGCTGAGCGCGGATACGGTCTACTACGCGCAGCTTCGCGCGACGAACAGCCTCGGCGTCGCGGGCGAGTCGCGCGTTGCCCCGTTCACCACGCTCCCGCCCGGACCGGCTTTCACCGCGACGATCGACTCGGACCATCTCGTGCCGGAAATCACGCTGTCCTTCACCCGGACGGGATTGGGCTCGGCGGTCACCCGCATTACGGTCGAAGTGTCCGCCTCGGACGATTTCTCGAACATCGCCCTGTCCAAGACCTACACGGTGAACCTTGCCGCGATGCCGACGAACGTCAACGACATCGTGCTGACCGGCCTTCCGACCGCATCTCCCCTGTATTACCGGGTCACCGCCGAGAACGCGGGCCGGCATAGCCAAACCGTCGAGTTGTCGGCTCCCTCCGCCATCGGCGCAGGAAACAACGTCTGGTCCGGTCTCTCCTCGGACATCGACGACCCCGCCGCCTACGTCTTCGCGGGCGGACTCCCGGCGCCCGGGAAAACGCTCTACTTCACCAAGCCCGCCGGCCTCAGCCCCGTCATCGACCGGGACGTCGACATGCCGTCGCTTCGCTTCACGAGCGGTACGACCGAGTCGGTCGACACGGCCTATCTGGGGGGCTACCACAGCTGCGGATACAACCTCTCGGGCTCCGGCGTCCTGACCTTTACCGCCGAGAAGCCGATCGTGCAGGCATCCTACGGGACCAATACGATCGCCAATCCGATCCGTTTTTCGCGATCCAACACGCAGACCGTCACCATCACGTCCGTTGGCGAAGAGAACGCCTGGTTGAATCTGGACGGAAGCCTCCTGTTGCCCCCCGGCGTCTCGAACACGACGCTGTCCGTCACCGGTCGGGGCAACACCGTTCTGGGCGGAGCTTCGCCGGATTTCATGGGCCAGCTCAGCGTCCCAGGCGGGCGACTGACGTTCGCAAGCCCCTGCGCCATGACGAACGTCAGCAAGTTTTACTTCTCCGGGGATCCCACCTCCATCTCCAATGCGATCGGCGCGCCGCTGACGTTCCCCCGCATGTCGTCGATCTGGATGGAGAATGGTTGGCCGGGACGAAAGCTGCATGAATACGGGGCGCCGTTCGTCTTCCCCCAGGCGACGTTCGAATGGGGAATCCGCGATTACGACCAGTCGACGTTCGATGCGGATTGGGTCGTGTCCAACGTCGTCGTCCGCAAGCATGGGTCGAATGGCGACGCGTGCGGCACCAAGACGGGCGCCGGCACGTTCGTCGTCAAAGGCGAGACCTCTTGGTACGACCCCTCCGTCAAATCGTTCATCAAAATCTTTTCCGGCTGCTTCTGGGCGCAGACCGATGCCGGCCTGCCGCCGAGCGGCGAGTTCTACGTCCCCAGGGATTCCGCCTGGCAGAGCACGATCGGCCTGAGCCGCGACTTCTACCCGACGCTCGACGGCTCCTCGACGCCGCGCATGTTCCAGGAGAGCAAGTGGGCCAGCTGGGGCTTCACCGGCTTCGGCGGCGACCGCACCGTCTGCTGGAACGCGGACCCGACGCTCAACCTCACCAACACCACGAGCGGCGCCGTGTCCATCCCGCTCGGGGACGCCGCGCACACGAACGCCATCGGAAAGGCCTACAGCAGCTACTACGCGTATCCCGCGTACCTCATGTTCGGCAATCGTTCGGAGTTCGCCGACGGGACCATCCTCTTCCTGAACCCGATCCGCTACGAGCTCGGCGGGCAGGAGTGGGACGCGAAGACCTTCTTCGAAAGCACGAACCACGTCGTCGCCGCGCGCCTCCGCGGTTCGCTCAAGCTCGGATCCGCCAACAAGACATGGACCTTCACAGGCCGCAAGTTCGGCGGCTACCTCGCGCTGGAGGCCGACAATTCGGACTTCACCGGCAAGGTGAACGTGACCGAGAAGGGCAACCTCCTCGTGAACTCGAACCTCGTGGCGCGTTCCGTCACGGTGCAGGCGGGATCCGGCCTCGGCGGCACCGCCGAGCTCTCGACCGCGGACGGCACGACGGTGAAGAGCGGCGGCGCGCTCTTCGGCGGCGAATGGAACAAGGGCGGCGTCCTTACGATCGGCGGCAAGGTCACGTTCGAGAACGGCGCCGCGCTGCGCGTCGAGGTCGGCGCGTCGAACGACCGCATCGGATGCGTCAAGCTCGCCGCCGGTTCCACGCTCAAGCTCGGCTCGCCCGTCTACGTGGACGTCGACACCGACCCCCGCGTCTCCCCCTTCCGCGGCGCGGCCGTCAAGATCCTCGACTGGAGCGAGGCGTCCTTCGACGCCGGCTCGGCGCCGACGAAGGAGAACTTCACGGCACGCCCCGAGAGCAACTCCGACATCGAGACCATCTACATCTTCACGCGCGATGACGGCCTCTACGTGAACTACCTCACGGTCCGCTATCCCCAGCCGACGCTCATGCTCCTCCGCTAGAGCCCCCCTCTCGCGCCCGTGGCGGGGTGCGGCTGCCGCACCCCGCCACGGGCGCATGGAGTCGGCCGCATGGCCCGCGCAGGACGCTTCGCGCCATCTGGGCGGGCCCGGCGTGTGCGCTTCGTCGGCGTGAGCGCCGGCCCCCTCCCTGAGGGGGCTCCCGGCGAAGCCGGGTGGGGGAGTGATTGGCGTTCGCGCCGGCTTGCCTTTTCGTCTTCCCTGCGCTAAAATCGCCCCCGTTCCTTCCACTCGCGCCTTGCCTCCTTCGCACAGTGCCACGAAGTTCCACCGGATCGAATCACGAACTCAGAAGAGGTTGCCCCATGAAGAAGCTACCGCTCTCCCTCGTCCTCCTATCCCTTGCCCTTGCCGCGCCGTTCGCGCGGGCGGACCTCGTGGGGCTCTACACGTTCGACCGCGCCAATCCGTTCGAGGCCGTGATCGGGTCGCCCGCCAAGGAGGGCGTCATGTCCTCCAACAACACGCAGCCCGTGCTGTCCGACACGATGTCCACGATTGCGCTCGTCAGCGACGGGACCGTCCTGGGCACGCGAACGGGCGTCGTCGCCGTGCCGGTCCGGAGTACGCTCGCCATCCCCAACCCCGGCCTCGCCAAGGACTGGACGATCGTGCTGCCGTTCTACTGCCCGGATAACGCCAACTGGCGCTGCTTCTTCAAGTTCGACAACAACGCAAGCGGGGACGGGTCGCTCTTCATCAAGAACGACACCGACATCGGCGCAAGCCAGTACACGACCGGGCTTTCCGGCATCGTCGGCGCCTGGCACCAGCTCACGGTCTCCAGCGCGAACGGCACGCAGACGGTCTGGTACGACACGACGAAGCTCGGCCAGACGCGCGGCTGGAACATCGCGGGCCTGAGCCTGCTGCTCTTCTCGTTCGACAACGACGGCGAGGATGCCCTGATGTATCTGGACGACATCCGGCTCTACGACGAAACGGCGCCGGCGGAGGTGTTCCCCGGCGGCACCTCCGGGGCGCCGGCGATCTTCGCGCCCTACGCCGAGTCGCCCTACGAGGACGACTTCGCGACCTTCTCCCGGACGCCCGACCGGATCATCGAGGACCCTCCCTACCGCACCTACGTCTTCGAGCGCCACGGCTCGTTCACCTTCCTGCCGGTCAAGCGGCGCGACGCCTGTTCCGCCCTCTTCGTGGGCGGCGGCGGCGCGGGCGGCCTCCAGCGCGGCGGCGGCGGCGGCGGCGGCGGCGTGGTTTCCGTTCCCGACCTCACCTTCCTGCCGCAGTTCTACACGGCCACGGTCGGCGCGGGCGGCATCCCGGCCGTCCACACCTACTGGTACCAGAACAACTCCGACGCCGGGAAGCTCTACGAGGGGGTCACGCCCGCCACGGCCTGCGGCGGCGACACCACGCTCTCCGCCGCGGGCGCCGTCCTCCATATCGCGCACGGCGGCGGCGGCGGCGGCAACTTCAACTACTCGGGCAACAACAAGCCGGGCGAAAGCTACGGCCTCGACGGCGCCTCGGGCGGCGGCTCGTCCGGCCAGAGCACCGTCCGCGCCGCCGGCATCGACGGCGAGGGCCACGCCGGGGGCGCGGCGACGACCAGCGGAGACAACTCCGCCGGC
>CADBEF010000003.1 GCA_902793555.1 uncultured bacterium | reverse complement strand
GTCCCCGCCGAACCGGACGTTCCCCGCGCCGCCGAGCGCGCCATCGCCGGCCTGGCGCCGCTTCCGGTGCGCCGCGCCACCGCGCCGCGGCCGGTGCTCGAATTCCACCGTCCGCCCAAGATCAAGCCCGCGCCGCCGCCCCCGAAGCCGGCCGCGCCGGCGCTGCACCCGGCGGACGCCGAGCGCACGCCCTCCGGTGCCGTCTCCAAGGGCGGCCTGCAGGGAGCCGGCGGCGTTTCGAAGGACGCCGCCCGCATCCGCAACGCGGACGAAATCCGCGACCGCCAGCGCGAGAAGCAGAAGGACCTGCGCGACAAGCGCAAGGTCGAGCGCGCCGCCGAACGCGCCGCCGAGGCCGCCGCCGCCGCGGGGAGCAAGACCATCCTCATGCAGGGCGGCACGATCGTCGTGAAGGACTTGGCCGAGCGCCTCGGCCTGCGCCCGAACCAGCTCATCACCGAGCTGATGAAAATGGGCGTGCTCGCGTCGATCAACCAGAGCGTCGACCTGGACACCGCCACGAAGGTCGCCACGGCCCACGGCTTCACGGTCGAGCACGAGAAAACCAAGCGCAACCGCGGCGCCGCGCAGCCGTTCGTGCGCGATCCGGGCGCGGACGACGACATCCCCGAGGACCGTCCCGACCAGATGGTGCCGCGCGCGCCGGTCGTCACGTTCCTGGGCCACGTCGACCACGGCAAGACGACGCTCATGGACTACATCCGCAAGGCGCACGTCGCGCAAGGCGAGGCCGGCGGAATCACGCAGGCCATCAGCGCCTACACGGTGGACGTCCAGGGGCGCGAGATCACGTTCCTCGACACGCCCGGCCACGCCGCTTTCTCGGCGATGCGCGCCCGCGGCGCGAGCCTCACGGACATCGCGGTGATCATCGTCGCCGCGGACGACGGCATCATGCCGCAGACGCGCGAGGCGATCCAGCAGGCGCGCGACGCGCACGTGACGATCATGGTCGCGATCAACAAGTGCGACCTGCCCGCCGCCAACCCGATGAAGGTCATGCAGCAGCTGCAGGCCGAGAACCTCACCCCCGAGGAATGGGGCGGCTCGACGGTCGTCTGCCAGGTCTCGGCCGTGACCGGCGACGGCGTCGGCAACCTCCTCGACATGATCCTGCTGCAGGCGGACGTGCTCGAGCTGCGCGCCAACCCGGACCGCCGCGCGAACGGCTCGGTGATCGAGGCGAAGATGGCGCCGGGCTCCGGCCCGATCGTGTCCGTCCTCGTCACGGGCGGCACGCTCAACGTGGGCGACGTCATGCTCTGCGGCGAGCACTACGGCAAGATCCGCGCGCTCACCGAGAGCACCGGCCGCCGCGTCCGCAGCGCCGGTCCCTCGCGCGCCGTCGCCGTCATGGGCCTCTCGGGCGTGCCCGAGGCGGGCGCCGAGTTCCGCGTGATGAAGAACGAGAAGCGCGCCCGCGAGCTGGCGGAGCAGTACGCGCAGGCCCGCAAGGAGGAGCTCCTCGGCGGCGCCACGCAGGCCCGCAGCGTGGACGAGATCTTCAAGCAGATGAACAACGCCGAGAAGCTCGTTCTCAACCTCGTCCTGCGCGCCGACGTGCAGGGCTCGGTCGAGGCGATCGTCGACTCGATTTCCCAGATCAAGAGCGACAAGGTCTCGTGCAACGTCATCCAAAGCGGCACCGGCGCGATCGCCGTGAACGACATCGAGCGCGCCGCGAGCGGCAAGGCGCTCGTGGTCGGATTCAACGTCACGCCCGAGAGCGGCGTCAACGCGCTCGCGCGCCACGACGGCGTGCGCGTGCAGACGTTCCGCATCATCTACGAGCTGCTCGACTTCGTGAAGAACGAAATGCTCGCGCTGCTGCCCGTGGAATACAAGGAGGTCGTGCGCGGCCACGCGTTCGTCAAGCAGGTGTTCGACCTGGGCAAGGAGGGCGTCGTCGCCGGCTCGATCGTCAACGACGGGTTCATCACGACGGACGGCAAGGTGCGCGTGACGCGCCGCGGCAAGCTCCTCTTCACGGGCCCGATCGCGACGATCCGCCACTTCAAGGAGACCGTCAAGGAAGTCAAGCAGGCGCAGGAATGCGGCATCCTGCTCGACGGCTTCGGCGACTTCGAGGAGGGCGACGTCCTGGAGTGCTTCGCGTTCGAGGAGCTTCCCAAGACTCTGTAGAGCCGGCGCGCGCCGCGCAGCCGCGCGGCGCGCGCCCGAAGGGGCGGCGGCATGGGAAACGGCCATCCGGAATTCGCGTCCGTTTTCGGCGTCTTCGTCCTGTTTCTCTGGGGCGCGTTCGGGTTTGGATGGCTGCTCAAGGCGTCCGGTCTGTTCCCCCGGTTCTCCGCGTGGGCGAAACGGACTCGGTTGTGGGTTCGGGCGTTCGCCTTCGTTCTTTTCGCCGCCGTCGCCGTGCAGGGAGGAAGCAAGGACCGCGGCGGAGAACCGCCCGGGGTCGTCCGGATACCACGGATTCGGGAGACGGGGCAATCGGGGACGAATTCGGTCTCCTGCACCACCAACGAAGGCTTCCGGTTCTCGACCTTCACCGTCGACGGAGACCGATTCGAGATGACGGTTCAATGGCCGGCGACGAACCTTGCGGACTATGCGGCGGTCGACATCTTCCACAAGCGCAGGTTCGAAGATCCGTCGTGGCGCTGGATCCACCGGGAGGAAATCGGAAATCCCGGCGACTTGTCCCGGACGATCGAGGTGTTCGGGAACGAACTGCCCTATTGGGAACAGGCGGTTTCGCGCCGGTTCCGCGTTTCCACGAACGAAGTCGATTCTCCGTTCGGCGTCGTTTACACGAACGTCTACGCACGGGTGGCCGTCGCGACGGAGCCTGCCGCCGGTTTTTTTCTGGCGGCCAACCAGCACGACGCGGACGGCGACGGCGCGCCGGACATGGTCGAGACGAGTCTCGGGATCGATCCTCTCGATCCGGACGCGGACGGCGACGGCGTTCCGGACGGTTTGGAACTTCTCGCCGGAAGTAGTCCGTTCTCGACCGATTCCGACGGAGACGGTTTGCCCGACGCCGTCGAGATTTCCTGGGGACGGGCCGGGACGAACGGACTCGCGCGGTGGATCGACGTTTCGGCATGCACGAACCGGTCCGTGCTCTTCACGGACGCGGACGATGACGCCGTTCTGCTTCCCGTCCCGATTCCGTTCCGCCTGTTCGGCCGGTCGATGACGAATCTCGCCGTCAACGCAAACGGGCTCGTCGGCTGGTCCGCCGGAGCTCCGCCGTTTTCGAGCGGGCAAAGCGCAAACGACCGCGCGGACTGGATTCCCGTCGCGGACGATCCGTCGGCGGCCGTTGCGGCGTTTTGGGACGACCTTCGCGTCGACCCCGCGCTTTCGTCGGCCGTTGCCTTGGCGGTTTTGGGAACCAACGGCTCCCGGACGGCGGTGGTCGAGTTTTCTCGCGTGGGTTTCTGCTGTGGCGGAACCAACGATTTCGTTTCGTTCCAAGTCCAGTTTTCCGAGGCTGACACGAACGCGGTTTTCGTCGTGTTTCCGGACGCGTCCGGTCTCGGAACGGGGACTTCCGCTACGCTTGGCGCCCGTTCTTCCCGGGACTGCGGCATTGAATACGGTTACGACGAAACAGATGCCGTTTTTCCGGGGCTCGTCCTTGAATACCACTTCGGATTCGGTTCGGACCCGTCGAAAACGGACACGGACGGCGACGGCTTGTCGGATTCCGCGGAGCTCGAACTCGGAACGAATCCGGCGCGGTCGGACACCGACGGCGACGGTCTTCCCGACGGTGCGGAGGTCGCAGCCGAGACGGATCCGCTCGATCCCGACACGGACGGCGATCTGCTCCCGGACGGCTGGGAAACCGATCGGGGGCTGGATCCGCTCGATCCGGCCGACGGCAATTCCGATCTGGACGGCGATGGGTTGACGCTCGGCGAAGAAGTTTCCGTCCACCGGACGAATCCTGCATGTTGGGACGCCGATGGAGACGGACTGTCCGACGGAGCCGAAATCGCGGCGGAAACGGATCCGTGTGCACGGGATTCGGACGGCGATGGCCTTTCCGATGGCGAAGAAGTCCGCATCGGCACCGATCCCAATGATTCGGATTCCGACGACGACGGACTGGACGACAAATGGGAGCACGACCATGCCCCGTTCGATCCGCTCGACCCGACCGACGGAACCGCCGACTTCGACGGGGACGGTGTTTCCAACAAGGACGAAGTCACGCTCCGGCACACGGATTGGCGCAAAACCGACACGGACGGCGACGGCGTTTCCGACGCCGCGGAGATCGTCGCCGGCACCGATCCGGTGAAAACCGACACGGACGACGACGGCCTTTCCGATTCCGAAGTGACGACCCTCGGCACCAACCCGAAACAGGCGGATACGGACGGCGACGGCTGCCCGGACGGCTGGGAGGTCGCCCACGGGTTCGATCCCCTATCCCCGGCATCTCCAGTTCTTTCGGCCGATCCGGACGGCGACGGGCTCGCGAACGGGCGGGAAGCCGCGCTCGGGACGAATCCGTTTTCGGCCGACACGGACGGCGACGGCTTGTCGGACCGGACGGAAGTCGGCTGGATATCCCAAGGCCCGGCGACCCTCTTCGAGCTCGGCGGCGCGACCAATCTGCTCGACGATACGTCCTTCGCGGATTCCGGTTTCGCAACCGTCCCTCTTTCCTTTCCGGTCTTCGTCCAAGGCGCCTGGCGTTGCACCAACATGGTCGTCGACCTGGATGGATTCGTCAGCCTCTCGACGGAAGGGGACCCCGGGTCCGCTTCGCGTCCGGGTGCATCGAATCCGCTGGTCGTCGAAGCGTTCCACGACGATCTGGAAGCCTTCCCGGCGGACCTCGGCAGCGCGCTCCGGGCGGCCGAGGTCGTCACGAACGGAACGAGGCATTTCGTCGTCGAATGGTGGTCGTTGGGCTTCCTCTGGCAGGACGCCGATCCGACCAACGCCGTCTCGTTCCAGATCGACTTCGCCGAAAACGCGACGAACGAGGTTTGCGTCTCCTTCTTCCGTGCGGACGGCGACGGCCCCGGCGCCGCCCCGCTATCCGACCGCGCGCGTGGCTCCCTGGCCGTCCTGGGGGCTGCAACGCCGAGGACGGAGCTTCCGTTCTCGTTCCACGAGCCCGTCGCCGCGCCCGGACTCTGCATCGTCTACCATCTCGGGACGGCCACGGACCCTCTGCTCGCCGACACCGACGGCGACGGGCTCTCCGATTCCGCGGAAATCGCGGCGGGAACGAATCCGTGCGAATCGGACACGGACGGAGACGGCCTTTCCGACGCGGAGGAGGCGGCCGCCGGAACGGACCCCGTCGCCACGAACGCAGGCGGCGACGCCATCGACTCCAACCCGGACGAAGACGGCTTGTCGAACGGCATGGAATCGTTCCTCGGAACCGACTGGCATCTTGCGGACACGGACGGCGACGGCGTGTCCGACGGCGACGAATGGCGGCAGGGGAGCGACCCGCTCGACGCGGCCGACTTCGCCCCCCGAGTCGCCGTCGAAACGACGATCCGGTTCGGCGACGGCAGCCTGAGCTCTTCCGAGAAATACGAAGCGACCATCACGCCCATCTCCGGCGACTCCCGTCCCCCGATCTTGTTCCGCAACCGCGAATTCGGAGAACTGGACGAATGGACCGTCTTTCTCGTCTCCAATGCCGTCTACGAAATCTCCCTCCGGCATCTGGGCTCGAACCAACCGACGCCGGATCCGGACTACACGCTCGAAGTTTCCGGTTCGGATTCCGCCTCCGGGCTGGCGGCGCTTCTCCTCGACCCGGACGAACTGGCGGGCGAGCACTTCGACGTTCCGCGCTCGCAGTTCGGCAAGACCGCCCGCGTCGCCATCGTCCGCGCGCGCCTCCTCGCGGACAAGAACCGCGACGGCGTTATCGACGCGTCGGACAACGTCCCCGGCCCGCTCCGCATGTGGATCAACGACGACCGCGATGACGGTTCGGTCGCGGACGGAGAATCCGACGTCCCGACCGGCGGAACGGTCTCCTTTTGGAATCCCATCGTCTGCAATGCCTCCGACGACCATGTGAACGGAATGTCCGATCTTGAGGATTATTTTCCCGTTTGGCTGGACGTTTCGGAAGCTCTCTCCCTCTTGCAGTCGGCGTGTCCGGATTCGCGGATCAGCCTACGGCTGACCCAATCCGACGCGGCGATCGGAATCGTCAACACCGATTTGACAAGAACCACTGCCGGCGCCTATCTGCGGAATCCGACCGTCGCCGCCGGCTACGCCACGGCCGTGGATGTCATCGTCGGATCCGCCGGCACGGAGTACCCTTCCTCGGACTTCGCCCGGCTGACCTCGAATCCGGACAAGGGCGTTTCCCTCGTCGAAGGGTTGAAGTCGACCGACCGGCCGATCGTGTTGGAGTTGTTTCTGGACGGAAGAACCGCGCTGCGGACACGGCTCCCTCTGTTGATAGTCCCCATTGAAGGCTTCTACCGGTGGATCAATTTCCGCGGAATTGCCGACGGGCCCGTTTCCAAATCCACTGACGTTTTCCCCCCACCGGGCTTTCCCGATTCGGAAAGCAATGGAAAGAACGTCGTGTTCGTGCACGGATTCAACGTCACGGAAAGGGAAGCCCGCGGCTGGAACGCCGAGATGTTCAAACGCCTTTGGCAATCGGGATGCAACGCCAAATACCACGCCGTTACATGGTATGGCGACGTGGGATACCCGAACGGGATGTACTACCACAGCGATGCCAACAACGCTTTTTTGACGGCCGCCGATTTGGCGACTTATATCTCTGGGCTTTCCGGAGAAACGACGCTCATGGCGCACAGTCTCGGCAACATGGTCGCCAGTTCTGCCATTCAGGATTGGTTTCTTTCCGTCTCGCGTTACTTCATGCTGAATGCCGCCGTACCGGCGGAGGCCTATGATGGATCGCAATGGAACACGAATTCCGTCGGGAACCGAATGCTTCACCCCGACTGGGAAGAATACGAACCGCGGACATGGTGTTCCGCATGGTTCACGAACTTCCACGATCCGGATGATTCACGGCGCAGGTTGGCGTGGCGAGGGCGGTTCGCGGATGTGTTTTCCAGAACGACCCTATACAATTTCCACTCGGGGACGGAAGATTCCGTTGGCGACCAAGTTCTTGAAGTGAACGCCAATCGACCGGACATGATCGATGCCCTGCACTACTCGTTTCCCTGGACCATCGAAACGGGACATTTGGCCTGGCAGAAGCAGGAATTCGGAAAAGGACGCTTGGCATCGATCAACTGGCATGTTGCCGGAACAACATGGGCCGGCTGGGGGTTTTCAGGTGACAATGTCCCGGCGACCACGGCCAATGCCATGACGGAGGCGCAATTGCGGTCGTCCCCCGTTTTCCGTCACAGTCCCGACACAATGTTTGTCTCGCCCATTCCATATACGGACCGATGCGAGCTTCTGGCCTACGGTATTCCGGCCCTGTCTGGACCTGCGGGAACGCGGGTGTTGCATTTCAGCGATGTGCCGGGAATCGACGGGGCCAGAAACATTGACATGGATACTTGCCGGTCGAGCCATCAGGAATGGGGACGAAATGGTTATCCGTTTTACGTGCGTTGGCTTCACAGCGACTGGAAAAACATGGCACTTCCGTATGTGATTCCCCTTTTCGAACATTTCATGATCAAAGGATCTCTCCAATGAAGTTCACAAGGTCAAAACTGCCGGCAACAATCGTCATCGGTGCTCTGTCTCTGGTGATTGCGTTCTGTGCCATCCGCGGTCTTTACTGTTCTCGTCTTTTGAACTTAGACCCACATGCTTCATCTTCCGCCAGAACAGACAACCATGATAGGTCTGCATTGGACGACATCAACACGGGCCATCGAACGACTAACGGCCTCGTGCGCATGTCTCATTCGTATTATCTTGCCGCAACCGCTCCATTAAAAGACGGTTTTCGGAACGAGCTGTTTTTTCAAGAACCCGCAGAACGACTGGCGAACCGCCACATGGCGTCGGAAATAGCGTATAACCGTGGCGGATACCAATCCATGTTTACGTTGGAAATCGTGGACGATCACGGTCTGCCCGTTTCGGGGGTCGCCGTGGACATCGGTCCTTCCCTCAACTGGTCGAAGCTCCCTCTTCGGCAATGTGTTACGGATTCCTCGGGAATCATCGTCATCGCGGATGATGATGCGAACGAGTACCACATTCATGCCTCAAAGAAGGGGTACTACGATTCCGATGGAACGATTCAGTTCTTCCGCCACCACTACTCCTGCGTGGAGGATGGAAAATGGGTGCCTTGGAATCCTCATGTCGAATTGGTCTTGAAACCCATTGGAGAGTATGTCTCCCTTGACTGGTTAAATAGTTGGGATCGCTTGGGTGACATTCCCGTTGAACAAGACGTCCCCTTCGATTTCCTGGCGTTCGACTTTCTCCCTCCATTCGGAACGGGAAGGCAAACCAACGCCATCGTCAGAATTGAAGGAACGTATGATCCGGACGAGGGAATGCACTCCGTGGCGATGCTCTCGTTTCCGTTCGGTGGAGGATTCCGGAAGGAAACGGCCGATGGTTTTTGCAATTTCCTTTTCCCGCGTGAAATCGCCGACGGGGATTTTTCCGCGGATCTTGTCGTCAAGAGAGATTCCAACAGGCAAAGCGGCGTGCGGCTCGTTGGCGGTTTAATTCCCTGCAAAGAGTTCTTTGCCATGAAGATCCCCATCGTCGACCCCATCGGCATTACGAACTACTGCTATGGAGTTGCGTTGGCAGGCCCCATTGCGTCGATTTCCGGAGACGAGCCGGGAACGGGGACTCTTTATCTTGAGTGCTATCTCAACCCCGAACCGGGAAACAGGGTCGTCGAATCGACGGAACTTCTGATGAGACAGTCATGGTAATATTCGCTCACAGTCTCGTCAACACGGTTGGCGCCAACATGGGATACCACTCCTGGCAGAAGCAGGAACGGTTCAAGGGGGCGGTCAACATTTCGCTTTCAGGAAATGCATCCGACGATTTCGATCTGAATAGTTTTTCGTGGCGGAATCCGACCGGTTCTCAATGGCCCCTCTCGGATTCGATATGGATTTATGAACGTTCTTGGGTTCAGCTTGACCCGTCGGACGGTCAAGTTCTGGTATGGCGTCACCAAATCACCGGACGATCCAAATCTGGAAGGATTCGGGTGGTAGTGTTATTGGAGAACCCTGCCATGATGAACGAGGCTAGTGGCTACACAGCGATTTCAAAGCAGTTGCACTTCCAAACGTGTTCGGACTTTTCAATGAGTACTGCACGAAGGGAAATTTGAAGTGACAAGACGTTCCTTGATCTCGGCTTTCGTCGCCGTTTTCGTGTTTTCTGCCTGCTGGTCTCTTCAGTGCAGCTCGAACGAAAACGGAACAAAGACGGTTTCTGTTCCGAAAACAGATCCTTCCACATCGGTCGACGAACGGTCGTCCGGGATCGCATCTCCGCCGCAGCCGAATTTTCCCGTCGGAAAAGAGAATGCTGTTTCGTCCGATTCGTCGGCAGAGACAAGGCCAATGGAATGGATTCGAGCTGCAACGGATCCAGAAAACGAGTCGTTGTACATCAGCCAAATGAACTTCAGCCGTTTGCAAGAAGCCGTTGGTCCACCGCAGAGGGACAAAGCGTCCGTCAACGCATACAACAACGGCGCCCGTTCCAAGGTGACCATCCGCATCGTGGACGAAAACGGGACACCGGTTTCCGACGCCCGGGTTTCCGCCGTCCACTGCCGGAACTGGAATTTCGTGAAGACGGAACATTTCACGACGGGAGATGACGGAATCATTATTTTGGAAAACCGAAGCGCGGACCAATATCGTATTGGCGTCTCGAAAACGGGCTATTACGGGCTATTCGTCGAAATGCACTTCTTTGCTCAATACAGCCGATGCGTTGAAAACGGGATGTGGATTCCGTGGAATCCCCATGTCGACTTGGTGCTCAAATCCAAGGACAATCCAATCAAGCTTGAACAGTACGACATATTCATTCATGGCGAAGACTTGTCCGTTCCGCTTGACTCCGACATCCCGTTCGATTTGCTTGCGGGCGACTTTCTTCCGCCGTTCGGAAATGGGACAACCACGAACGCCTTTGTCCGGGTCTCGGGATTCACGCGAAAAGAAGAAGTCCACGTGACCACGGAGCTTCGTTTCTTGGCCGGCGGAGGTGTTTCCAAGTTTCCGAAAGACGGGTTTTGCCACTACATGTATCCAAAACGGATCGGCAGGGATATTTTCAAAAACGAATTCCTCCATGAATGGCATTGGACTGACCTTGGCGGTTCCATTCAAAAAGTTGATACGGATCCGACGGGGAGGGAGTGCATCGCTTTGCGTGTTCCCGACATTGCTTCGGACGGAGTACGTTCCTTCCGTTACGGATTCCTTTATTCGCCACCAAAGGCCCATGTCCGGGAAGACGGGAGCGGCTTTTGCTCGTTTTCCGTTCAATATTTCCTGAATCCAGTTCCCGGCGATCGAAACGTCGAAGCGCCGGATCAATTGAAGAAATGATCGAATTCATTCCCCATTGGGAAAATGAAGAATGGCTTGGGTGCGGGACAAACTGGCTCTGCACGATTTGAACCCGGTTGCGCCGGGGCGGAGGGGTGTGGTAGAATCGGCGGACATGAAGACGGACAGAATCAAGAGGGTCAACGAGCGGATGCTGCGGGAGCTTGCGGCCGGGCTGTACCGGATCGCGCCGGGCTCGCCGCAGGACCTCGCGAAGATCTCGTTCGTGTCGGTCGAGACGGCGCCGGACCTGCACAATGCGGTCGTGACGGTGTCGGTGCTCGGCACGCCGGAGGACGAGGCGCGGATCCTGGCGTGGCTGCGGGAGCACCGGGCGGACTTCCAGGAGCACGTCGCGAAGAACGTGGGGCTCAAGTACACGCCCGTGCTGTCCTTCAAGCCCACGCACGCGATCGGCGCGGGCGCGCGCGTCCTCGGCATCCTGGACGAGCTCGCCGCCGCCGGCGGCGCCGGTTGAGAAACAAATCCCTTGCGTTCCGGCGCGGTTCGGGCTATAATCCCCGCCCGTCACCCGACACATCTTCAGACTCCAGAACGGAGAACTAACGACCATGCAACGGAAACACATTTCCCTGACCCTCGCCGCCGCCTGCGCCGCCCTCTTCGCCGGCTGCGAATGGGGCAGCACGTCCGGCAGCGACTCGTGGAGCGGCAGCTACGACGCGATGAACTTCGGCGGCACGTACCGCATCTCGACCGTCGCGATGACCTCGACGACGACGTCGACGACCGAGAACGAGAACTCGAACAACAACGCCAGCCAGAACGCCTCCGAATCCGAAGTCCGCGTGAAGCAGATCGGCAAGACGGACGAAGACGAGACGAACTACCAGGGCGCGCTCCAGGCCAACATCGTGCCCGGTTCGGTGTCCATCGTCATCGGCCAGCCGACCACGTCCAGCAGCAGCGGCGTCGGCATGTCCTTCCAGGACCTCCAGCAGAACGGCACCCTCACGCCCAGCGGCATCCAGGGGACCGGTTCGGTCACCTACCAGACCGGCACGGTGCAGATCCACCTTTCCGGCTCCTTCGCCTCCGGGCTTCCGATCACGGCCTACTACCGCTACTACAAGGACACGACGGGCGCCGCCGGCCAGGGGTCGTCTTCGGCTACCGGCGGCACCACCACCTCGACGACGACGCAGCTGATCGGCCTGGACACGAACAACTTCGATCCGACGCAGGTCACCGCCATCACGGTTTCGCAGACCGGCCAGAACCTCACGATGAGCTTCAACAACGGCGTCGTGATGTCCGGCAAGTTCACGTCCGTCCGCCAGACGGCCGCCGTCTCGGAAGACACGGGCGCCGGCGCGAACACCTACAACGCCCAGTTCCAGGTCAGCTCCGGTTCCGTGAGCAAGATGGTCGGTTCGCTCTACTACGACTATCCGACGCACAACCGCATTCTCGACGCCACGTGGACGTGGGGCAAGAAGACGTTCGACATCCACGCGACCGGTCCGGCCTGGACCGAGGCCGGCAACTCCACCGCGGCCGAGACGACCTACGGCAACTAGTCCGGATTCCGTCCGGAACGCCGGGCCGCGCAACCGCGCGGCCCGGCGTTTCCGCGTTTTGGGCCCTCTTCGTCTCCGCCGCAGGCGCCCGGTTACCCGGCCGGCGGCGCGCGGCGGTTGGCGAGGGCGGGGGCGAGGGAGGACGACGTGCGGCCCGCGGGCGAGGCGAACAACGCGCGCGCCGCCGCGCGCGCGCGCCCGATGCGGTCGCGCAACGGCCCGGGGAAGGGGAGGTCCCCGCCGTCGTCGAGCAGGAGCGCGGCGGGAAGGGGGTCCCGCAACCCGTACGCGCGCCGCGCCGCCTGCGCGAGCCGGCGCGCGCGCAGAAGGGAATCGTAGCGGACCGCCAGATCCGGGGCGTGGCCGGCGAGCCAGCCCCGCAGTCCAGGCTGGCGGCCGGAAATCCGGCCGTCCGCGCCGCGGGTCCGGGCCGCCCCGAGGGACGCCTCCAAGTCGAGCAGGAGCGACCCCAGGCGGATCGCCTCCGCCGTCCGACCGCGTCCGCCGCGCGCCGCCGCCCATGCCGACCGGAGGGCGTCCGGCGTCGGCGGCTGGGCGAGGGACTTCTTGCAGAGCCGGTCCCTCGCCACGCCCGCGCGCCTGTGCTCGCCGGGGGCGAGCGGCGGTTCGGCGCCCGCGCGGGCGGCCAGGACCGTCCGTTCGGCCCAGTCGGTCCAGCGCGCGTCCGCCACGTCCCAGACGGCGAGCCGCCGCGCGAGTGCGCGCGGGGAATCCCAGGGCGCGGGACGCCCCGCCTCGCGCCGCAACCGGGATTTGGTCCGGGTTTCGCGCTCCTTCCGGAGCTCCGCGCGCCCGCGGAGGAACTCCGCCACGGCGGCGGCGTATTCGCGGGATCCGGCGCTGCGCTCGGCCAGCGCGAGAACCGTGGACCGGAGCCGGTCGCGCAGTTCGCGCTCCTTTTTTTCGCGCAGGTAGTGGTCGCGGCGGGACATCGGAAGGTATCATGGCTGGAATCCGGTTGTTTGTCAAGACGCAACGGTCGCGGGCGCATTTGAATCCGTTGCGTGTCGGCATCGAGCGGCACGGCCGCGAGCCCGAGCCGATGCAGGGTCTCCGGGGGCGCGCGCCGCACCCCCGGAGACCCTGCGAAGCTTCCTTTTTTCCTGCACGGTCGGAGACTCCATTTTTACATCCTTTCTGCGGGAATCGGATTCAAGGGGTGGTACTGGGCGTCCGCGGGGCAGAAGCCGGACGGCCGCCTATTTTGCAAATACGGACGGAATATTGCAAAAAAGGAAGATTGTTGATTGAATGGTTCTGGATGCAGGACGGGCGTCCACCGGGATTGCGGCTCACATGGCGAGCCGGGTGCGCCGTCTCACGCGGGCGCGAAGAAGTTTCCCTTGCCCCGCGCACGGGGATGTGCTATCATTCGCCACATGACGAGCGCCCCAAGGGCGCAGTGTCGCTTGTTCCGGTCCCCTCACAGCCTTCGGAATCCCATGACTCGCGCACAATCCCCCTTCCCGATCCCGCGACGGAGCCGCGGCGCGTTTTTCGCGTTGCCGTTCCTGCTGTGCGGGGCGGCGGTTGCGTCCGCCGACGTGCCCGTCGCGCAGCGACATCCGGTCGCGGCCTTTTCCCAACCCGAAAACGGCCGCATCCCGTCGTCGGCGTTCGTCACGGACCTCGGCGTCTACGAACTCGACGCGGCGGGCAAGTCGGTCCGCGTCTGGCAGCGTTCGGACGAAGGTCTCGAGCTGCTCCGCCCCAAGGGCGGCGACGCGCTGGTTCCCTTCACGGCGACGCAGATCGAGCTGCAGCGGCCCCAGCGCTTTTTCGGCGTGGACGCCGCGGGCGACGGCATCGTCTTCAAGCAGCCCGTCGGTTTCGACAAGCATCCGTCGGAAAACAAGTTCGCCGTCCTGAACGCCGGCGAATACATCTGGCAGGGGCTCAACCGGTACAGCCCGTCGATCCAGGTGTACGACTTCACGGAATCCGCGGGGGGCGACGGTGCTCTTTCTTCCGTGACGATCACGCTTGCGGACGAGTTCCGCAACGCGTTCCACGTGACGACGAACGGCGTGCAGCGGATCCAGGACCGGATCTACTCGTACCCCGACGTCCTCGTCACGACGAACTACTACTCCGACGGCTCCGTCGCGTCCGTCTCGACCAACCGGTTCTTCTCCTGCACGTCGAACCTGGTCGACAGCACGGTCTTCACCAACTGGGTGCTCGTCTTGCGGAACGAGCCCGTGCTCGAGACGCAGACCAACATCGTCTCCCAGACGGGCCTCGAGGAGCCCCTGTTCGTCGACGAGAACGACGCGTCCCTGTTCATTCCGGGCTTCGAGTACACGATCGTGCGGACCTTCGACCGGTATTCCGTCACCACCAACTTCTACTCGCTCACCAACTACGTCTGGCGGTATTCGACGACGACCAACGCGAACTACCTCTCGTCCGCGACGGACGTGGCGTTCCTCGGCGACGCGGGTTTCGTCGCGTCGATCGTTTCGGAAGACTACCAGGCGGTCCGCTCCGGCTTCCTCGTGTTCGGGAACGACGCCGGCGCGGAGGCGAAGATTTTCCCGCTCGCGGACCAGACGCGCCCGGTCCGCGGCATCGCCGTGGACGGCGAGACGGGCGACATCTACGCGACCGTCCCGGACGCCAGCGCGGTCTTCCGCTACCGTTCGCCGGGCGGCACCCCCGCGTCCTGGACGGAGCTTGCCGACCGGACGGCGGTCTTCCACGACGGCTTCATGGCCGGCGTGACGAACCATGCCGGCTCGGCCCTCGGCCTGCTGTCCAACCCGGCGGACGCCGCCGTCTGGCGGCCGGACGACGGCGGTCCGATCCTGCTCGTCGCAGACACGGCCAACAACCGCGTCCAGGCGTTCGATCCCAATTCGGCGTTCGTCCAGACGAACTGGCTCGGCACCAACCTCCGCGTCCGGATGACGCCGGACGGGCTGCCCGAGGATCCGGAGCTGCAGTTCGCCGTCTCGGGTTCCGCGACAAACTGGTACCGCCTCGAAGAGACGGCGTTCCCGCTCTTCGCGACGTCCGCGTCCGAGGCTCTCAACAACCCGCGGGGCATCTTCGGGTGCGACGGCGAGAGCGTCTTGGCCGTCGCGGATTCGGGCGCCCGCCGCGTCCGGCTCTACGAGGTCGGGCTCGACGCGCTCGATTCCGAGGAGATCCTCGCGATGGCCGTCCGCTGGCCGACGGACGACGAGACTTGGCACGGTCTGGCGGCCCGCGACCTGGCCGTGACGAACGGCGCCGCCTGGTGGGACCTTTCGTCCGGCTCCGCGACGCCCTCCCTCGTCGTCCGCGAGCTCCAGGGTTTCGAGAACGAGCTCCGGTTCTCCGTCGCCCCGTCCCGCAAGGACCGGACCTACACGCTTTCGGTGGCGGACGCCGCCGGCGCCGTCACCCCAGCGGCCGCGACCGTCACGGTCCCCGCCGGCGCGACGGAGGGCGTCCTCACGTTCACGGCCGACGACGGCATCGTCGGCTACGAGGAGGAGGTCGTCTGGCGCGACCGGTTCGGGAACGCGGCCCCGGCCGGCTCCCCGGCCGCCGTGTCGGCGGTTACCAACCGTGTCGCCGTCGTGCCGGTCTACTCGCTCTCGGTCTCGTCCGGCGGCTGGTCGACGAACGCGACGCTCGCCGTCGACAACGTCGCCCCCGCGATCACCAATGCGGTCTTCTCCGGCTATATCATGCAGACGATGTCCGGACCCATCCTCTTCGTCCAGGGCATGCACGTCTACGCCCGCGACTGGGTCGACGCGGACGCGGACCTGCGCTACCTCTGGTGGGCGTCGACCAACATCAACTGGGCGGCGAACAACCTCGACTGGGCCGTCTACAACAACGAGTGGGCCGATTCAGCCTCCGACCGGTGGTCCGAGGGCCCGTCCTTCCAGGCCGTCCAGAACACCACCGCGTCGGTCGTCACGGGGACGGAGACGAGCGGCCCCGTCACGAACACGGTCGAGCTGCTCGTCGCGGTCGGCCAGGATGCGATCCTGCCCTACGGCTACGACGAGGACGGTATCCTCGCCGGGACCGACCTCAACAAGGCTCCGTTTATCGCGGTCTGCACCGTCCTGGACAAGGACGGCGCCGCGGCGATCATCACGTTCCCGACGGCGCCGGACACGTCCGGGACGGCCGACCGCTGGTCGTACGACGGCGGCGGCGGCGGCGGCGGCGGCGGCGGCGAGGAGTCCGACGCCGTCTACTCGGCCGTCTTCACCGCGATGTCCCCGACGAACGTCGCGTTCGTCGTCACGCTCGTTTCCGGCGAACCGGCGGACAACGACACCGTGACGCTGGAATCCGCGCCCGATTTCGTCGCCGGACCGTGGACGAAAGTCAAGAAATTCACCATCGGGAACCGGTTGTCGACCACGTCGGAACCGACCGAGGCTCATCGATCGTTTCCCGTCGGTTTTACCAGCGAAGACATGTCGGCTTGCGATTCCCTTGCCGATGGATACAAGTTTCCTACCTCGTTGGGATGGGGAACAAACGACGCTCTCCCGCTTACGTATGAGCAGGTCAGCAATATTGCAAACGACGGAAACAGCATATTCACCGATGACGAAAAAGCCCTCGCGCAACGCATTCTTGATCGGCTTGGCACTATCTTTGCCGACAGATACACCAACCTTCCCGGCCTGACATCCGATGATCTGGCCGTTCTCAAGGTCCGGGTTGTCAGCCAGTCCGAGATCGACGTGATTTATCCTTCCACGAAAACCGTTGCCAGCACGGATCCCCTGGAATACTCTTTCTCCCCGTCCCAAAACAACCTTTTCTTCCGCGTCGTCCAGCCCTAGTCTCCATCCCCTCCGTTCCGCGCATACGCGGCCTCACCGATTTCAAGACCCCGATGAAACCGACATTCCCCCTCCTCGCCCTGCTCTCGATCCCCGCGTTCGCGCAGGACCCCGCGCCGTCCGCCGCGCCCGCGCCGGAAGCGGCGCCTGCCGCCGCCGCGAAGCCCGCGCTCCCCGCGCCCGGCCGCGTCCTGCTGCCGAATGGGCCGAAATGGGATGCGCTCCCGGCGGACGAAAAGGAGCACATCCGCAAGATGGCCGAATTCAAGGCCGCCCGCGACGCGGCCGAGCAGGAACTGCTCCGCCTCGACGACGAGGCGCAGGCCCGCAAGGAGGCGATCTGCAAGGAGAACGAAGAGGCCGGCAAGCTCCGCGCCCGCATCTCGGAGCTGCAGGCGGAATTCGCCGCCGCGACCAACGCGCTCGAGACGATCTACCGGGAGGACGAAGAGCTCCGCAAGATCGCCGATCGGATCGAGCCCGCCCGCAAGACCGTCGAGGACAGCCAGCGGTCCCTCAACGGGGAAGTCGTGTCCGCGATGCACAAGCGCATGGCCGCGCAGCGCGCCGCGTGGGACAAGGACCATCCGGTCCCCGCCACTCCGGAAGAGCGGGCGGCGGCGGCCGGCATGACGCCCGAGGCCTTCTCCAACCTCATGGAACGCGCGCGCTCCGCCGGGCCCGCGCAACCCCGCTCCCCCGCTCCCGGGTTCCCGCTTCCCCCCGGGCGGGACGCCCCGCGTCCGGTGCGTCCCGCGCCGCCGTCCGCGCCCGCCCCGGCCCCTGCGCCCGCCGCCGAATAATCGCAGCCGTACGACCGTCAGACCCTTCGACCTTTTGACACACTCTCCCCTACGGAAGAAAGAAGAAACGCCATGAAGCAGTTCCTCCACGCCACCTCCCTCCGCTCCCGCCTCGCGTCCGCCGCGCTGGCGCTCGCGTTCGGGGCGCTCTTCGCGTCCCCGGCCGCCGCGGCGCCGTCGTTCATGATGACGGAACTGCCGCTTTCGGCGAACGCCGACCCGCAGATGGTCTCCTTCCAGTGCGACCCCGCCGACCTCGTGCAGGGCGCCGCGGCGATGGCCTACGTCCCGAACGCGAACATCGTCAAGCTCTACGGGATCAACGCCACGACCGGCGAGATGGCGCTGAGCGGCGGCCCGTCGGTGACCATCCCGATGACGATGGTCTTCGGCTCGTTCTTCGTCGAGCCGGTCTCGCCCGGAACTGTGACGCTCACGGTGACGCTCGGCGGCGCGACCGCGACGCTTCCAATCACGGTCTCCGAGCCGGACAACATCGTCTTCACGCGCGCCGGCAGCACGGTCCTCTACTACCCCGAGGGCGGGCAGCAGACCCTCCACCTCGACTTCGGCTACAACCTGCCGCAGACCGTCACGTTCCAGATCCAGTCGACGGACGACGGCTCTCACGTCACGTTCGACCAGGCGACGCTCGTCGCCCCGATGCGCTCCTCCGGCGCCGACTTCGCGTTCAACGCCCTCGACGGCGCCAACCCCTCGTCGATCACGTTCACGTTCACCGGCGACACCGCCTACACGGGCGGCGCCTCGGCCACGATCATGATCACCAACGTCCCGCCCGTGCTGCAGTACCCCAGCCGCGACCCGGAGAACCCCACGCCGATCCAGGCGCTCGCCGGCGCCCCCTTCAACTTCAACGCCACCGCGACCGACGCCTCGACCGTGGACCGCCAGTCGCTCGTCTACAACTGGTCCAACTCCGCCGAAACGGGCGCGAACGTCTCCGCGCGCGTCTCCGCCGACGGCGAAATCATCACGGTGTCGGCCTCCGACAAGGACGGCGGCACGTCCGAGACCGGCTATTTCGAGGTGACGCTGCTCGAGTCGAGCAAGATCCTCTTCACCGACGAGTGCACGCTCTCGGCCATCGTCACCGCCGGCGGCAACGGTCCCGCGGACTTCGTGATCAATCCCGCCACGACCCGGATGGACGACGCGTCCAATCCCTGGAACGAGGAGACGGGCAACGACTTCAAGGCGGACAACAACACGATGGTCCAGGCGGTCATCCCCCGGAACGCCGCCGACGTGCCGGTGGCCTATCCCTTCGGCTGGATGTTCCCGGACGACCAGCTCAACCTGGCCTCCGCGCCGTCCGACCTCTACATCCCGAACCCCAACACGCGCGCGATCCTGATCAACACGCCGGGCGCCGGCGGCGCCGCGACGATCCGCTACTTCTCCTCGTATCCCTACAAGAACTACTGGAACGAGCTCACCCTCGCGCGGATCGACAACTTCGGCGACTTCGACCAGGACGGCCTGTCCGACGAATGGGAGGCCTGGTACCTGGACGGCGGCAAGGACAACGCGACCCACTCCTTCACGGAATGGCAGACCCTCGCCGTCACCGTCGGCAAGGGCATCTACGGCTCCTCCGGCACCGCCTTCGCCGGCGGCACGTTCTACAACGCCGACGACACGGCCGACAACGACCGCGTCCCGACCTCCCGCTACGAGGAGATCGACAACGTCTGGACCGAGGACCCCTACTACGTCCCGGACGGCGACAACAAGGTCCGCGTCTTCGTCTACCCGCTCGTGAACGGCGCCAACTACGTCGACTACGGAACGCACGTCGGCGAGGAGGACGTGCCCTTCGTTTCCCCGTCCGTCACCGGCCGCACCTACGACGTGCTCGCCAGCAAGCGCAGCGGAGCCGCCAAGCCCTTCTTCTCCAACATCCTCGAGTTCCGCGGCCTCCAGCAGACCTCGTCCGAGATTTCCGCGGACGTCGAGAACGCCCCGAACTGGGTCGCCTTCGGCTACCCCGGCGTCCTTTCCCGCACGAACCTCGCCGTCCGCGGCAACTGCCCCGGCACCGACCCGACCGCCGCGGACACCGACGGCGACGGCATGGAGGACGGCTGGGAGTACTACTTCTGGACCACGATCCTCTACGAGAACCGCCCCGAGTACTGGCGCGCCTACGACCCGACCTTCACGCTCTACCCGAACCTCGCCCCCGGCGGCACCGCCGACTTCCGCGGGGCCGGCATCCCCCTGCTGCGCCAGGCCCTCGAGGGCTACGAGGCCGAGTGGGACGGCGGGCTCTTCGTCCGCTATGCCCCGCAGACCTTCGAGCCCGAGCTCATCCGCGACGAGTGCTACTACGGCAGCCCGAACCTCGACCCCACCACCCGCAGCAACAAGCCCAACTACCTCACCAACGCGCCCATCGCCGCCGTCGCCTACTACGACGATCCGATGGACGAGGAACCGACCCCCGCCGTCGTCTTCACGATGGGCGGTCTCGAAGTCTACACGCGCGACGGCCACGTGGACGCGCTCGGCCGCGCCAAGCTCTTCTTCGACCCGCGCCAGTTCGCGGACTACATCGACGCCGACGGCAACCCCCACATCTCCTATGCCGGCCAGGAGGGAACCTACCCCTCGGCCATCGGGGCCGACACCGAGCCCGGCGAGATCCCCGGCGCCTACGTCGACTTCCGGACCGGCCAGTTCTTCCTGCCCGGCTACGACGCCTTCCCGACCTACATCCAGGACGTGATCGGCGCCCGCGACGCCGAGCTCTCCGCGAGCTACCGCACGCTCAACGGCCTCTTCCCCAAGGCGTGGCTGCTCAACCAGTTCGACCCCCGCAGCGAGCAGGGCGGCCTGACGCCCAACATCGCCGACCCCAATTTCGGCGAAATCCTCGGCGCGATCGGCCTCTCCCCCGCCCTGTGGAACCCCGTCGACGACCTCGACGGCGACGGCGTGCCCGACATCGACGAATTCTACATCGGCACCAACCCGCTCCACTGGGACACCGACAACGACGGTCTGCCCGACGGCTGGGAGCTGCTCTTCGACCTCGATCCGCACGACCCGACCGACGCCGCGAAGAACCCCGACTGCGACATGATGTACGCCTCGGGGCCCTACCGCCACTGCGACGCCTTCCTCTACGACTACTTCCAGCAGTTCTTCTGGAACGGCGCCGTCTCCCTCGGCTTCATTCCCGGCGCCGGCGCCCACACCGCTCCGATCGCCAACCCCAACATCGCCTTCACCTCCCGCGAGGAGTTCTACGTCCAGAAGTGGATGATCGGCAAGGACGACTCCGGCAACTATCCGATGTTCACCCAGCTGGTCTACCCGGCCCAGTGGGTCGACGCCGCGGGCAACATGGTCAAGTCGCTCAACCCCCGCAGCGACGACTCCAACCAGGACCACATCCCCGACGGCTGGGCTCTCTACGCCGGCTACAAGCCCGCCGGCTCGATCGACCTGATCGACCACGTCTTCGCCGCGCTGTTCCCCTTCCCGTTCTGCCCGGACGCCCTCCGCCCCGATCCGGACGACATGGCCGGCGACGGCCTCGGCTGGCGCCAGGAGTTCGAGAACTGGACGATGTACGAGACGCGCCAGGCCCAGGAGGGCAACGTCTACCTGGAGGAGGAGCAGTGCGTCGGCCACTACCACAACGCCGACTGGTACAAGCCGACCGCCGAGGCCTGGACCAACAAGCGCTTCCCGACCGACCCGTGGCACGGCGACACCGACGGCGACGGCGTCGCGGACGCCGCCGAATACCGCGAGGGCGACTATGACTGGAACGGCGACGGCGATCCGCTCGTCAACCTCAACCCCGCCTCGGCCGACACCCGCTTCGACCGCATGGGCGACGCCTGGCACTACTACACCGGCACCTACGACACGGAGAACGCCCTCGGCGCCGGCAAGCTCGGCGAGTTCGGCCCCTACGGCGACCCCGACCGGGACGGCCTTCCGAACTATCAGGAGTACCTCGCGGGCGCCGTCTACGGCTGGCGCTACGACAAGTGGTACAGCCCCGACCACGAGGAGCTCTGGGTGCCCTTCGGCGCGTATCAGGCCCCCTACTCGATGCGGGACGACCACCTCGCCGGCCGCATCGCCTCCGACCCCTGGATCGCCGCCAACTACAGCATCGACCCGATCCCCGGCGCCGCGTTGCGCCTCTACGACGTCTGCAACACGTTCGTCCCGCCCGTCCCGATCGCGACCGACGGCTATCCCTACGGCAAGTCCGTCCACTTCCAGCCGTACCGTCCGTCCGACTTCTTCCGCGCAAATCCGAGCGACGTGCGCATCAACAAAATCCTCACCACCGTCCAGTGCCTCGAGAAGCGCTGGCAGCGCGCGCTCGTGCACGAGTTCAAGGAAGACGGCAGGATCCTGGCCGCGGAAGGCTGGGACGAAAGCAATTCGCCCACGCTGAACGACCTGGCGAAGGCCGAGGAGGACCCGCAGTTCAAGGTCTCCCCCATTGCCAACTACATGCAGCGCATCTACGCGCTCACGCATGACGTCGAAGGCCGCTTCATGCTCGACCACGATCCGGAGACCGGCGCCGAGCTGCCCACCGCGTTCATCAGCATCGAGGAGTTCTACACGCTCTGGGACGGCACGCCCTGCGCCGAGAACGACCTGCGCGACTACATGTACTCCTACGGCCGCGCTCCGGCCGGCTGGGAGCCCGAGGACGTCCAGGTCGTCGACCCGGGTCCGCCCGTGCTCTGGCGCTTCATGGGGACCAAGTCGATCTACCCGACCTGCCTGCCGCGTTCGCCCGACACGGACAACGACGGCATGGACGACTACTGGGAGATCTACCACGGCCTCAACCCGCTCTATGGCGGTTCGCCCGTCGTCGGCAAGGCCGGCAGCTACCCGGAGCAGGACCGCGCCGACGTCCACCCGTGGGGCAACGGCTCGACGCGCGACTGGATCATCAACGCCGATCCGGCCTACGTCCGGATCCTCGACCCGACCGACGCCGGCCTGCAGCCCGTCCCGCGCGAGGATGCGCCGTTCCACACGCCGATGGGCTACCCCGTCGCGGCTGCCGCCCACTTCGACTACAAGACCCGCCCGTGGCTCGCCGGCGACCGCTTCGCCGACCCGGACCAGGACGGCCTCGCCAACGAGGAGGAAGGCTACGACTACCTCCTCAACGACGTCCTGCACCACACCGATCCCTCGCCCTACTGGTTCACCGATCCGACCTACGCCGAGTCCCTCGTGAACCTCTACTACAAGGTCGACGGCGAGCTCGGTTCCCTCTACTGGTGGTGGGATCTCGACCTGCTCGAAACCGACGCCGACGGCCCGACGTACCTCTTCGACTTCGAGGTCAACGAGGGCTTCGACACGGACAACGACAACATCTCCGACCGCGAGGAGCTTTCGCAGGGGGACAACAGCGGCGTCACCGACCCGCTCGACCTCGACAGCCCGCGCAACCGCAAGGCGCTCTACTTCGACGGCCACGCCGCCGCCCGCACCCGCAACCCGTACTACCACGACAAGTTCTCGCTCACGAGCTACACGGTCGAGTTCTGGGTCCGTCCGCAGGAGCTGCCCGCCCCCGGCAAGCGCGCCACGCTCGTCCAGCGTCCCGTTCTCATGCCCGTGGACGACTCGTCCGGCGCCACGCATTGGCGCGTCCGGAACACGTTCCTGATCCAGCTCGACGACCTCGGCCGCGTCCACGCCCAGGTCGACAACGACGGGCTCGAGACCGTGTCGTCCGCCACGACCGTCTCCACGGGCCGCCTCGTCCCGAACCACTGGGCGCACGTCGCCGTCGTGATGGACTCCGTCGACGACCGGCTCGCCATCTACCTCAACGGCGAATACGCCGGCAGCGTCGGCGCGGGCCTCAAGCCCTGCACGGGCGGGCTCTTCGGCCGCCAGTGGCAGTCGCCCAACGGCCTGAACGGCCAGTGGGAGACCGCCAACCTCTACGACTACAGCCCGGCGCCGATCGTCCTCGGCGCCAACGACCGCAACCCGTGGGGCGTCGTCGGCGGCGCCTACGAAACCTTCCCCTGGGGCACCGCCGTGGCCGGGACGGTCATGGGCCAGAGCGAGCCCGACTTCGATCCCGACCAGTACTTCGTCGGCTGGATGGACGAAGTCCGCATCTGGGACCGCTGCCGCTCGCATTCCGAGATCAAGAACTCGATGACGAAGCGCTTCACCAAGGACGACATCGAGGAGATCAACCGCCGTCGCCTCGCGTGGGAGCTCGACGGCTGGGAGCCCGACCGCGTCGGCACCAACCTCCTCGTGGCGACCACGATGTCGGACTTCCCGCAGAAGCTGCTCTACCACTTCGCGTTCGACAACCTGCCCGACGTGCTGCCCTCCCGCGACCGCGACACGTCGTTCGCCGAGTACTTCACGTCCGACGCCGACGCGTTCCCGGCCGGCTGGCAGAGCGACACCGTCTCCGCGTACCGCCCGACGCCGTACTGGTCCGCGCCGTTCTGGTACCACTACCGCTCGCTCGTGTTCCCGCACCTGGTCCCGTGGTGGTACACGGCCCAGCACCGGTCCAACGTCTACACGGACTACTCCTACGTCCCGTGGATCGAGAACACCGTCGCGCACATGCCGCAGACGCCCGCGCTCGACATGAAGGGCCTCCACCCCAACTGGAACGAAGGCACGTGGACGGTTTCGTCCTACCGCTACCGTTCGCCGCTGGACTGGCTCAACGACGCGATGATCGCGCCGAATTTCATCCCGTACCGCCAGGACGACGTCGTTCCCGCCCAGCTTCCCGCGGCCGGCTCGACCGACGTCCAGCTCGGACAGATCCGCAACTCGATGAACCCGTACGGGATGTTCTACCGCACCGCGGTCAGCGGTCCGATGGAAATCGCCCCCGCCGCGTTCGCCGGCAAGCTCGACTTCTACGGGCGCTACACCGGCGTGCCCGTCCTCTCCGACATGCTCCCGCTCATGGACGCGGTGGCCGACATCGACGTCGAAATGTGGGACGGCAAGGGCCGCGGAACCGCGGTCGAAGGCATCGATTCCGACGGCGACGGCATGCCCGACTGGTGGGAAATCGCCTACGGGCTCGATCCGAACTCCGCGGACGGCCGGAACGGCGCCTACGGCGACCCGGACGGCGACGGCCTCGACAACTACGCCGAGTACCTCGCCCGCACGAGCCCCTTCCGCTACGACACGGATTCGGACGGCTACTCCGACTACTACTCCCGTCCCGACAGCCGCAGCCTCACCTACGGCGAGCTCTACGACGACGGCGACGGCATGGACAACGCCTGGGAAATCCGCTACGGCATCGACCCGAACCGCCACGACGGAAACGCCGACCTCGACGGCGACGGCTGGACCAACTGGGAAGAGTTCATGGCCGGCACCGAGCCGGACCGCGCCGACATCTTCCCGCAGCCCCTCTTCAACGCCACGTTCTACTACAACGGGGAAAACGTGTTCGCGGACGAGGACCAGACCGTCGTCGGCGTTCCGTACCTCGAGACGTACAGCGAAAAGACGACCGGCGTCGAAAAGGACGATCCGTTGAAGGGCCTCCCCAAGATGGGCGGCTGGTACGACGGCCGCTACCGCGGCACGATCGTCGAGAGCGGCGAGTTCGCGCGGGCCGGCGACGGCGTCGGATTGAGCCTGGGCGGCGTCACGAGGTCGTTCTCCCTGATCCACTCCCTCAACAACGTCAACATCGGCACGGCCGAGATTTCGTACTTGCTGAACGGGTCCACGACCACGCAGACCCTCAAGCCGTACGAGACGGACCCGGACTACGGCGTCTTCCTCGAAAACAAGGCCAAAGGGTCGCTCGGACTGCTGCACCTGTCGTCCGGAACGATCTACCTCGATCCGGGGACGGACGTCGTCGGGAGCAACTTCACGGTCGAATACACGGTCGGCGGACGGTCGTTCCCGTACGCCGTCAGGGGCATGACCCGCATCGCGGCCGGCACCCACGACCACATGGTGTCGGGCTACAACCGGTTCCTCGGCTGGCTGGACCTCGACGGCGACGGCAAGTGGACCCCCGGTTTCGAACCGATGGGCCTCTCGATCCCGCGTCCGTCGCTCGTGAGTTGGGACAACGTCGAGACGACGATTCCCCTCACGGATTCGCTGTGGGACTACCCGCGCCTTGACTGGTCCCCCTTCGTCACGGAAGGGGCGCTCACCAACATGGTCCCGACCGCCTACGAAGTCACGTTCTCGTACATCGCGGACGTGTCGGACGACCCGGACCAGCACCACTCGACGACCAACCTGGTCGGCGGCGGCGCCTACGGCGATCGCGACGGCGACGGCCTCGACCCGCACCAGGAGGATCGCGCCGGCACCTCCGACGACAAGATGGACTCCGCCGGCGACGGCCGCATGGACTACGACAGCCAGTCCGCCGCGGGCGCCCTCACCTGGGGCGAGCTCCACGACGACGGCGACATGATGCCCGCGCGCTGGGAAATCGACAACGGCCTCGATCCCGACCGCTACGACGCCGAGGGCGACCTCGACGACGACGGCTGGACCAACTACGAGGAGTACCTCGCGGGCAGCGATCCCCGGAGCGCGAGTTCGTTCCCGACGCCGAAGATGTCGCTGCGGTTCCTCTACGCCGGCGACTACGCCGCACCGGAAGGCGCCGGCGACGGGACCGGCGGCGTCTTCGGCTCCGCCAATCCGACCGTCGCGACCTATTCGGAGCGCCGCAAGGGCACGACCCTCAACGGCGACGGGGCCAAGACGATCTACATGGGCGGCTCGCCCGACGGCCTGTACACCACGGGCGACGGCGTCGCCATCGCGGGCCTCGTCTTCGGTTCCGACGGGACGCGCGTCGTCGAAGGCTCCTCCTTCGCCGCGACGAAGCTGCCCTACGGGAACGTCCGGTCCGCGACGATCACCGTCCGCATGGTCGAAGACGACCCGGCGAGCGACGTCACGTACACGTCCTCCGCGTTCAACCCGGAGATGCTGCAGTTCGCCAGCGAGGCGGACGGCCTGGCGCTCTACCTCGAGATGGAGGCCGGCTACGTCCTGTGCACCGGGCCCCTCGTCGGCAAGCAGTTCTCGATCGAATACCAGCTCGACGGGTACACCTATCCGCTCGAGATCGGCGGCTTCATCCGCACGAAGGGAACCCACGCCGTCGGCGGCTACAACCGGTTCTTCGGCTGGCTCGACGGAAACGGGAACGGAACCTGGGACGGCGGGGAGCCCGCTGGCCTTTCGCTGTACGACGCGGTGCTCGTCGGGCCCGATTCGGTCGAAACGACGATTCCGCTGACGGACGAGCTCTTCGGCTTCCCGCGCTTCTCCTGGCCGGCGAGCACGAACGAGAACGTGACGGCCTACCAGGTGTTCATCGAGAACTCCTCCGGCACGCGCGTCGCCAAGCTCAAGGTCGAGGCCCCGCGCACCTTCGTCCACGAAGGCGACTACGTCGAGGCCGGTCTCAAGGGCATCGACCTGAAGGGCCAGGAGTCGGGCGTCTACACGTGGAAGGTCCACGCGGACAACACCACCGGCGAGGAAGACCTCGCGACCGGCTCGTTCGTCCTCGCCCTGAAGCCCAACTACACGACCGAAACGAGCTACACCGGCACCGGCACGCGCCGGACGATGAAGGCAGTCTCCCCGGTCGCCGGCTCCACCGTCTACGGCTCGCTCGTCGAGTTCAAGTGGGAAATGGACTGGCGCACCGAAGGCGTGTTCTTCACCGTGAAGAACGCCGCCGGTACGGCCGTGATCGACAACCTCTACGTGCCGTTCCCCGTCCGCCACGGCAAGGTCACGGACGACGACTACTACTATACCTACGTTCCGCAGCTGGAGAACGGCCGCTCGCTCGTCGACCTGCCGAGCGGAACCTACACGTACACGATCAAGGAGAACATCAACAACGGCCCGTCGTCCGTCGCGGCGCAGAGCGTGAACGGTTCCTTCGCGATCAACAACGCGCAGGACGATTCCCGCTTGTACGCGGCCATCAAGGGCCACGTCCACTACTACGGCCGCCTCGCGGCCGGACTGGTGCCCGGCAAGACCGTGGTCCAGGCGTACCCGCTGCCCGCGAAGGCGTCGACGAGCCTCGGCGTTTCCGGCAACCCGGTCGCCAAGGCGACGCCGAACGCGAACGGCTACTTCGAGCTGCACGGCCTCTCCGCCGGCTACTACGCCGTGGTCGGCTGGGTCGATTCGGACGGCGACGGACGCTTCGGTCCCGGCGACACGCAGGGCTGGGGCTTCCTCGGCGGTTCGGCCTGCCCGATCCAGGTCCCGTCCTGGTGCCCGCCGCTCGCGATCACCAACTCGACCCTTCGCGTGGCCGCCGACCTGGAGGACGTCCACGTCGTCCTGCGCGACCGCGACACGGACGGCGACGGCAAGCCGCAGAGCTACACCGGAACGGCCGCCCAGTGGAAGGCCGCAGCCCTGCGCACTTTGCCGGCCGCGGTGCCCGCCGGCTACGACTGGGTGAACACGTACCTGTTCTCCACGACGCGCGTCGCCCGCGTGGACGTGTCCACGACGACCTCGTCGAGCCAGACGATCACGCGCAACGTCTACCGCTGCGTCGTCGACGCGCCGCGTACCTTCTTCCACGAGGCCGACCTCCTGCGCGCCACGCAGATCCTGCCCGTGGAGAACTACGGAAACCGCATCGGGTACGGCTTCCTCCTCGGCGAAACCAACGTGATCGACGTGACCTGGAAGGTCGCGGCCACCGACGGCCCGCGCAAGCAGGACCTCGCCGGCGGCGTGTTCCAGGTCTACGGCGGCACGCCCGAAAGCCGCCGCCCGTTGAAGGCCCGCTACCCGACGCAGCTCACGAAGGTCCGCGGCAACGTGGTCGAGTTCGAGTGGGAGATGGATTCCCGCAACGCCGGCGTCCGGTTCGACCTGTACAAGCTCTCCGGACCGGACGACGACACGGGCACGCCCGTCGTCGAGGACCTCACGGTCGGATTCCCGCTCTGCCACGGCAAGCCCGGCACGGACCTCTACTACTACACCGCCACGCCGCAGCTCGAGGATCCCAAGAAGTTCCTCGCGCTCGAGGACGGCTACTACATGTACCGCATCACCGAGCGCACGCGCGTGCAGACGACGGTCTACGGCCAGCAAGCCGTCCAGGAGAAGTTCCACCTCGACAACTCCGGCGAGAACCGCGGTCTCTACACCGCCGAAGGAACCATCCGGTACTACGGAAAGGTGATGGAACGCGAAGTCGTCGCCGAACTCGGAACGACCGCCGGCGTCGCCGCCGACAACACGTTCGAGGCGAACGTCGATCCGGGCCTGGTCGCGCCCGGCGCGATGGGCGTCCTGCTCGTCCGCGCGCCGCAGGCGCAGGGAACGGAAACGCCCGACAACTGGCAGGCGGGCGAGGGCACGTGGGCCGAGGAGTTCTTCAACGACTCCGCCGCCGACGGCATCCTCTACGCCTCCAGCACGACCAACGCCACCAGCACGGCCTGGTCCGGCACGATCGACTACGAGACGGGCGACATCCACCTGGAGTTCGCCAAGAAGCCCGCGTCCGGCCTGCGCATCGTCCTCGTCAAGAAGACGTTCCCGCACGACCTCGTGCTCCAGGTGTTCAAGGTCGCCGACCAGGCGAAGACGAGCACCTCCGTTTCCGGCGTTCCGGTCTTGCAGACCGTGCGCCGCGAAAAGGGCGCCTTCGCCGTGTCGAACCTCGTCGGCGGCGTCTACGCGATCCGCGCGTTCGTCGATTCCAACGGAAACGGCGTGGCGGACGACTGGGAAACGCAGGGCGTCGCCGTCCAGACCGGCACCGTCAGCCCGAACCTCGACCCGGCGGCCTCGCCGATCGTCGTCCGCGACGACGTCAAGGGCCTCATGATCGTCCTGCACGACCGCGACACGGACAACGACCTGCTGCCCGACGCGTGGGAGTGGTGGAAACTCGGCGGAACCCTCTCCGTCAGCGGCTACCAGACCTCCTCCGCCGGCGGCCTCGCCTACTGGGAGGAATACGCGGACGGCGTCCTCGACTCCGACCCGCGCACGCCCGACACGGACCTGGACGGCCTCACGGACGCGATGGAAATCCTCGTGACCGGCACCGACACGCACCTGACGGACACGGACGGCGACGGCATCGGCGACCTCGAGGAGTTCCTCGCCGGCTCCGATCCGAACAAGGCGGACGAAGCCGTGCCCTACGCCGTGCCCGCGCTCGCCTTCGACGAAAACGGCGTTCCGTACGTCGACATCGCCTACCCGGCCCTCCGGCCCGGCGTCGTCTTGACGTACGAGCTGCAGCGCAAGGCCGCGCTCGACGATCCGGCGTGGGGCGTCGTCGCCACGTTCGACGTCGCCAACGACGACGGCGCGGTCTTCTACGCGGCCGGCGACGGCGTCAACGACCACCTCTCCGCGCCCGGCACGGCCCGCATGACGCCGGCCGACCAGGCCGAGGGCGTCGACTTCACCGCCGGCTTCTACCGCGTGAAGATCTACGCCGACTACGGCAAGATGGTCGACAACGGCGACGGCACCTGGTCCTACTGGACCTGGCTCCGCGACGCGACCGGCACCTGGTCCTTCCGCGAGGCCGCCCGCGGCGAGGGCACGCTCGTGCGCGACGCCGACGGCAACTGGCGCTTCGTCGATCCCGGCGCCGCCAAGCCCTCCGGGACGCTCTACCGCGATCCCGACGGCGAGTGGAAGTTCGTCCGGTAGGGACGATCCGGCTCCGCTGAACGGGGCGGGCGCGTCGAGCGCCCGCCCCGTTCCTTTTCCGTCCCCGGCCGCGGCAAGTGCGGGCGGCGGCTTCGACCCGCGTTACGCCAGCGGGGCGGACGCGCGCCGCACGGCCCAGCAGTTGTAGGCGACCGTGACGAAATGCGACGCCGGGACGCGCGGCCTCGCCGCGATCTTGACGCCCAGCAGCGTCGTGCGGCCGCCCAGGCCCATCGGGCCGACGCCCAGGCCGTTCGCCTCCGCGAGGACGCGTTTCTCCAGCGCCGCCAGCGCCGGGTCGGGCGATTCGTCCGCGAGCGGGCGCAGCAGCTGCTCCTTGGCGCACGCGAAGGCGCCCGCGCGGTCGCCGCCGACGCAGACGCCGAGCACGCCCGGCGCGCAGCCAGCTCCCTGCGCGCGCCAGACGGCGTCGAGCAGGCACCGGCGGACGCCCTCCGCGTCGCGGCCCGCGCCGAGCCCGGAATCGGGCAGCGAATACTGGCGGCCCTGGTTCTCCGAGCCGCCGCCCTTCAGGAGGACCGTCGCGCGCGGCTCGGTCGTTTCCGGCGGACCGAAGCGGAAATGGATCGCGGGCGAACCCTCCGCGAAGTTGGACGAAACCTGCCGCCCCGACGGCACCTCGATCACGTTCAGGCGCAGGTGCCCGGCGGCGGTCGCCCGGGCGACCGCTTCGCGGACCGCCTCGCGCAGGGGCAGGACGGGGGTTCCGTCCGGCAGGTCGAACCAGAAGGACGGCGTGCCGGTGTCCTGGCAGGCGGGAACGGAGCCTTCGCGGGCGATGCGGGCGTTCTCGCGGATCGTCGCCAGCGACGCGCGCGCCGGCCCGCCCGGCGCCTCGGCCTCTTCGGCGCGGGCGAGCGCGTCGAGGACGTCGGCGGGCAGTTCCGTGGAGGCGCGGCGGATCAGGTCCGCGAGGATGTCGGTGGCTTTCGTCGTGTCCATGGCGGCGCATTCTAGCAGGTCCGCGCGAAAAAGGGAACCCGCCGGGCGTGCGCCGCGGCGGGTTCCAAGTTGGTTGCGGGGAGATGATTTGAACATCTAACCTTCAGGTTATGAGCCTGACGAGCTACCGGGTTGCTCTACCCCGCAAGAATGGCGCGTCTCGCAGGATTCGAACCTGCAACCTCCTGATCCGTAGTCAGGTGCTCTATCCAATTGGGCGAGAGACGCGCGCGGTCCGGCGACCGGGCCCGAAGGCCGTGTGTCGCGAAGACGGGTGGCAACTCTAGCAAAAACCCGGAACGAATGCAAGCGGAAAATTTTTGCCGTTTGCAAACCGCCTGATTTTTGGTAGCATTCCGGGCGTTTCGAACACACCAACCCGCCCTCCACGCCATGGACAAACCCGCCGACTTCGGCCTGACCGAACTCCAACTCGAAATCAAGAACCTCTGCCGCGAGATCGGCGAGAAGAAGATCGTCCCCGTCCGCGAGAAGTACGACGCGGAGGGCGTCTTCCCGCACGATATCGTCAAGGACTTCGCGGACGCGGGCCTCTTCGGCCTGTTCATCCCCGAGCAGTACGGCGGCATGGGCGGCAACACGATGGACATGGTGATCGCCGTCGAGGAGCTCTCCAAGTACTGCGCCGGCATCGCCCTCTCGCTCTTCGGAACCGCGCTCGGCACGCTCCCGATCCTGCTCTGCGGCAACGACGAGCAGAAGGCCAAGTACCTGCCCCGCATCGCCGCCGGCGAGATCGCCGCGTTCGCCCTCACCGAGGCGAACGCCGGGTCGGACGCCGCGGGCGTCGCCACGACCGCGGTGAAGGACGGCGACTGCTACGTCCTCAACGGCACCAAGCAGTGGATCACCAACGGCGGCGAGGCGAAGATCTACACCGTCTGCACCACGACCGACCGCGCCAAGGGCGCGCGCGGCGCGACGTTTTTCGTCGTCGAGGACGGCACGCCCGGCTTCACCTACGGCAAGAAGGAGAACAAGATGGGCATCCGCGCGTCCTCCACGCGCGAGCTCGTGTTCCAGGACTGCCGCGTCCCGAAGGAGAACGTCATCTGGGGCGAGGGACGCGGGTTCTTCGTCGCGATGAAGACGCTCGACCGCTCCCGCCCGTCCGTCGCCGCGCAGGCGCTCGGCATCGCCGAGGGCGCGCTCGAATGCGCGATCAAGTACTCGCGCGAGCGCCACCAGTTCGGCCAGCCGCTCAACGCCAACCAGGGCTACCGCTTCATGCTCGCCGACATGGCGATGAAGGTCGAGGCCGCCAAGGCGCTCGTCTACCGCTGCGCGCAGTACATGGACAGCGGCGCGAAGGACATCTCGAAGATCTCCGCCATGGCCAAGTGCTACGCCTCCGACGTGGCGATGTCCGTCACCACCGACGCCGTCCAGGCGCTCGGCGGCTACGGCTACATGAAGGAGTACCCCGTCGAGAAGATGATGCGCGACGCGAAGATCACGCAGATCTACGAGGGCACCAACCAGATCCAGCGCGACGTCATCGGCCGCGAGCTGGTGAAGGAAGCCGCCGCCGGCCTGATCTAGAAGGAAACCGGACGACATGAAGACGAGACTTGCAATGACGGCGCTCGCGCTGGCGGGCGTGCTGTTCCTGAGGGCCGCGTGGGCGCAGGAGGCGGCCAAGGCCGAGCCTGCGGCCGAGGCGCCGGCGGCGGCCGAAGCGGCGGAAGCCGCGCAGCCGGCCGAAGCGGAGCCGGCGGCCGAGGGGGCCGCGGCCGAAGCCACGAAGGAGATCTCCGGCGCGGAGCGGTGGCGCATCTACTGGGAGCAGGGCGGCAACACGATGTACTTCATCGCGCTCCTGTCCGTGCTCGGCCTCGGCTGCGCGCTCGAGCGTTTCTGCAACCTGCGCCGCTCGCGCATGGCGCCCGACGGGTTCGCCGACAGGGTCGTCGAGCTCTGGAAGGCCGGCAAGACCGACGAGGTGGCCGAGCTGTGCCGCACGTCCGGGTCGATCCTCGCCCGCGTCGTCGAGACCGTCTTCCGGCACCGCGAAAAGGCGGGCTACCAGGAGGCCAAGACGATCGCCGAGGACAAGCTCGCCCGCGAGCTGCGCCTCGAGAACCGCAAGGCCTCGATGATCTCGACCGCCGCGACGCTTTCGCCGCTCCTCGGCCTCTTCGGCACCGTCGTCGGCCTCCTCGGCGCGTTCGGCACCGTCGCCGCGATGGGCGAGATGGGCGACGCGTCCGTGCTCGCCGACGACATC
>CADBEF010000002.1 GCA_902793555.1 uncultured bacterium | reverse complement strand
CCCGCGCCGCCGGCCCCGTTGCGCCAGCTGCCGCCGCCGCCGCCGCCGGCCGCGACGACGCCGCCGAAGAGCGTGTCGCCGCCACTGCAGACCACCCAGGCGTCCTTCGGGTTGCGCCGGGCGCCAGCGCCGACGGTGACGCGGTAGAGGTCGTTCGTCCGGAGCGCGACGGTTCGCTCGACGACCGCGCCGCCGCCGCCCCCGCCGCCGATCTCCGCACCGCCCATGCCGCCGCCGCCCACGGCGAGGACGCGCGCCTCCAGCGGGACGAGCGCGCGGAAGACGCCGCCCGTGCGGAAGACGTGCACGATGTCGCGGCCGACGCGGTAGACGTCGTCGCCGCCGAGCGCAAGCTGGCCGGGGATCATCGCGGCGAGCGCGGCGGGATCCGGCGGAGGAAGCGGCGGCGGAACCCAGTCGTCGGGGGCGGTCCGCAGGAGCGCGCCCGTGTCGTCGCGAAGGGGCGTCCAGGCGGAGGTCGGCCTCGGGGACTTCACGCCGGCCGTGTTGAAGGCGAGACCGAAGCCCGCGCCGTTCCATTCGCCGTAGGGGCCGGCGTTTCCGTCGCGGTTGCCGAGGCGGATCTCGATCGCGTGCCAGCCCGTCTCCTCGGGGACGAACGTGCCGGTCGCGAACTCGTTCCAGAAATCGTGCTCGATCACCGTGCGGCCGTCGAGGCGGAGCAGGCAGCTGTCGTCGAAGTACTTGCCGAAGACGTACTGCACGCCGCCGGTCATGAACAGGTAGCCCGCGTAGGCCCAGGTCTCGAAGTTCTTCCAGCGGAAGGCGTGGCCGCCCCAGCGGAAGTCCCGATCCTCGCGCAAATGCGCCATCGCCGGGCCGGGCAGGCGGCACGCGCCGGCGGCCTCGGTGGTCGCGATCGGGTTGGTCTTGTTCCATTCGCCCGCCAGCCGCGTCTGCCACAGCCCCGCGTTCGGCGGCGCGTTCGTGGGGAAGTCCGCCGGCGCCGCGGCGGCGAAAGCGGAAGCCGCAGCGAACAGAAAGACGAGACTGACAATGAAACTCTTCAATGGAAATGTCTGAAATCACTACGGCCGCGGGGGTGCGCCGAAAGCGGGCGTCGAGAACGGCGGCGTCTCCGTCCGGCCCTCGCGCCAATCGCGCACCGCCTCGAGACGCGCCTTCATGCGCGCCTCGGCGCCGAGCCCGGCCGGCTCGTAGTAGCGCCGCCCGGCGAGCGAGTCCGGCAGGCACGACATGCGCGCGATCTTCTCGTCCGTGTCGTGCGCGTAGGTGTAGCCCTTGCCGTAGTCGAGCTCCTTCATGAGCCGCGTCGGCGCGTTGCGGATCTGCAGCGGCACCGGCTCGGCCATGCGCTCCTGCGCGTCCCGCGCGGCGGCCAGGTACGCCGCCTCCATCGCGTTGGACTTCGGCGCGAGCGACAGGTACGTGACGACCTGCGCGAGCGCGCAGTTGCACTCCGGCATGCCGATGTTGTGGCATGCCTCCCACGCGGCGTTGGCGAGCAGCAGCGCGTTCGGGTCCGCGAGCCCCACGTCCTCGCTCGCGAACCGGATGCACCGCCGCGCCACGTAGAGCGGGTCCTCGCCCGCCTCGAGCATCCGGGCGAGCCAGTAGAGCGCCGCGTCCGGGTCGGAGTTGCGCATCGACTTGTGCAGCGCCGAGATGACGTTGTAGTGCTCCTCGCCGCCCTTGTCGTAGAGCAGCGCCTTGCGGTCCACGAGATCCGCCAGCACCGCCTCGTCCACCACGCGCACGCCCTCGTCGTCGACCCGCGCGTTGGCGACCGCCGCCTCGAGCGTGTTGAGCGAGAGGCGCGCGTCGCCGTTCGCGTTCACGGCGATGCGGCGCAGCGTCGCGTCGTCCGCGCGGATCGGCACGCCGCCGAACCCCTTCGGGCTCTCCAGCGCGCGCCGCAGCAGCGCCGCCACGTCGTCCTCCGAGAGCGACTCCAGCACGAACACCTTGCAGCGCGAAAGCAGCGCGGAATTGACCTCGAAGCTCGGGTTCTCGGTCGTCGCGCCGATCAGCGTCACGCTGCCCTGCTCGACGTACGGCAGGAACGCGTCCTGCTGCGCCTTGTTGAAGCGGTGGATCTCGTCCACGAACAGCACCGTGCGGATCCCGAGCCGCCGCGCCTGCTCGGCGCGGGCCATGAGGTCCTTGAGCTCCTTGATGCCGCTCGTGACGGCGCTGTAGGGGACGAACTCGGCCTTGGTGCTCCTCGCGATCACGTTGGCGAGCGTCGTCTTGCCGACGCCCGGCGGCCCCCAGAGGATCATCGACGGGACGCGGTCCTCCTCGATCATCCGCCGCAGCGCCTTGCCCTCGCCGAGCAGCTGCCGCTGCCCGACGACCTCCTCGAGCGACTCCGGCCGCATGCGGCTCGCGAGCGGCTGCGACGGGTCGAACGCCGGCTCGGCGCCGCCCCCGGCGGGCGCCGCGGCACCGTCCAGCAGCGACATCTGCCGCAATCCCTGCGCGCGTGGTTTCATGGCGCGCCATCCTACCAAATCCCCGCCCCCGAATCAACCGGCGCCGGTTGATTCGCGAGAGCGGTTTTGGTAACATCCGCCGCCATGGGAAGCACCGGTTCCGCGATTTCCGCCGTGAACGCCCTCGCCCAGCGGGCGCTGTCGGTCGCCGCGCTCGCGGCGGTCCTCGTCTCGTTCGCGGCGATGGAGGGATGCCGCGTGTACGGCGTCCCCTCGCGCGACGGCATGTCCGGACGCACGGTGAAAATGGAAGTCACCGGCTACGACTCCGGCCAGAAGTCCTGCAACTGGACGTACGACCGGCACGGAAAGCCGGTGGTCGCGAGCGGCCCGAACAAGGGAAAGCCCAAGGCCGTCGGCGTCACCGCGAGCGGCTCGCGCGCGAAGCACGGCACCGCGGCGGCCGACACGGACTACTACCCGTTCGGCACGGTCCTGCACGTCCCCGGCTACGGCTACGCGACGGTCGAGGACCGCGGCGGCGACATCAAGGGCCCCCACCGGCTGGACCTGTGGTTCCCCTCCGAACGCGAAGCGCGCAAGTGGGGCCGCCGCAAGAACGTTTCGGTAACCGTCTGGACGAAGCGGTAACGGCCGCGGCGCGCTACCGGCGGATCAACGCGAAAAACCGTTCCTCGTACGCTTCGAAGGCGCCGCGCCGCTGCAGCAGCGCGCCGAGCTCCTTCACGAGCGACGGATCGCGCTCCGCGGCCGCGAAGGCCCGCTCGATCTCCCCGCGGACCTCCGGCCCGAGGGCGTCCTTGCGGTCGAACATCCGCCGCTCGGCCATTTCCGCGACGTTCTTCCGCGCCGACTTCGACACGACCTCCCAGAAGAGCCGCACGAGGCACACGTCCCACGGCTCGTCCACGCCGCGGACGAGAGCCAGGTAGGGATCGGCGCGCGATTCGACGTCGCGCCTCGCCTCCGCCTCGACCTCCGCAAGCGGGCGCCCCACCGTCTCCTCACTGAACGACTCGCGCCGCAACGTGTAGCCGTAGCGCAGGATCCGGACGGAATCCTCGTTCTCGGCGAGCCACTTCGCGTACTTGCGAGCCTCTTCGCCGAAGCCCTCCAGCAGCATTTCCGAGTACGCCGCGGGCGTGACGATCTGCGGGCGCGCGAGTTTCATGCGCCCCGTGCGGATCCGGCAGCGGTCGACGTTGTCCATCGTCTCGCACACGAGCACGTAGCCGAGAATGGTGTTCCCGAACGTCTCCAGCGTCCCGGACGGCGGGACGAGGATTTCGGTGTTGGAAACCGCGAAGCGGAAATCGAGGAGCCGGTCGGCGCTCATGGCGGGGGGAATGCTACCAGAAACGGGCTGAAAAGCAAAGCGCCGCGCCGCGCGTGACATTCGGGAACGGATGTGCTAGCATTCCGGCCGTCCGCGGACCCATTCCGCGCCCCCAACCATGAACATCCTCGTCACCGGCGGCGCCGGATACATCGGCAGCCACACCTGCGTCGCGGCCTATGCCGCGGGCCACACGATCACGGTCCTCGACAACCTGTCGAACAGCTCGCCCGAGTCCCTGAACCGCGTCGAGAAGATCAGCGGGAAGCGCCCGCGCCTCGTCGTGGGCGACATCGGCGACCGCTCCGTCGTCCGCTCCGTCCTCGACTCGGAGAAGTTCGACGCCGTCATCCACTTCGCCGGCTACAAGGCCGTCGGCGAGTCCGTCGCGAAGCCCTGGGAGTACTACCAGAACAACGTCGCCGGGACGCTCGTCCTCCTGGACGAGCTCCGGAAGCACGAGGTCCGCAACTTCATCTTCTCCTCCTCGGCGACGGTCTACGGCAACCCCGACCCGGCGAATCTCCCGCTGAAGGAGACCGCGCCCCTTTCCGCCCTCAATCCCTACGGCGCGACGAAGCTCTGGCTCGAGGAGATCATGCGCGCGATGGCCGCCGCCGACCCGGCGTGGCACTTCCTGCTGCTGCGCTACTTCAACCCCGTCGGCGCGCACGAGAGCGGCCTGATGGGCGAGGACCCCGCCGGCATCCCGAACAACCTGATGCCCTACATCACGCAGGTCGCGGTCGGCCGCCTCAAGGAGCTCACGATCTTCGGGAACGACTACCCGACGCCCGACGGCACCGGCGTCCGCGACTACATCCACGTGTGCGACCTGGCGGAGGGCCACGTCGCGGCGCTCGCAAAGGTCTCGGACCTCCCCGGCTGCACCGCGATCAACCTCGGCTCCGGCTCGGGCGTCTCCGTCGCGCAGCTCGTCGCCTCGTTCGAGAAGGCGATCGGCCGCCCGCTCCCGCACCGGTTCGGTCCGCGCCGCCCCGGCGACGCCGCGGCCTGCTACGCGGACGCCTCGAAGGCGCTGCAGCTCCTCGGCTGGAAGACGAAGCGCGACTCCGACGACATGTGCCGCGACGCCTGGAACTGGCAGTCGAAGAACCCGAACGGCTACAAGGACGCCTAACCGGCCATGCCGCGCCCCCTCTCCGACCGGCTCCGGGAGGAACTCGACGAGTACCTCCGGCGCGAAGGCTCGAAAGAGCCGCCGGAAGAGGCCGCGCTCGCGGCCTATCTGCACGACTGCGCGCAACGCAGTTTCCGCGACCGGATTTTCGACGCGATCCGCCGCAGCGGCCTTGCGGACGTGGACGTCTATTCCCGCGCCGGCATCTCCAAGAGCACGTTCAGCCGCATCCGCAGCGGCGAAGTCCCGAAAAAGGAAGTCGCCGTCGCGCTCGCGTTCGTCCTCGGCCTCGACCGCGTCCAGGCCGAGGCGCTTCTCGGTTCGGCCGGCTACTCGCTCTCGCGGGCGAACGTCGGCGACCTCATCGTCCGCTTCTTCCTCGACCGCGGCGTCCACGACCTGCTCGCCGTGAACGACGCCCTCTACGCCCACAACCAGCCCCTCCTCGCCGGCGTGCAGGCCTGATTCGCATGCCGAATTGACTTTCCGATCTTCCGACTCGCCGACCTTCCGACCATGAAAATCGCGCTCCTCCTCGCCTACCTGATCGCCATCGGCTTCTGGTGCCGCCGCAAGGCCGCCAGCGTCGACGGCTTCGTCCTCGGCGGCCGCACCGTCGGCCCCTGGCTCACCGCCTTCGCCTACGGCACGAGCTACTTCTCCGCCGTCGTGTTCGTCGGCTACGCCGGCCAGTTCGGCTGGCGCTACGGCATCAGCGCGACCTGGGCCGGCATCGGCAACGCGCTCGTCGGCTCGCTCCTCGCGTGGGCCGTCCTCGGCCGCCGCACGCGCATCATGACGCAGCACCTCGATTCCGCGACGATGCCCGACTTTTTCGCCAAGCGCTTCGGCTCCCCCTCGCTCAAGCTCGCCGCCTCCGCGATCATCTTCGTCTTCCTCATCCCCTACACGGCCTCGCTCTACAACGGCCTCTCGCGACTCTTCTCGATGGCGTTCCCGGGCTTCTCCTACTCGGCCTGCATCGTCGTGATGGCCGTCCTCACCGCCGTCTACGTGATCGCGGGCGGCTACCTCGCGACCGCCATCAACGACTTCATCCAGGGCGTCGTGATGCTCTTCGGCATCGCGGCGATCATCCTCGCCGTGCTCGCGAGCAAGGGCGGTCTGATGGCCGCGATGGACGGCCTCGCGCGCGTGCCCGGACCGGAGATCGTCCCGGGCGCCGGGCCCTCGCCGGGCATCTTCACGTCGTTCCTCGGGCCCGACCCGCTCAACCTGCTCTTCGTCGTGGTCCTCACGTCGCTCGGCACGTGGGGCCTGCCGCAGATGGTGCAGAAGTTCTATGCGATCAAGAACGAGGGCTCGATCAAGAAGGGCACGCTCATCTCGACGCTCTTCGCGTTCGCGATCGCCGGCGGCTGCTACTTCCTCGGCGGATTCGGCCGCCTCTTCTCGGCCGAGATCGGCCTCGCCCCGAACGGCAATCCCGCGCAGGGCTTCGACTCGGTCATCCCGGAGATGCTCCGGGCGGCGATCTCGACGGACGGCCTGCTGATGGCGCTGGTGGTGGTGCTCGTCCTCTCCGCGTCGATGTCGACGCTCTCCTCGCTCGTCATCACGTCGAGCTCGACGCTCACGATCGACTTCATCCGCGGCACGGTCGTGAAGGACATGAAGCCGAAGTCGCAGGTGCTCTGCATCCGCGTCCTCCTCGTCGTCTTCATCGCGATCAGCGCGGCCCTCGCGCTCGTGCAGTACAACAGCACGAGCCCGATCGCCTTCATCGCGCAGATGATGGGCGTCTCGTGGGGCGCGATGGCCGGCTCCTTCCTCGCGCCGTTCCTCTACGCGCTGTACAGCAAACGCGTGACGACCGCCTCGTGCTGGGCGTGCTTCGTCTTCGCGGTCTGCCTCACGACGGCGAACGCGTTCGGCTGGAAGCCCGTGCTCTGGCCCGGCACGGCGATGACCCCGATCCACTCCGGCGCGATCGCGATGCTCGCGGGCCTCGTCATCGTCCCGGTCGTCTCGCTCTTCACGCCGAAGCCGCGCCGCGACCTCGTCGAGGGCGCGTTCGCGTGCTACGAGAAGACGACGCTCGTGCGCCAGTCCACGGCGCTCGGCGCCGAGACGATCAAGTAGCGTCCGCTTTTTCCGTTCCGCCGCATGGCATTCGGAAGTCTCTTCTTCCTCACGGCGTTCCTGCCTCCGGTGCTCTTCGGGCACTGGGCGCTGCAGGCGGCGGGGCGGCGGTGGCGCCACGCGACGGCGGCCGCGAACGCATGGCTGCTCGCCGCGTCGCTCGCGGCGTGCTTCCTCTCGGACCTGCCGGGGCTGCCGTGGTTCCTCGGCTGCGCGGCCGGGACCGACCTGTTCGCCCGCGCGGTCTCGGCGGCGCGGCGCCCGCGCCTTCGCAAGGCACTGCTCGCCCTCGCGCTCGCGGCCGACCTGGGGCTGTTGTGCTTTTTCAAATACGGCGGCGTCCTCGCCCGGTGGATCGACGCGGCGGCGGGCTGTCCGCTCGTGCCCGCCCCCGCGATCGCGTTTCCGCTGGGAATCAGCTTCTGGGTCTTCCGGTCGATGTCCTGCGTGTGGGACGCCGCGCGCGGCGTCCGCCCGCCCCCGCGCAACCCGCTCGACACGATCTGCTGGATGGCGCTGTTCCCGGTGTTCGTCTCGGGGCCGATCGTCCGGTGGGCGGACGTCGCGGAGTCGTTCCGCTCGCGCCCCTTCTCGGCGCCGCTCGCGGCGTCCGGCTTCCGGCGGCTGCTCGTCGGTCTCGCCAAGAAGGTCCTCCTCGCCAACCAGCTCGCGCCGTTCGCGGACGCGGTCTGGGAGCTCGCGGACGCCGGGCGGGGAATGTCGCCCGGCATGGCGGCGCTGGGCGTGGCGGCGTATTCGCTGCAGCTCTACTTCGACTTCTCGGGCTATTCCGACATGGCGATCGGCTTGGGGCGGACGCTCGGGTTCGATTTCAAGGAGAACTTCCTCTGGCCCTACGGCTCGGCCTCGGTCCGCGAATTCTGGCGCCGGTGGCACGTCTCGCTCTCCTCGTGGCTCCGCGACTATCTCTACTTCCCGCTCGGAGGCAGCCGGTGCGGCGCGGCGCGGGCGTGCCTCAACTCGATGGCCGTCTTCGCGGCGTGCGGCGTCTGGCACGGCACGGGGTGGACGTTCCTGCTTTGGGGGCTTTGGCACGGGCTGCTCGTCTGCGCCGAACGCCTGTTCGGACCGAAGCGCCGCAAAGGCGCGCCTCCCCCGGACCGGCCCGCGTGGATCGCCGCGCCGCGGTTCCTCGCGGCGCACGCCTGGACGCTTGCCGCGGTCGCCTTCGGCTGGATCCTCTTCCGCTCCGCCACGCCCGCCGCCGCGGGCTCCCTGCTGCGTTCGCTCGCGGGGCTGGAGCCCGTCGCCCGGGAGGCCCGCACGCTGTGGCTCGACTGCACGCCGGTCGTCTCCGTCGCCCTCGCCGCGGGCGCCGTCCTTTCGCTTCCCGTCGTCCCGGCGCTGCGGCGCCTCGCTCGGCGCGTCCTCCCGGAGTGGTTCGTCTGGACGCTCGAAAGCCTCGCGGCGACGGCGCTCGGCGTGCTCGCCCTGCTGTTCCTCGCCGCCTCCACGCGGCGGTCCTTCCTCTACTTCCAGTTCTGAAAGGCGCCGCGATGAACAGGATCCTGCCCGCCGCCTTCCTCGCGTTCTGGAGCGCCGCCCTGGCTTTTCCCCAGGTCGCGCGGATCGTCCTGCGCCGCACGGGGGCCGTCTCGTGGGCGGCGTTCGACTCGGCCGGCGAAAAGCGCAATTCCGCGCCGTACCCGACGTTGAGGAAAGGCACCCCGCGGAGCGTCGCGCCGGCGGAGTTCGGCCGCGCGTGGGAATCGTGGTACGGAGACGCCCTGCCCTGGCGAACCGAGCTCCTGCTCTTCCACCGCGACCAGTCGTTCCGACGGCTCAAGACGCCGGTCGGACGCGAGGTGCCCGGACACGGAAACTGGGTTTTCCGGCGCGGCGGCGACTGGCCGGAGCTGGACGACTATCTCGGCGCCAAGGAGCTATCGCCGGCGGAACTCGCGGACTGGATCGTCCTTTTCGAGGGGCGCCGCGAATGGGGCCGCGCGATCGGCGCCGCCGTGCTGGAGGTCCCCGCCGTCACGAAAGCCCAGGCCCGGTGGCAGGAGCTGTATCCCGCGATCCGGCGCCACCGCGGGAACAACGTCGCCGCGCAGGTCCGGGAAGCGCTCGCGGATTCCCCGGCGCGCGACGACGTCCTGTTCGCCGACGACGACTTCGCGGCCGCCTTCGCGGCCGGACGCGAGACGTTTTTCGACCGAGACCACCACCCGAACGCCTACGGGGAGTGGCTGCTCTACGACCGGATCAACCGCCGGCTCCGGGAACTCTTCCCGGACCGGATCGGCGAAACCCCGCCGTGGTACGACGAACCGCCCCCCGCCGTTCTCGCGGGCGAGGCGCCGGGCTGCTGGCGGCGGTCGATCCGGCTCGAGGTTTCGGTCCCGGGCGAGGTCCAGGACGACGACGGCGTCGTCCACAACGCGGCGCGCTACCCCTACTGCAACGTGGCCACGAAGCGCGAGGGAGGCGGAATCTCGGTCCTGCTGGCGCACGATTCGTTCATGCGCTTTTCGCTTGCCTCCTGGCGCGGAAAGGACGGAGACGTGAGGTTCCCGTTCGCGAAAGGCGTCGGCCGGGTCCGCGCGCTCATTTTCCAGCGGTTCAGCCCGGGCTTCCTCGAGGGCGCGACGGCGCACGGAATCCCGGACGTCCTGGTCGAGCAGTTCCCCGCCTGCCGGCTCGACGCATCCGTCTCGAAATACCTCGACGCCGGCACGCGCGCGGCCGCCGCCTTCGGCCGAGCCGAAGAGCCCCCGGCCAGCCGCCCGCCCCGCGCCGGCGACCGCATCGCCGCCCGCGCCGTGTTCGGGGACGTCCGCGCCGGCGGCCGGGCGAGACCGGTCGCCGTCCTGCGGTGCGGCGGGGCGGAAATCGCGCGGCGCGACGTGCCGCCCGGCGTGAAGCGAGCCGCGTTCTTCGATGTCGCCGAACTGCCGTCGGACGGCCCTCTCGAAGTCTCGCTCGAAGGCGGTTCGGCGGCGTCCGCGGACCTCGTCTGGCGACTCGCCCGCCGGCCGTGAGCGCCGTCGCGGACCGCGACCGGAAGGGGGATTGCGCCGCGGGGCCGGATTTGGTAGCATCTCGCCCGTTTTCACGAAATCCGATCCCCTACCATGAAGATTCTCGTCATCGGCAACGGCGGCCGCGAACACGCCATCGCCTGGAAGCTCCGCGAGGACGACCCGTCCGCCGAGCTCTTCTGCGCCCCCGGCAACGCCGGCACGGCCGCGATCGCCACGAACGTCCCGGTCGCCGCCAAGGACGTGGCCGGCCTCGTCGCCTGGGCCCGCGAGAACCGCCCCGATTTCACCGTCGTCGGCCCGGAAGTTCCCCTCTGCCTCGGCGTCGTGGACGCCTTCCAGGCCGAAGGGTTCGCCATTTTCGGCCCCTGCGCCGCCGCCGCCCGCATGGAGGGCAGCAAGGAGTTCGCAAAGGACGTCATGCGCGCCGCCCAGGTCCCCACCGCCGAGGCGGAGGTCGTCCGCACCGCCGGGGAGGCCCGCGAGGCCGTCGCCCGGCTCGGCATCCCCGTCGTCCTCAAGGCCGACGGCCTGGCCGCCGGCAAGGGCGTGAGCGTCTGCATGACGAAGGAGGACGTCGACGCCGCGATCGCCGACATGTTCGACGCCCGCAAGTTCGGCGCCGCGGCCGATTCGGTCCTCGTCGAGCAATACCTCGACGGCGAGGAAGCGTCCCTTCTGGCGTTCGTGGACGGCGAACACGTCGCCCTTCTGCCTTCCGCCCAGGACCACAAGCGCCTGCTCGACGGCGACAAGGGCCCCAACACCGGCGGCATGGGCGCCTATTCGCCCGCCCCGGCGATGACGCCCGACATGCTCGCCGTCGTCGAATCCCAGGTCTTCCTTCCGGTCGTCCGCGAGCTCAAGGCCCGCGGGATCGTCTACCGCGGCGTCCTCTACGCCGGCCTCATGCTCACCGCCAACGGACCGAAGGTCCTGGAGTTCAACTGCCGCTTCGGGGACCCCGAGACGCAGGCGGTCCTCGCTCGCCTCTCGAGCCCGCTCCTGGAGCCGCTCCGCGCCTGCATGGACGGCACGCTCGACAAGGTCAAGCTCGAAATCGACCCGCGTTCCGCCGTCTGCGTCGTCATGGTCGCGGGCGGCTATCCCGAAACCTACAAGAAGGGCGACCTGATCGAAGGGCTCGACGAGGCGGCCGCCCAGCCGGACGTCGTCGTCTTCCATGCCGGAACCAAGCCCGCCGAAGGCGGCGCGGCCCTCACGGACGGCGGCCGGGTCCTCGGCGTGACCGCTCTCGGCGACGGCATCAAGGAGGCCGTCGCCGCCGCCTACCGCGGCGTCGTCAAAATCAAGTTCGCGGACGCCTACTACCGCTCCGACATCGCGCACCGCGCGATCGAGCGCCTCGCGTAGCGGCCCCGCGCTACCCCAGCGCGATCAGGACGACGCCCAGCAGCCCCAGCGCGAAGGCGGCGTTCTGCAACGCCGTCGTCCGCTCCCGCAGCGCCAGGCGCCCGTAGAGGAAAAAGCCGAGAAGGCAGGCGTTCACCTCCATGGGCGAGGCGACCGCGATCGCCCCGGCCGCCTGCAGGCGGTCCAGCGCGTTGAAGTGGAACCAACAGCTCGCCACGAATCCCGGGACGAGCGCCAGCCCGCAGACCTTGAGCAGGAAAAGGTACTTGCCGCGCAGGTCCGGGTCGCGGGGCGCCGGTCCCTCCATCAGGCGCTTGCCGGCGACGAAGACGGTCCACGCGGCGAGCGTCCCGGCGGCGCCCCAGAACATGCGCTCCAGGTTCGCCGGGCGCATCTGCGGGGGCACGACCCCGTCGTAGGACACGAGGTTCACCGCGCACTGGTTCGCGCCGCACAGGACGAACGCCGCCAGCGCCGGCAGGAACCACCGCAGGGTCGAACCCCCTTTGGAAGATCCGCCCTTCGCGGCGCCCGAGACGACCACGTTTCCGACGATGAGCGCGAACCCCGCAGCACGCGCCCAGGTGAGGGGCGAATTACCCGACAGAACGCCCATCAGGAACGGAAACACGAGACCGGACTGCGTGACCGTCCAGGCCAGCCCGTTCGGACCGCGCGCCATCGCGCGCCCCATGAAGAAGATCATCCAGAAGTTGAGGAACCCCCATGCCGCCATCAGCAGCGCCGGCCGGGCCGCCGCCGAGAACGCGAACGCCGGGGCGTCCGGCAGGAGCCGCCCGCCCGCGACGAGCGCCAGCGACACGGCCCCGATCGAATAGAGCGTGCTCACGAGCTGCTGGCGGAACGCGCCGCAGCCGCGCCGCTCCGCCAGACCGACGATCGCGCCGGTGATCACCCACGTGAGGCCCGTGAGAACCGCGAACAGGAGTCCGATGTACATGGCGGGCATTCTACCACAACGCCGTCCGCCGCGGAAGTCCGGCGGAGGGCCGGTCCGGCGGGACGCGGAAACGGGCGGGGCGCGGGCGGCCGAGCCGCCCGCGCCCCGCGGAATCGCGCCGGAGCGGCGCTACGCCTTCGCGACGGCCTTGTCGAAGATCGCGTCGACCTCCGGGCCGGGCTTCTCCGTCTGGAGCGAGGCGAGGACGGCCGCCACGAGGCCCGCGGCGAAGCCGGGGACGATCTCGTAGACGCCAAGGCCGCTGCTCAGCGAGACGAGCGACTGGACGCCGTCCGCGCCCTCGACCGCCATCACGGGGACGAGCAGCCACGCCAGGTCGACCACCGCGCCGGTCACGATGCCGGCGAGCGCGCCCGCGTAGTTGAAGCGGCGCCAGAAGAGCGAGAGGATCACGACCGGCCCGAACGCCGCGCCGAAGAGGCCCCACGCGTTCTCCACCATGTCCATGATGCTCGAGGCCCACGAACCGGGCTTCTCCAGGCCGCTCGCGGCGACGTAGAACGCCACGAACGCGACGATCATCACCACGAAGCGCCCGACCCAGAGCATCTCCGCGTCGGTCGCCTGGTTCTTGCGGACGACGGGCTGGTAGAAGTCGCTCGAGAACGCGGACGAGGCGACCAGGAGCTGCGAGTCCGCCGTGCTCATCGACGCGGCGATGATCGCGGCCAGGAGGACGCCCGCGACGAACCCCGGGAAGAGGTCGTTCACGACCGTCACGAACACCATCTGCTGCGCGGACTCGGGGATCAGCTGCGCGGCGAGCGAATCGCCGCCGGAGAGCAGGTACGTGCGGCCGAGGATGGCGATCGCCACCGCCGCGCCGAGCGAGAGCACGACCCAGACGCAGGCGATCCACGCCGACTTCTTCACGCTCTTCGGGTCCTTGATGCCCATGAAGCGCACGAGGATGTGCGGCATGCCGAAGTAGCCCAGGCCCCAGCCGAGGCCGGAGACGATGTCCTTCCACGAGGCCGCGAACGGATTGCTCCCGAACGGCTTGATGCCATCCGCGAACGCGCCGGAGAACGACGCGTCGAAGTGCCCCGTCGAGCACATCGCGATCGGCACGAGCAGGAGCGCGCAGAGCATCATGATGCCCTGGAAGAAGTCGGTCCAGCACACGGCCTTGTAGCCGCCGAGGAACGTGTAGCAGAGGATGAGCGCCGCGAAGATCTCCATCGCGAGCATCTCGCGGCCCTTGAGCGCGGGGACGATGCTGACGAACACCTTCGTGCCGGCGACGAAGCCGCTCGCGACGTAGACCGTGAACGCGATGAGGAACACGATTGCGCAGGCGACCTTGAGCGCGGGATTCGAGGAGGCGAAGCGGTTCGTGAGGTACTGCGGCAGGGTGATCGAGTCGTTCGCGGCCGCCGAGAAGCGGCGCAGGCGGGTCGCGACGAAGATCCAGTTCAGGATCGTGCCGAGCGCCAGGCCGATGCCGATCCAGACCTTGCCCATGCCGAAGGCGAGGATGGAGCCGGGGAAGCCCATGAGGAGCCAGCCGGACATGTCGGAGGCCTGCGCGGACATCGCGGAGACCCACGGGCCCATCTGGCGCCCGCCGAGGAAGTATTCCTTCTCGCCGGAGCCCTTGGACTTGGCGAAGAAGTAGAGGCCGATCGCGAGGACGACGGCGAAGTAGAGGCAGAAGGCCAGGATTTGCATGGTGGTCCCGTTGGTTTGGTTTGTGGATGGGCGCACAGTCTACACTTTTCGGCTTCAAAACGCAATTCCGTTGTGCTAGAATGCCGCCCATGCAAATCGAACCCGCCAAGGGCGCCGACCGCGCCGAACTCCTCGACTTCCTCTACGCCGTCTTCACGCGCGGCAATCCCAAGCACGCCCGCTTCGAGACGTTCTGCGACGATCTCTTCGAGCCGACGGACGCCGTGATGGGGCGACACCTCGTCGTCCGCGAGGGCGGCCGCATCGTCTCCTGCGTCGGCGCCTACCCGATGGACCTGCGCATCGCGGGCCGCCGCGTCCGCTTCGCCGGCATCGGCCAGGTGTCGACCGCGCAGGAGGCGCTCGGCAAGGGCTACATGAGCGCGCTCCTGAAGGCGCAGCTCGAGCGCCTGCGGGGCGAGGGCGTCCAGCTCGTCTGGCTCGGCGGCCGCCACGACCGCTACGCGCACTTCGGCTTCGAGACGGCGGGGTGGTTCTGGACCCCCTGGTTCGATTGCCATTCGCTCGCCCGCGCCCCGCGCACGCGCGCCGTCGCCAAGCTCGGCGAGGGCGCGGCCGCGCCCGTCACGCCCGCGATGTGGGAGCTGCGCCGCCGCACCGATCCGTTCGTCGAGGAGACGCTCGATCAGTGGCGCAAGCGCCTCGGCCGCATCAAGTGCGAGGTCTGGGCCGCCACGCCCGCCGGCGCCGCCGAGCCGGACGCCTGGGCCGTCTACTCCGCCGAGCACAAGAAGCTCGTCGACTACGCGGGCGCGCCCGCCGGCATCCTCGAGATCGCCGCGGAGACGGTCAAGGCCGCCAACACGCTCAACGTCTCGGTCGGCCCGCTCGACGCGCCGCTCATGGACGCGCTCCGCCCCTACACGGCCTGGATCGGCCTCGGGACGCACAGCCTCTGCTCGCTCGACAACGCCGGCCTGATCGAGGCCTACGCGCCGCTCTTCCCGGCCGGCGCGGCGCTGCCCGACCCCGCCCTGCCCTCCCCCGCGTTCGTCCGCGCCCTCTTCGGTCCGCGCGCGGACGGCGCGCCGACCGCGCCGTTCTTCTTCCCGGACCTCTGCCACGTCTAGGCGAGCGAGGCCAGCCATGACGGTCGTCCAGTCCCCCGCGCCCGGCGGGCGCTTCCTGCGCCATTCCGGCGACACGTTCTCCTTCGAGCTGCGCGTCGACGGCGCGCCCGCCGGCGGCCGCGCCGTCCTGCGCACCTCGCTCGGCGGCGCGAAGCGCAAGCGCCGCGAGACGGTCGCGAGCTTCGACGAGGACCGCCCCGCCCTCGCGCTCGACTGGAACGACGTCCCGATGCGCCTCGCGCGCCGCGAGGGGGCTTCCGAGGTCTGGCAGGTCCGCCTGCCGCTCGTCGACATCGGCTTCTTCCGCGCCAAGGCGTGCTACTTCGAGCCCGGCTCGACGCGCCCGGGCTGGCCCGACGGCGGCGACGTCGAGATCAAGGTCTCGCCCGCGTGGACGGTCCAGGGGGCGTCCGTCTACTGCGCCTTCCCGCGCCAGTTCGGCCCCGCGTGCGAGGCGGGGCGCAGCGACCCGGCGCCCGCCGAAGCGCTCGCGCTCGACGCCCGCGGCTACGCGGCCATCCCGCCCGAGGGAACGTTCCGCGCGCTCGCGCGCCGCCTCGACACGATCGTGCTGGAGGAGGGCTTCCGCGTCGTCCAGCTCCTGCCCATCCACCCGATCCCGACGACCTACGCGCGCATGGGCCGCTTCGGCTCGCCGTTCGCGGGGACGGACTTCCTCGCCGTCAACCCCGCGCTCGCGGAGTTCGACCCGGCCGCGACGCCGCTCGACCAGTTCCGCGAGCTCGTCGACGCGGTCCACGTCCGCGGCGCGCGCCTCTTCATCGACCTGCCGGCCAACCACACGGGCTGGGCTTCCACCCTGCAGGCGCACCACCCGGAGTGGTTCCGCCGCGAGCCGGACGGACGCTTCCATTCGCCCGGCGCGTGGGGCGTCACGTGGGAGGACCTCGTGGAGCTGGACTACGCGAAGCCCGGCCTGCGCGAGTTCATGGCGGGCGTCTTCGAATACTGGTGCGAGCAGGGCGTGGACGGCTTCCGCTGCGACGCCGGCTACATGGTCCCCGCCGACACGTGGCGCTACATCGTGGCGCGCGTCCGCGAGCAGTTCCCCGACACGGTCTTCCTCCTCGAGGGGCTCGGCGGCAAGATCTCGGTCACGCGCGACCTCATTTCCGAGCAGGGTCTCGACTGGGCCTACTCGGAGCTCTTCCAGACCGACGACCGCTCCGCGTTCGAGCGCTACCTGCCCGGCGCGATCGCGATGGGCGAAGAGACCGGCCCGCTCGCGCACTACGCCGAGACGCACGACAACAACCGCCTCGCCGCGCGTTCGCACGCGTGGGCCCGGATGCGCACCGCCCTCGCGGCGCTCGCCTCGCAGCAGGGTTGCTTCGGCATCACGAACGGCGTCGAGTGGTTCGCGGACGAGAAGGTCGACGTCCACGGCGCCTCCGCCCTGCGCTGGGGCGCGCCCGACAACCAGGTCGCCGCCCTCCGCCGCCTCAACGCACTCCTCGCGACCCATCCCGCCTTCGGCGCCGGCGCGCACGTCGAGATGGTCCAGCACGGGGACGGCAATTCGCTCGCGCTGTTGCGCAGCGCGCGCGGAGTGGAAGCGGTTGAAAGGGTTGAATTGTTGGTTCTCGCGAATCTCGACCCGGACCGCGAGCAACCCGTCTCCTGGCATGGCTTCGACGCCGCCGGCGCGACCGTCCTCTTCGACTCGACGACCGAAACCGGAGCCCCTTCAACCTTTTCGACCTCTTCAACCACGACTCTCGCTCCCGGCCAAGTCCTCTGCCTGTCGAAACAGGCCTCCGATCTTGCCGCGCTCGACGCCGCGCTCGCGGCACCGCCCTCGCGCGAGCCGCCCGCGGCTGTGCGCCGCCAGGAGCTTCGCATGGCCGCGCTGCGCCTGCGCCGCGTGCTCACGCGGGGCCGCCCGCTCGATCCGGACGAGGACGTCGACGCACTCGCGGACGAGCTCGCGGGCGACCCGCTCGCCGCGGTGCGCCGCTTCCTCCCGGACGGCGCGATGCCGCCCGTCACGACCTGCCGCTTCCCCGAGGACGAGCGCCGCGTCGTCCCGCTCCCGGCCGGCAACTTCCTCCTGGTGCGAGCCGCCGCGCCGTTCCGCGCGCACCTCGAATACGCGGCCGGCGGCCGTTCGCTCCGCAAGAGCGCCGGCTCGTTCGCGCTCGCGGACGGCTCGCACGCCGCGTTCGTCGACCACCCCGCCACGGACGCGGACGAGCCCGTCCCCGCCACGCTCCGCCTCGAGCTCTCCGCGCCCGACCGCCCGCTGCGCGGCACGGTCGCGCTGCAGGTCCTGCCCGCGCGCTGCCGCGCCCCGCGCCTCGAGAAGTCCGGCGCCGAGGTCCGCCGCGGCGACTTCACGGCGCTCCTTGTCAACGGCCGCGGCGCGATGGCGCACGTCCGCGCCCGCTTCGGCGAAGTCCGCAGCCAATACGACGCGCTGCTCGCCGCCAACCCCGACCCCGCCGTCCCGTGCGACCGCGTCGTGTTGCTGCCGCGCCTCCGCGCGTGGATCGTGAACCACGGCTTCTCCACGCCGCTCGACGCCGCGTGCCTGCGCTCGTTCCGCGCCGGGCCCGACGCCGTGCGCTGGACCTTCGACGCGCCCGTCGGCACCGGCCGCACGATCGCCCTCGCGGCCGAGCTGCGCCTCGTCCCCGGCGAGAACCGCGCCGCGTTCTCCTTCTCGCGCGAGCCCGGCGGCGGAGACCCCGCGCGCCCGGACGACGCCGAGTCCGTCGAGCTGATCCTCCGGCCCGACGTCGAATCGCGCTCCTTCCACGGGAAGACGAAGGCCTTCACCGGCCCCGAGCGCGAATTCCCCGCCGCCGTCCGACCCGAGCCCGCCGGCTTCGTGTTCGCGCCCCCCGGCCGCGTCCCGCTGTCGGTCCGGCTCGACGGCGGCCGCTTCGTCGCGGAACCGGAATGGCACTACATGGTCGCGCATCCGGACGAGGCCGCGCGCGGCCAGGACGGCTCCACCGACCTCTTCAGCCCCGGCTGGTTCTCCGCGACTCTCGCGGGCGGGGACGCCGTCGTCCTGCACGCAGGCGTGCCGGACGACGGTTCACAAGTTCGCAAGTTCGCAAGTTCGCACGTTCAACCAGCGAACCTGCAAACCTGCGAACCTGCGAACGCCGCCAAAGGCGGCTTTGAAGCAGCCTTGGCCGCTTCGGCGCGCACCTTCCTCGCCGTCCGCGAGGACGCGCCGACCGTGATCGCCGGCTACCCGTGGTTCCTCGACTGGGGGCGCGACACGTTCATCGCGCTGCGCGGCCTGCTCGCGGACGGCCTCTCCGACGTCGCGCTCGCGGTCCTGCGCAAGTTCGGCGACTTCGAGGACCGCGGCACGCTGCCCAACATGATCTGCGGCGCCGACGCATCCAACCGCGACACCTCCGACGCCCCGCTGTGGTTCTGCGTGGTCGCGGGCGAGGCCGGGCGCGGCAAGCCGCCGCCCGACCTCGCGAAGGTCGTCCTCCGGATCCTCCGCGGGTATCTCGACGGCACGCCGAACGGCATCCGCGTCGACCCCGCCACCGCGCTCGTCTTCTCGCCGCCGCACTTCACGTGGATGGACACGAACTGGCCGGCCGGCACGCCGCGCGAAGGCTACCCGGTCGAGATCCAGGCGCTCTGGATCGCCGCGCTCTCGCTCGCCGCGAAGATCGAGCCGAAGGGCCCGTGGCGGGGTCTGCGCGACACCGCGCGCGCGTCGCTGCCGCGCCTCTTCTGGGCGCCGGAACGCGGCTTCCTCTCCGACTGCCGGCACGCGCCGGGCGGCTACCGCCCCGCGGCGGACGCCGTCGCGGACGACCATCTGCGCTGCAACCAGCTCTTCGCCGTCACGCTCGGCGCGATCGACGCGGACCACCCCGCCGCGCGCGCCGTCGTCGCGTCCGCGGAGCGGTTGCTCGTCCCCGGCGCGATCCGCACGCTCGCCCCGGGCCGCACCGCGTTCGCGCTGCCGGTCCGCGGCGCGAACGGCGCGCTCCTCAACGACCCGAACGCGCCCTACTGGGGGCGCTACGAGGGCGACGAGGACACGCGCCGCAAGCCCGCCTACCACAACGGAACCGCCTGGCCGTGGCCGTTCCCGGCCTACGCCGAAGCGCTCGTGAAGGTCTACGGCCAGTCCGCGGTCCCCGCCGCGCGCTCGCTGCTCGCCTCCGCGCTGCCGCTCCTCGAGGAGGGCTGCATCGGGCAGATCCCCGAGATCATGGACGGCGACGCGCCGCACGCCGGCCGCGGCTGCGACGCGCAGGCCTGGAGCGCCACCGAATTTCTCCGCGTCGCCCGCCAGCTCGGCTGAAGCGGTTCCGGCAATTCCGCGACGGAAGCGCGCGGGGATGCGCGCCCTCCCGGCCATGGTCTTCCCGAACCGGTCTAGCGGTGGTGGCTGCGGCCGACCACCGCGAGGAACTCCGCGCGCGTGGCGGGGTCGTCGTGGAACGAGCCGAGCACGCTGCTCGTGGCCATCATCGAGTTCTGCTTCTCGACGCCGCGCATCATCATGCAGAGATGCTGGCACTCCATCACGACGCCGACGCCTTCGGCGCCGGTCTCGTCGCGCACGGCGCGGGCGATTTCGCTCGTGAGCCGCTCCTGGATCTGGAGGCGCGCGGCGAGGCAGTCGACGATGCGGGCGATCTTGCTCACGCCGAGCACCTTGCCGCGCGAGATGTAGCCCACGTGGCAGTGGCCGAAGAAGGGCAGCAGGTGGTGTTCGCAGAGGCTGTAGACGTCGATGTCGCGCACGACGACCATGTTGTCGCTGCCCGACTCGAACACGGCGCCGTTCACGACGTCGTGCGGCTTCTCCGAGTAGCCGCGGGTCAGGTGCGCGATCGCCCTCGCGACGCGCTCCGGCGTTTTCCGCAGGCCGTCGCGGTCCGGGTCTTCGCCGATTTCGAGCAGAAGCTCGCGGACGAGAGCTTGCACGCGTTCTCCGTTCATCGGAATCCTCTCCTTCCCTACCAGTCGTCGCCGTCGGAGCCGTCGTCGAAACCCCCGTCGCCGTCTCCTTCGTCTTCGCCGTCGCCGTAGCCGTCGTCGTCGCCGTAGGGATTCTCCTCGTCGTCGTCCGGCGCGCCGCCCCGTTCGGGCGGCCGGAACGCGTCGGGGTCCTCGGCGAAATCGTCGAAATCGTGGCCGTACTGCGTCGGGTTCGGCCCGACGGCGAGGCTCTCGACGGGCAGTGGATAGTATTCGCCCGGCTTCGCGTCCGAAACGGCGCCCGTGTGCCGGACCTCGAAGAACCAGTCGCCGTCCTCGGACTTGAACGCGTAGAAGAGGCGGCGCAGGCCCGTGCGCGGGAGATTGTCGAGGAGCTTCATCTCCTCGTAGACGTCGTCGTCGATCTCCGCCTTCTGCGGATCGACCGGGAGGGACGCGGGCAGCATTTCCCGCTCCTCGGTGTCGCAGTCCTCGGCGAGGAAGAAGAAGAACGGGCCCTCTTCGTCGAAGTCCACGGCCGCCTGGATCGCGACGTGCAGGTCGTAGAGGTTGGACGACTCGGACATCTCGACGAAGCGCACGCACTCCTCGCCGTCCCACCACGGCCCGTCGGCGCACGAGACGCGGACGCGGTGGACCCGGGGCGCGGCGGGCTTCTTCGCGGGTGCAGATGCCTTCGTCGCGCCTTTCTTCGCAGGCGCCGACTTCTTCGCGGGCGCCTTCTTCGGCGCGGCTTTCTTCGCTGGAGCGGACTTCTTCATCTCAAGACCTTTCGCAATCGAATTCCAGATTTCGGATCTGGAACTCATCCTTCGGCATTCATCGTTCGGCATTCGAAGCGAAACCGGCCGCGCGCAACAGCTCCATCGTGACGGGCTTCGCGCCGGCGGCCGGCGCGAGCAGCGCCTCGACGTAGCGGGCGAGAATGTCGGTTTCGAGGTTGACCCTGTCGCCGGGGCGGCGCTCGGAGAGCGACGTTTCCCGCCACGTGGTCGGGATGACGTTCACCTCGAAGAGCCCGGGCGCGGGGACGGCGCTCACGGTGAGGCTCACGCCGTCGAGCGCGACGGAGCCCTTGTAGACGACGTACCGCGCGGCGGCCGCGTCCCCGCAACGCAGGCGAAGGCGCCAGTCGCGGCCGGCGCGCTCGACGGACTCGAGCGCCGCGGTCGCGTCGACGTGGCCCAGCACGAGATGTCCGCCGAGGCGGTCGGAAGCGCGGAGCGCCCGCTCGAGGTTCACGGCGGCGCCGGCGCGCAGCCCGCCGAGCGCGGTGGCGCGCAGCGTCTCGTCGAGCACGTCCGCGTCGAAACCGTCCGCGCGCACGGCCGCGACGGTGAGGCAGCATCCCTGCACCGCGACGCTTTCGCCGGGCTCGAGCGGATCGCCGTCCCAGGGGGCGCAGGCGACGCGCGCGACGGCGCCGCCGCCGCTCCGCGCGAGGCCGAGCAGGGAACCGCGCCGCTGGACGAGACCCGTGAACATGGCGCTAGCGGAGCTCCTCCGGAACGAACTCGCGGATCGCCGCGCCGTCGCGAAGCTGCGCGATCCACGCGTCGTAGAGGGCGTCGGACGCCTTCGTCCAGAGGTCGTCCTCGATCCGCTCCCAGGTTTCTTCGAGCGTCGGCTCGGCTCGCTTTTCGGATTCCAGGCGGCCGACCAGGTATCGCGCGTCGCCGAGGACGACCTCGGCGACGCCGCCGTCCCGAAGCCCGGCCACGGCGTCCGCGAACGCGGACGCGAGTTTCGCGCGGGGATCGACCCAACCGTAGTCGCCGGCGCCGAGGCGGCGCTGTTCGGCGGTCGCCTGCGACACGAGAAACTCGAAACGCTCCCCCGCGGCGAGGCGCGCCCGGAACGCGGCCGGCGCGTTCGTGTCGGCCGCCGGGAACGCGGCCATCGCGACGCGGACGCGCGGCGCGTCGACGTAGGCGGCGCGGTTCGTCTCCCACGCGCGGACGACGTCGCCGGGCGAGACGTGGACGTTGGCGCCGACGAACGTCTGGCGCATCATCGTCACGATCAGGTTCTCCTCGATGCCGTCCTTCCATTCCGAATACGTGAGGCCTTCGCGGGCCAGGTCGAGCTGCAGCGCGTGCACGTCGCCGCCGTAGCGCTTCTCGATGCGCTCGGTCGCGGCGCGGTCGACGGCGTAATCCGGCATCCGGAGCTCGCCTTCGCGGTATTTCCGCACGATCAGCTTCCGGTTTTCCAGGTCGGCGAGCGCGGCCGCGAACGCGGCGCGGCCGACGTCCGCCTCCGGGGCGTCCGGGGAGAGAGCGCGGCGCGCGTCCTCGAGAAACGGGCCGTTCCGCAGCGCGGCCTGGACGTCGGAAAGCATCACCGGATCGCCGTTCACGGACGCGACGGCCGAATCGACCGTGAGGGTTTCCGCGAAAAGCGGCGCGGCGGCGATCGCGAGCAGGATGGCGGACAATCGTTTCATGGAGCCGGAGTATAGCGGAAATCGGAAGCGAAAGGAAGACGAAATTCGCGCGCCGGCGGAGCCCGTTGATTCCCGGCGCGCCACGTGGTAGAATCACGGCCCTCCACCCCACAAGGAACCCCGCCATGGCCTTCAACCACGTCACCAAGATCGACAACCTCGTCCCCGTCCGCAACGTCCTCGTCAGCCTGTTCGACAAGGCCGGCATCGAGGAGTTCGCCAAGGGGCTCCTCGCCACCTGCCCCGGCGTCCGCTTCTTCAGCACCGGCGGCACCTACAAGGCCCTCGCCGCCGCGCTCGGCGACGCCGCCGCGGAGCACCTCGTGCAGGTCTCCGACTACACCGGCCAGCCCGAGATGCAGGGCGGCCTCGTCAAGACGCTCGACTTCAAGATCTACCTCGGCCTCCTCGGCGAGCACTACAACGACGCCCACCAGGCGGACCTGAAGCGCACGGGCGCGGTCGAAATCGACATGGTCGTCGGCAACCTCTACCCCTTCCAGAAGGTCGCCGCGCAGCCGGGCGTCTCGCCCGAGGACTGCCGCTCGAACATCGACATCGGCGGGCCCTGCATGATCCGCGCCTCCGCGAAGAACTACATCCGCGTCGCCTCCGTCACCGACACGGCGGACTACCCCGCGCTGCTCGACGAGCTGCGCGCCACCGGCGGCAAGCTCTCGCTCGCCACGCGCTTCCGCCTCATGAAGAAGGCGTTCGCGCACACCGCCGCCTACGACGCCGCCATCGCCGCGCACTTCGGCGCGATCGACTCGCTCGACGGCGTCTACGACTTCGCGTAGCCATGCGGACGTTCCGGAACCTCCTCGTCACCGGCGGCGCCGGCTTCATCGGCTCCAACTTCATCCGCCACGTCTTCGAGAAGACGGACTTCGCCGGGCGCATCGTCAACTACGATGCGCTCACCTACGCGGGCAACGCGGAGAGCCTCGCGGACGTCGCCGCGACGTTCGGCGGCCGCTACGTCTTCCTCCACGCCGACATCCGCGACGCGGCGGCCGTGCGCGAGGCGCTCGATCGGTACGAGATCGACGCGATCGTGCACTTCGCCGCGGAGAGCCACGTCGACCGCTCGATCGTCGCGCCGGACGACTTCGTGCAGACGAACATCGTCGGCACGTTCAACCTCCTGCAGGCCGCGCGCGAACGCGGCGCCGCGCTGTCGCTCTTCCACCACGTCTCCACCGACGAGGTGTTCGGATCGCTCGGTCCGACGGGCTTCTTCTCGGAGACGACGCCCTACGCGCCGCACAGCCCGTACTCGGCGTCGAAGGCGTCCTCGGACCACCTCGTCCGCGCGTTCCACGACACGTACGGACTGCCGGTCACGATCACGAACTGCTCGAACAACTACGGCCCCTACCAGTTCCCGGAGAAGCTGATCCCGCTCATGGTCCTGAACGCGCTCGAGGGCAAGGAGCTGCCGGTCTACGGCGCGGGCCTCAACGTGCGCGACTGGCTCCACGTCGAAGACCACTGCGCCGCGATCTGGACCGTGATGACGCGCGCCGAGTCCGGCTCGACCTACTGCGTCGGCGGCCGCAACGAGCGCACGAACCTCGACGTCGTGAAGACGCTCTGCGCCCTCGTCGACCGCCTCGCCCCGCCCCTGCCCTCCGGCGCGCCGCGCGAGAGCCTCGTCCGCCACGTCACGGACCGCCTCGGCCACGACCAGCGCTACGCGATCGACTGCGGCAAGCTCGAGCGCGACTTCGGCTGGACGCAGGCCTACACGGCCGAGAACGGCTTCGAGCAGACCGTGCGCTGGTACCTCGGCAACCCCGCGTGGGTCGACTCCGTCCGCACCGGCGCCTACCGCACCTGGCTCGAGCGCAACTACGCCGGGCGCTAGCGCGAGGCCTTGACCCGGAAGAAGGCGGCGTCGCCGACGGGCTCGTCGCTGGTCCAGACGGTCCGGCCCGTCGCGGAGTCCGGTTGGAACGCGCCGGGGACGAGGCGCGACGGATCGTCGGTCGAAAGCGCGGCGAGATCGGCCGCGCCGTAGACGGCGTAGGCGGCCGCGTTGTCGGGTCGGATGCCATTGAGGACGATGCGGACGCGGCCGTCGGGAAGAAGCTCGACCGCCGCCTCGCGCAACGGGTCGGTCCCGTCCGGGTCGACGCCGGCGGTAAAGGCGTCGCCCAGCGTGTAGACGCGGTCGCCATCGCGGATCGCGGTCGGGGCGGAGAGGTCCGCGAAGACGGGGTCGAGGCCGCGCGCGCGGATCCAGTCCGACGGCACGCCGTCGGCGCGGACGTAGCCGGGCGTCGATTCGGTCGGGAAGTCCGCTTCCGCGAGCAGGACGTCGTCGACGGCGAACCCGTCGTCGGGCCCCGTCAGCGCGAGATAGGTGATTCCGCCCCAGAACGTCGTGTCCGGTCCCGCCAGATGCCAGGTTCCTCCGTCCGCCAGCACGGGGTTCGAAGGCGAAACGAGGCCGTTCGTCGAGGAGACGGGAGTGCCGTCGACGCTCACCTCAACGAACGCGCGACCGCCCGGGTCGGTCGTGACGTCCAGCAGAAACCCGAGCCGGATCCATTCCCCGGGCGCGAACGGCCCGGCGTCGAGGGCCGAATCGACGAATGCGCCGTTCCCGTCGCCGTGGTAAAGAAGCGGTTTTCCGCCTTCGTCCTCCACGTGGAGCATCGCGATCCAGCTGGATCGGTTCTCGTCCTCGCAAAGCGGATCGTCGCCCCCGATCAGCACGTTGAAGTACGCCGGGACCCGCACCATTAGCTCGAGCTTCTGGTTGCGACCGGAGGCCGTCCCATACTCCCGCCGTACGTTCCGGACGGAAAGAACGCGTTCGTGCGGCGCCTTCGCCATCGGGAATCCCGCGCACCCGGGATCGGGGGAGCCCTCCTCGACGGCGGCGCAGATGTTTCCAGTGGCGACGAAGATCGAGCCGATCCATCCCGGGAGGTCGCTCTCGTCCGCGCGATCGCCGGTCACCGACGCCCCCACGGCGTAGTCCTCGAACGTGTCGCATCCGAGGACTTTCGTCTCGACGGGCTGCGCGGCGGAGAGGCCGGTCCAGCGGAGCGTGTCGTCGCCCGCGACCTCGAACGACGCGACAGCGCCCTCGCCGGTCGCGTCGCCGCTCGAGAGCGACCATTGCGGGAGCGGGACGGACGAGCCGTTCGCCGCGTAGCGAGCGGCGGCCGCGGCGGAACCGGAGAGCGAGGACTCGACGCGGGCGCCCGCGAGGAACCGGTAGTTCGAGCCGACGAGCGACGCGGCCGCGTCGGCGCCGAGCGAAGCGTCCGGCGCCGGGAAGTCGAGCGTATGCACGTCGAGGCCGGAGAGGACGAGCGGGTAGACCATCGGACGCGAATAGCCGTCGCCGGAGTCGGAGAGGAGCAGGACCGAGAGAGCGCCGTTCGCGAGGAGCGGGCCGAGGCAGACGCCCTCGAAGTTGCCTGTGGCGTAGAGCAGGCCGCCGTCGCTCGCGAGGAGCGTCTTCTCCGCGCCCGTCCAGCCGCCGTCCGCGAGAGACGGCCAGTCCTTCACGTCCGTCGCGGCATCGGGGCGCGCGACGCGGTAGAGTTTCCAGCCCAGGTAGTTGCCGAAAAGGAGCGCCAGCCCGCCCGTGCTGCTGAAGTTCAATTCGCGCTCGAGCACGAGCAGCGAGCCGTCCGGCAGCGCGCAGAGCCCGGCGACGCCGCAGCGCGCCGTTCCCTTGTAGTCGTAGGCGTTCTTCCACGGATCGGTCGTGTAGGCGACCATCGCCTCGAGCCTGAAGACGTCGCGGACGCTGCGGCGCGTGAACTTCGCGAGGCGGACGGTCGTGCCGGCGTCGTGCGAGGAGATCGCGCCGTCGCACGCGAGCGCCTCCTCGTTGGCGGTCCAGAGCGAGAGGCCGTCGCCGGAGATCGTGAGCGCCTCGAAGCCGAAGTTGTAGCGGTAGTTCGAAAGGATCGCGGGGATCTCGAGGCTCCGGAGCTTCTCGCCCGTGGCGGGGTCGTACTCGCGGATACTGCGCCCGCCCTCGTCGGTCGCCCAGACATGGCCCGTGGCGGGGTCTCGCGCGACGCCCTCCAGGTCCGACGCCGTGCCGAGCTTGACGCGCTCGTTCGTGGAACAGATCGAGAACGAGACGATGTTCGTCCCCTCGGGACCGAGCTCGATCGAGCACGTGTAGAGGCCGCCTTCGGTTCCGGAGTCGTCGGCCACGGCGTAGAAGAGGCCGCCGCCGGCGTAGGTGATGCCGCTGAGGCTCTTCGCGGCGTCGTTGTCGCGTGCGCGGGCCGTTCCGCGCACGACGGAGACCTCGCCGCTCGCGGCGGCGGCGACGAGGACGAGCAAGGCGAACAGTTTCCGTCCCATGTCGGGCATTCTGGCAAAATCCCAACCTCTTTGCAAGTCTTTCGCGGTTGCGCAAATTCGGCAATACGGAAATCGTAAATACGGATTGACTTGCCCGGTTCACTCTGGTAGCGTTCTTTCCCATAAAACGAGTCGGACATGCACCCAGCCCTTCCCGCCAATCTGCTCCGCCGCGCGCGCCTGCTGCGGTCGCTTCGCGCGACGCTCGACGCGGCGGGGTTCGTCGAGGTCGAGACGCCCGTCCGCATCCCCGCGCCCGCCAACGAACCGTTCATCCGCCCGCCCGCGAGCGGAGACCGCTTCCTGCGCGCGTCGCCCGAGCTGCAGATGAAGCGCCTGCTCGCCGCCGGCGTGCCGCGCCCCTACCAGATCGGCCCGTGCTTCCGCGAGGGCGAGCGCGGCGCGCGCCACGCGCCGGAGTTCACGATGCTCGAGTGGTACCGCGCGCCCGGCACCTACCTGGAAATCCTCGCCGACCTCGAGGCGCTCGTGCGCGACGCCGCGCGCGCCGTGGCGGGGTCCGGGCGAGTCGCCTTCGGCGGCGTCGAGGTCGACCTGGCGCGCGAGTGGGAGCGCATCCCCGTTCGCGAGGCCTACCGCCGCTGGGCCGGCTGGGACCCCGTGGAATCGTGGGACGCCGCGCGCTTCGACGAAGACATGGCGCTCGCGATCGAGCCCGCGCTGCCGCGCGACCGGGCGTGCGTCCTCATCGACTACCCCGCCCCGGCCGCGTCGCTCGCGCGGCTTTCGCCCGCCGATCCGCGCGTCGCGGAGCGCTGGGAGGCGTACGCCGGCGGGATGGAGCTCGCGAACGCGTTCGGGGAGCTGCTCGACGCGGCCGAGCAGCGCCGCCGCTTCGAGTCGGCGCGCGCGGAGAAGATCGCGAACGGAGAGACGCCGATGCCGCTCGACGAGGAGTTCCTCGCCGCGCTGCCCGCGATCCCCGGCCCGGCCGGCGGCGCCGCGCTCGGCGTGGACCGGCTCTGCATGCTGCTCTGCGGTGCGGAAGAAATCGACGCCGTCCGCGCGTTCCCCGGCTAGAGCGGTTCCAAGAATTCTGCACCCGGGGAGCGCGCGCGTCCCCGCACGCCGCGGCGGCCGAGGACGGCCGCCCGCCCCGACTGCGGAAGCCTTGGAATTGCGCCGGCGCGCCGGCCGGTCACTTTCCGCGGGGGAGGGAGATGCCTTCCGCGGCGAGTTTCTTCCGGACCGTCGCCTTCTGCGCGTCCGAGAGCGTCGCGTTGTCCAGCATGAAGGCCGCCTGGGCCGGCGTCATCTGCCCGCCTTGGACGGACATCCGGATGCCGGTCGCCAACTGCTCGACCATGGCGTCGGGCATGGCGGGAGGCGTCGCGCCGGGCCTGTTTCGCGACGCCGGCTCCGCGGAACGCGTTTTCGGGTGGAGGACCGGCGGGGGATCGTCCTCGATCGTTCCGTCTCCCGGAATGGGCGAGATCGCGTACGGATCGACTTGCGCGGCCTCGCGCTCCGCGTTGCGCTCCTCCGCCCGCTTCCGTTCCGCCGCGCGCCGGGCATTCGCCTCCTCAACGCGGCGGCGCTGTTCCTCCCGCGCAGCCCTCTGTTCTTCGGCGCGGCGGCGCTGTTCCTCCCGCGCAACCCGCTGTTCTTCGGCGCGGCGCCGCCGTTCTTCGGCGCGGCGGCCTTCCTCCGGCGCGGCCCGCCGTTCGTCGACGCCGGCCTCCCCTTGGAAGGTCCCGTTCCGGAAAAACGGATTGTCGGCGTTCGCCTCTTCCAGCTCGTCGACGTCTTCCTCCTCTTCCCCGCGTGCGCCCATTGAGAGGGAGGCCTCCGACATTTTTTGCATGCTCTTGGTGAATTCGTCCAGCGCCTTCTGCCGATCCCGCTCCTCTTTGTCCTTTCGTTTCCGCTCTCGATCAGCTTCCTCCTTGGCCTGGCGGTCGGCTTCTTCCTGGCGTTTCCGGGCTTCTTCCTGCCTCTTGAGACGCTCGGCCTCGGCCTTTTCCTGCCGTTTCTTGAATTCGGCCGCCCTGCGTTCCTCGGCCGCCTTGCGCTTCGCTTCTTCGGCCGCCTTGCGTTCCTCGTCCGCCTTGCGCTTCGCTTCTTCGGCCGCCTTGCGTTCCTCGGCCGCCTTGCGCTTCGATTCTTCGGCCGCCTTGCGCTCCTCGTCCGCCTTGCGCTTCGCCTCTTCCTTCTCTTTGCGTTCGGCATCGGCCAGCGGAACGCCGCGCTCCACCAAAAGCGCACGGAGCCGTTCCCGTTTCGATTCGTGGACTTTCGGGGAGTCGAGCCACTTGAGAATCTGCCCGGCCGATTTCGTTCCGTCCTGGTAGGCCGCAGCCTGCCGGTCCGCGACCTCGGCCAGCTTGTCCGTTTTCGCGGGCGCCGGCGCCGCGGTCGGCTTTGAATCCTCCGGCTTGGCGGCCGGAGTCTTCGGCTTCGGAGCGGATTCGGTCTCTGCCGCCGGTTCGGGAGCCGGAGTCTTCGGCTCCGGAGCGGATTCGGTCTCTGCCGCCGGTTCGGGAGCCGGTTCCGGTTCCCGGTTCGTCTTCGGCGCGGGTTCCGGTTTCGCCTCCGGCTCCGTCGCCTGCGCGCTCCCGGCCTCCGGTTCCCCGTCGTCGAAAAACCGCATGGCCTCCTTGTCGCGCGCGCTCTTCTTTTCGGCCGCGGCCCGTTCGTCGCCTTCGCGGATCGCCTTTTCGGCCGCCGCGACCGCGTCGAGATACCGGCGGACGGTTTCCCGGTCGAATCCGTTTTCCGGTTCGAGCAGCTGGAACTCGCCGCCTTGGCCGACGGCCGAGAAATGGTCGTTGAGCAACAGGCCGTAGTTTTCCGTCGCGTTGACGTTTTGGCCCATTCTGTCCGCAATCACGGCGAACGGAATCTTGGCGTCGATTTTCGCCTTCTTCACGTCGCCGTCGCGGGTGCGGAGATCCTGCAGGTCGGAAAGCGGATTCCCGAGACTCGACATCCAGAAGAACGGGACGTCCACGTTGTCCGGTTCGCCGGCCAGCACGGTCCAGACGCGGAGAACGGGCGGAAGACCGCCGTTCTCCGCCGAGAAGAGGCCGCTTTCCTCGAACGCCTTCGTGTAACGCTTCGGCCAGTCCGCCCGCCCCGAATTGAACTCGTTGCCGTGGCAGAACGCCTCCACGACGTCCGCGAGGAACGTCTTGAAAAGTCCCTTCCGGGCGAGCGCCTTGAAGTAGTCGTCGGCGGACGAGAAGGCGCCGACCGGCGGAATCGCGTCGTTCGGCACCCGCGAGCGCAGGGCGTCGCCGAGGCATTTCAGGGCGTTTTGCGTCTTGCTCTTGTCGGCCCAGGCCTGCTGTTGTTCTTTCTGTTCGGCCTTGATCGTCGCGGCTTCGTGCCGTTCCATGGACAAGGCGGCGTAGGCAAGCCCGACGCAAAGCAGGAGGAACGAGACGACCGTTCCGGCGAGGAACGCCCCGCGCCCGGCGCGCCACGCCCGGAAGTCGCGCATGGCGGCGGCGAACCCGTTGGGCTCGCCCTCGGGCCGGCCGGTGACGAGCGGGGCGATCGTCTTCTTGAGAATCACCGTGATCGCGGTCGCGATGAGGACTTCCGCGACGACGTTCGTCTCCTCCGTGCGGCCGCGCTTCGCGTTCTCGTTCATCGTGTGGCGGTCGTGCCAGCGGTTCTCCGCCGCCTCCAGACTGCCGACCGGATGCAGGATCCGCTGGATCGCCGTCCAGATCCGCATGACGCAGAAGTAGCTGAACCACGAGGCGACGTATTTGGCGATGACGACCGCGAACGCCGTCTTCCAGCCCAGATGCCTGTTGCGCACGTAGCAGGAGTGGACGAGGAGCGCCAGGCCGACGGCCGAAACGCCTTCGAAGAACGCGAACAGCATCACGAGGCTGGACAACCGCTCCGCCGACGGCTCGAAGAAACAGTAAAGGAACATGACGACGCCGAAGAACGTGACGAACAGGACGAGGAGGGCGTTCCCGGCGAGTTCGAAATACGAGTTGAAGACCCGGAGGCGTCCTTCGCCTGCGGCGTTCCGGACTTTCAGCGCGATGCGGATCAGCAGGAAGACCTGAAGCGCGACACCGCCCAGGCCGAAGCCGAAGAACAGGAGGATTCCCATCTGCCCGGGAAGGTAGTCCGCGAACCGGGAGGAGACCGCGGCCAGGACGATGCCGACAACCGCCGCCGCGTGGAGAAGGGCGGCTCCAAGGAAGAAGCCGAAGAACGAGAGGACCGTGAGAACCGGCGCCGCAAGCACGGGGGGGAGTTTGTCCGCCCGCCGGCGCGCGTTCGCGACGCGGCGCCCGCACCAGTTCAAGATCCCGTTCGCAAAAACCGGGAAGAACGGACACGGCGCGTCCGGATCGACGGGCGGTTCAACGTCGACATCGGGGTCGAGATCGGGTTCGACATAGGGAACGGGTTCGGGCGCTGCGGCCGGAACCAGGGCCTCGTCCGAGGCGGATTCATCGGTTGGATTCATGTTGTTTCGGGGCCGCGGGATGGCGGCCTTTTTTCTTTACCTGCCGGTTTCCGGCAAATCTTACGCGGAGCGGAAAAATCTTTTTTTGTCTCGCGCCGAACCCCGGTTTCTGGTAGATTCCCGTTCCGTCCGATCGACCCTCCATGTCTCCACCCCCTCCCGGATTCTTCGACGACTGGCTCGCCGCCCGAAGCGGCTCTCCGCCCGACGGGGACGAACGCCGCGCGTGGCTTCTCGCGCCCGGCGCGCGGATCGGCGCGTGGCGCGTCGGAGGGCCGCTGGGGCGCGGCGGAAGCTGCGAAGTCTACCACGCGGACGGGCCGTCGCCCGCCGCGCTCCGCATCCTCCACCGCACCGATCCGACGGCCGCGGAGCGGTTCCGGCGGGAGGTCGAAATCCTGCGCGGGGCGGACCATCCGGCGCTGCCGCGCCTCCTCGACGCGGGCGAGACGGCGGACGGCCGCCCGTGGATGGCGGTGGAGGAGCTCGAGAGGCGGGAGCTGCCGCGCGGCGACCGCGACGTCGCGCGCTTCGTCCTCGCGCTCTGCGGCGGCCTCGCCCACCTCCACGCCCGCGGCGTCGTGCACCGCGACGTCAAGCCCTCCAACGTCCTCTTCCGCGCCGACGGCTCGCCGGTACTGATCGACCTCGGGCTGGTGAAGCGATGGACGGCGCCCGAAGGCTCCGAAGCCGCCGGACCGTCCGCCGCGCCGACCCTGTCGATCGTCGACGGGCGGGCCGTCGGCGTCGGCACGCCGGGCTACGCGGCGCCGGAGCAGTTCGCGGGCGGCGAGGTGACGCCCGCGAGCGACGTCTACGCGCTCGGGCTCATCGCCGCGGCGTGCTTCCGCGGCCGCACGCCGCGCGCCTGGCGGGGGCCGTTGCGCCGCGCGACGAGCGCGATCCCCGCCGAACGGCCGCAAACAGCGGAGGCGTTCGCACGGATGGTCCGCCGCCGCCACGCGCCGGCGGCGGCTGCCGCCGCGATCGCCGCTCTTGCGGCGATCGCCGCCGTAGCGGTCGCGAGCTTCGGGACTTCGAGACCGAAGGATCCGCCGCTTCCGGAGCCGCCAGCATCGCCGGAACCCCGGGAACTCTCCGCCGCGCGGGAGCTCGTGGCGCGGCTGGAGGCGGAAGCGGAGCCGGCGTGGCGGGAGGTGTCGGAGTACTCGGTCTACGATGGGCGGCCGCTCGTGCGCGTGCGGCTCGATGGCCGGCACGTCGCGCTCGGGCGCCCGCTGGACCTTGCCGCGCCGCAGACGGTCGAGATCGTCGGACCGGGGCGCCTCGACGCAACGATCACGGGCACGCCGGAGACGCTCGTCACGGTAAGGAACGCCGCGGTGATCGACACGACGGAGGATTCCGACCCGGCGCGCAGCCCGCGCTTCCGGCTCGGACCGGGGGCGTTCGTCTCGCTGCCGAAGGTGCTCGCCGTCTTTCCGGAGGACTTCGCCGAGACCTACGACGAGCCGGACCCGGAACACCCGACGCCCGGCGACCGCGCACTGCGCTTCTCGACCGCCGAGACGTCGCTCGGCGGGCAGATGGCCCTGGAACGCGAATGCCTCGCGGAGGCGGCCGCGCGCGATGCGGAGGAGCGCGAGATCCCCGCGCCTTGGATCGGGGAGGCGACGGGCTGGACGAATGTCGTCTGGACCACGGGCTCGGCGATTCCCGTGCGGCTCGCCGAGGCGAACGACGGGTCGTTGATCTTCCACGTTCCGGGCGGCATCGGCCAGTCCTGGTGCCGCATCCGGGCCGACAACCTGCCGCCGTTCACTGTCGAATACCTGCCCTACTTCGCCGGGAAGGCGCTCCACGGCGGCCGCGGAGGCGCCTTCGAACAACTCTCCCACGGCCTCCTCATCGATTCCGACCAGGAAGGGGGACGCCCGGGAGGAGACGTCTGCAGCGTTTCGAACAAGCCCTATCCGGGGCCGCAAGACATCGTTTACCGCTTCCGCTCCGACCTCTGGGCCCCGCCCGGCCACAACGTCGGGCTCCGATTTCGCCTCGTCCCGGAATGACGTCCGGCCCGTCCGATTCGTCACTCGCCACTCGCCACTCGTCACTCGTCACTGACATGCTCCCTCCCACCACCTCGACCACCCTCCTGCGCGACCTCGGCGCGGACGCGCAATCGCCCCGTTGGAGCGAGCTCGTCGCGCGCTACCGCCCGGCGCTCGAAGGCTTCCTCGCGTCGCGCTTCCCCTCGCTCGCCTCCGAGTCGGAGGACCTCCTGCAGGAGACGTTCCTCACGCTCGCAAGACGCCTGCCCGGCTACGTCCACGCCCCGGACGAGAAGGGGCATTTCCGCAACTACCTCGCCGGCATCCTGCGCCTGCACGCGGCAGGCGCGATCCGGCGGCGCCTGCGCGAGGCGAACGCCCTCGCGGACGCCGCAGAGCTCGAACCGGCGTCGGGGGACATGACCGAGGACGAGCTCCGCGAATGGCGCCACGCGGCCTGCGAGGTCGCCCTTTCGCAGTTTCTCGCGGACCCCGCCACGGACGAACGCACCAAGCAGGTCTTCCTGCGCGTCGCGATCGGCGGCGAGAAGCCCGCGGCCGTCGCCGCGGACTACGGCATCGAGCGCAACGCCGTCGACCAGATCCGCCACCGCGTCTCGAAACGCCTCCGCGCCCTCGCGACGACGCTCGCCGAAACGGCCGACCATCCCGCCCGGCAGGAATCCCGCAAGCCATGAACCCCGCGATCCACGGCCCGGCCGGCGGCGTCGCGCTCGGCGTGGACCGCCCCTGCATGCCGCTCTGCGGCGCGGAAGAAATCGACGCGGTCCGCGCGTTCCCCGGCTAGCGAAAACGGCGTTCCCTTTTCCGGGGGGCTGTGCTAGAATGGAGCGCATGAAAACCGTCCGTCCGGCGAACCGCCGCGCCCCGGAGCGCAAGAGGCCCCGCGGCGACACGCGCGAGCTGTTGCTCCGCGCGGCCGGCGCGCTGTTCGCCGCGCACGGATACCGCGAGACGCGGACGCAGGACGTCTGCCGCCTCGCCCACGCGAACATCGCGGCCGTGAACTACCACTTCGGCGGCAAGAAGGAGCTCTACCGCGCCGTCTGGGACTGGGCGCTGGAACGCGCCGTCCGCGAAGAGTCCGGGAGCGGGCGCCTGTCCTCCGATCCCGACCGGACGTGGCTCTACAAATACGTCCACGCCTGCGTGCTGTCCGTGTTCGACACGGGCTCGTCCGGCACGCTGAGCCGCCTCATGGCGTGCGAGCTCGCGGATCCGTCTCCGATCTCCGCCGAGCTCCTCTCCACCCACGTCGCCCCGCGCCGCGCGGAGCTGGAGGCGCGTCTGCGCCGCATGGTCGGCCCCGGGGTCACCGACTACCAGATCGGCTGCTGCCTCTTCGCCATCCACGCGCAGTTCACCGCGCTCGCGATCAGCCACCCCACGCGCAAGGCGCTCTTCGGGACGGACCGCCCGAGCCCGCGCGAGGCGGAGCAGTTCGCCCGCGAAATCTGCGCCTTCGTCATCGGCGGCATCCGCGCCATCCGCCCGTTGCCGCCGGCCCTCGCCGCCAAGGGCGCCGGAGGACCGGCGAAATGACGCGCCGCGCCGCCCCGCTCGCCGCACTGCTCGCGTGCGCCGCGCTCGCCGCCGGCGCGCAGGAAGAAGCGGCGCCCGCGCGGGAACCGTACATCGAAGTGGACGGCGTCCGCGTCCCGCCCCCGCCGTCCGGCGAAGTCGGCGCATCCGCGGCCGTCGACCCGGAAGAGCTCGAGCGGGTCGCCCGTCTCGCCATGGGCATCGGGACGAACGTCATCCAGCGCTCGGCCGACGGAGGCGTCCGGATCTTCGCGCCGGACCTCGGACCCGCGGACCGCGCCGTGCTGCTCGATTTCGCGACCGACCTGCGCGACGCGCTCGAAGCGAAGCTCGGCGTCCGCGGCGCGACGCCGGACGAGGCGCGCCACGCCTCTTTCCGGACGGACGACTGCCGCCTCATGATCCGCTGCGTCGCCGACGAGGCGGGCACGAACGCCCCCGCGCGGGTCGTGGCGGATCTCGACCCGCACCGGCAGGACCGCAGCTGGCAGATTCCGCTCGTCGTGACGGTCACGAACCCGGCGAACGGCCTCGACCCCCACGTCCTGGCCGAGCGGATCGTCCGAGGCTGGATCGACCTGAAGGTCCTCACGCCCGCCTGGGCCGCCGTCGACGCCGGCCGCCCGGCCGCCCCCGGACCGACGCCCTTCCCCGCGTGGTTCGCAGCCGGCCTCGCCCGCTCGCTCGACCCCGCCACGCGCCAGGAGGACTTCGACCGCGTGCGCGACGCCCTGTTCGCCGGCCGGGTCCCGCCGCTGCCCGCCATTCTCGCCGCGGACGCGCCCGCGACCTCCGCCGATCCCGCCCTCGCCGTGCAGCTTGTCGAATTCTGGCTCTCCTTTCCCGACGCGCCCCGGCGCTTCGGCGAGCTCTGCCGCGCGCTCGCGGACGGCCGCCCGTGGACTCCGGAACTCTTCCTCGCCACGAGCCTCCGAAAGGCCGACGCGTTCGCGGCCGACGCCGATTTCTCCGCCTGGATGGACCGCCGCGCCTCCCGCATCCTTTCCCCCGGCGACACCACCGGTTCGCTCGTCGAACGCACGTCCGCCGCGATGCAGGTCTTTCCCGGTCGCGACGGAGTCCCCGGCGAGGTTTCGGATCCTCCGATGCCTCTCGAGAGCCTCCTCGAGCCCGACGCCCGCGAATGGGCCCCCGCCGCCGCGCGCGCGCTCAAGGCAGACGTCCTGCGCCGCGCCTTCGGCCGCGGCGACGCCTTCCGCGCCGCGTGCGACCGCTTTGCGGCGTTCTTCGACGAGGCGGCCAAACCGAACCCGTCCCTCGGCGTCGCAATCCCGCTCCTCCGCGAGGCCCGCGCCCTTCTCGCCGCCGCCGCGGAGGACGGCGAAACGGAATGACCGGATCCCCCTTCCGCCTCGTTTCCCCCTACGCGCCCGCCGGCGACCAGCCGGCCGCGATCGCACGGCTCGTCGACGGTTTCCGCGCCGGCGCGAAGGCGCAGGTGCTGGAGGGCGTCACGGGCTCGGGCAAGACGTTCACGATGGCGAACGTCATCCGCGACCTCGGGATGCCGACGCTCGTCATTTCGCACAACAAGACGCTCGCCGCGCAGCTCTACGGCGAGCTCAAGGCGTTCTTCCCCGACAACGCGGTCGAGTACTTCGTCAGCTACTACGACTACTACCAGCCCGAGGCCTACATCCCGCAGACCGACACCTACATCGCGAAGGACTCCGCGATCAACGACGAGATCGAGCGCTTCCGGCTCTCCGCCGCGAACGCGCTCGTGCAGCGCAAGGATGTCGTCGTCGTCGCGTCCGTCTCGTGCATCTACGGCATCGGCTCGTCGGACGACTACGCGGGCATGACGCTCCACCTCGCCGTCGGCCAGGAGATCGACCGCGACGCGATGCTCGCGCGGCTCGTCGAGATCCGCTACGAACGCAACGACTACGAGCCCGCGCCCGGCACGTTCCGCGTCCGCGGCGACACGGTCGACGTCTTCCCCGCCTGGAACGCGAAGGTCGCCTACCGCATCGGGCTCTTCGGCGACGAGGTGGACTCGCTCTCCGAGTTCGACCCGGCCTCCGGCCGCACGTTGCGCCGGCTCGACCGGACGATCGTCGCCCCCGCGCGCAACTACGTGCTCCCGCAGGAGAAGGTCGACGCCGGGATGGACCGCATCCGCGCCGAGCTCAAGGAGCGGGTCGCGTGGTTCGAGGCGAACGGCAAGCCGCTCGAGGCGCAACGCCTGCAACAGCGCACGGAATACGACCTGGCGATGATCCGCGAAGTCGGCTACTGTTCCGGCATCGAGAACTACTCCGGCCCGCTCTCCGGCCGCCCGCTCGGCACGCCGGGCGAATGCCTCGTGGACTACTTCCCCCAGCCGTTCCTCACGATCATCGACGAGTCGCACGCCACGATCCCGCAGCTGCAGGCGATGTACCACGGCGACCGCGCGCGCAAGACGATCCTCGTCGACAACGGCTTCCGGCTCCCCTCCGCGCGCGACAACCGCCCGCTCTCGTTCGAGGAGTTCGAGGGCAAGATCGGGCAGGTGCTCTTCGCCTCCGCCACGCCCGGCCCCTACGAGCGCGAGCACGCCGCGGCGATCGTCGAGCAGGTCGTGCGACCGACGGGCCTCCTGGACCCGCCCGTCGAGGTCCGCCCGCTCGCGGGGCAGATCGACGACGTCATGGAGGAGATCCGCGCCGCCGCGGAGCGCAAGGACCGGGTGCTCGTCACCACGCTCACCAAGCGCACCGCCGAGGACCTCTCCACCTACCTGCGCGAATCCGGCCTCCGCGTGGAATACCTCCACTCGGACGTCGACGCGCTCGAGCGCATCGCGATCCTCACGCGCCTGCGCAAGGGCGAGTTCGACGCCCTCGTCGGCATCAACCTGCTGCGCGAGGGCCTGGACCTCCCGGAGGTCGCGCTCGTCGCCGTGCTGGACGCCGACAAGGAGGGCTTCCTGCGCTCCACGACGTCGCTCGTACAGACCGCCGGCCGCACCGCGCGGCACGAGCGCGGCCGCGTGATCCTCTACGCCGACCAGCTCACGGACTCCATGAAGGAGATGATCCGCGTGACCGAGCGCCGCCGCGGGATCCAGCAGGCGTTCAACGCGGAGCACGGCATCGTCCCGCGCTCCGTGAAGCGCACGCTCTCGGAAGACAGCGCCGTGCGCTCCGTCGCCGGCGACCCGGACGCCGCGATCGAGGCGGCCGCGTTCCCGACGGACGCCGCCGCCGCGATCGAGCGGCTCAAGGCGGAGATGCTCGAGGCCTCGAACGCGCTCGAGTTCGAGCGCGCCGCCTGGTTGCGCGACCAGATCGCGAAGCTCCGCGCCGGCGGCGCCGCCCCCGCCCCGGCGAAGCCGCCCCGCGGCCGCCGCCGCGCGGCCGCCGCCCGCTCCCGCGGCTGATCCGGGCTTGTCCGGCGCCCTCCGCTGTGGTAGTATGCCCACCCCGAACACGGCCGGGCCGCCCGACCCTCCGACCACCAGACCACCAGACCCTTCGACCATGAGCAGCATCCATCTCGCAATCGACCTCGGCGCCGGCAGCGGCCGCGTCATCGCCGCCGTCTTCGACGGTTCCAAACTCTCCATGGAGGTCGTCAACCGGTTCGACAACGTGCCGGTCGAGTTCGGCGGCCACCTCTTCTGGAACCTCCCCGGCCTGCTCGCCGACATCCGCGCAGGACTCCGCGCGGGAGCCGCCAAGTACGGGAAGATCGCCTCCGTGGGCGTGGACACGTGGGGCGTCGACTACGGCCTGCTGGACAAGACGGGCCGCCTCCTCGGCCTGCCCTACATCTACCGGGACGGCCGCAACACGCCCGTGAACACGCGCGAGGTGTTCGACCTCGTCGGCAAGCAGTCGCTCTACAACACGACCGGCACGCAGTTCATGGACTTCAACACGATCTTCCAGCTGCACGCCGAGCGCATGGAGCCCGCGTCGCTGCTGGACCTGGCGGACCGGCTGCTCTTCATGCCCGACCTCGTGAACTACGCGCTCTGCGGCGAAAAGGCGAACGAGGCGACGATCGCCTCGACCTCCGGCCTGATCGACCTGGAGACGCGCTCCTGGAGCGGCCCGCTGCTCGACAAGATCGGCGTCGCGCGCACGCTCTTCTCGGAGCCCGTCCGCCCCGGCACCGTCCTCGGGACCGTGCGCGGCGTGCCCGGCCTCGAGGGCGTCCCGCTCGTCGCAGTCGGTTCGCACGACACCGCGAGCGCCGTCGCGTCCGTCCCCGCGGACCCCGCCACGAGCTGGGGCTACCTGGCGACGGGCACGTGGGCGCTGCTCGGCGTCGAGAACGAGAAGGCCCTCGTGAACGACGAGACCTACGAGCTGGCCTACACGCACGAAGGCGCCGTGAACGGAAAGTTCCGCTTCCTCAAGAACTGCACGGGCATGTGGATGGTCCAGCAGCTGCGCGAGGCGTGGACCGCGCCGGACGGCTCGAAGCCCGCGTGGGACGACCTCATGCACGAAGCCGAGGCCGCGCAGCCGTTCCGCTCGCTGCTCGACCCGGACTACCCGCAATTCGCGATGCCGGGCCGCATGCCGGAGAAGATCGTCGAATTCTGCCGCCTCACCGGCCAGCCGATCCCCGAGACGCGCGGGCAGTTCTACCGCGCCGCGATGGAGGGCATCGTCATGCGCTACCGCGAGGTGTGGAACGAGCTGGCGCGCCTCACGGGCCGCCCGCGTTCCGTGCTGCACATGATCGGCGGCGCGACGCGCGACGGCATGCACTGCCGCATGACGGCGGACGCGCTCAACGCGGACATCGCGTGCGGTCCCGTCGAGGGCGCCTCGATGGGCAACGCGGTCGCGCAGCTCGTCGGACTCGGCGCGCTGGCGGACTTCGAACAGGGCCGCGCGCTCGTCCGCGACTCGATCGAAATGACGCGCTGGACGCCCGCCGACCCGTTCGCGTGGGACGACGCGTTCCCGCGTTGGCTCGCCGCCAAGCGGCGCGCCGCCGGGATCTAGCCCGTCTTGACTTCGCGCCCCCGAAATGCTAGCTTCCCCCGCGTCCGCACCCCCGGAACGGGACAATAGCTCAGTCGGTAGAGCAACGCACTTTTAATGCGTGGGTCGCGGGTTCGATCCCCGCTTGTCCCACCATCCCATGAAGAAGCCAGCACCGCCCTCCGCCGCGCGCGTCCGCAAGCCCGCCCGCCGCAAGAAGCCCGCCGTCCTGCTCGTGAACGGCCCGAATCTCGACATGCTGGGCCGGCGCGACCCGAAGCACTACGGGACGTTCACGCTCGCGGACGTCGAGAAGGCGTTCGCCGCGAAAGCGCGCGAGCTCGGCGTGGAGGCCCGCTTCTTCCAGAGCGGCTGCGAGGGCGAAATCTGCCACGCGATCCACGACGCGATGGACTGGGCCGCCGGCATCGTCATCAACGCCGGCGCCTACACGCACTACAGCTACGCGATCCTCGACGCGCTCGAGCTCTGCGGCCTGCCCGCCGTCGAGGTCCACATCTCGGACATCCGCAAGCGCGAGCCCTTCCGCCGCGTCTCCGTGATCCGCCCGGCGTGCGTCGACCAGGTGGCCGGCCTCGGCCTCGCGAGCTACACGGAGGGCCTCGAGCGCCTCGTCCGCAACCACCTCCCCCGGCCCGCCTGACGCTCCGCCCCGCACCGGTTTCTTTTTCGCTGGAAGCGCGGTCGGCGCGCGTGTATAATGGCCGCCATCGAAAGGACAACATCCATGGCCGTTTCCATCCAGATCCGCGGGCTCGTCAAGCGCTTCGGCGCGACGACCGCGCTCGACCATGTCGACCTGCAGATCGAACCCGGCGAGCTGTTCTTCCTTCTCGGCCCTTCGGGTTGCGGCAAGACCACGCTCCTGCGCCACGTCGCCGGCTTCTACGAACCGGACGGGGGGTCGGTCCTCATCGGCGGCGAGGACGTCACGCGCCTGCCGCCGCACAAGCGCGACACGGGCATGGTATTCCAGAGCTACGCGCTCTGGCCGCACATGACCATCGCCGAGAACGTCGCCTTCGGCCTGCAGATGCGCAAGGTCCCGAAGGCCGAGGCCGCGGAACGCGTCCGCGCCGCGCTCGCCGCCGTGAAGATGGAAGACAAGGCCTCGCGCAAGCCGAACCAGCTCTCCGGCGGCCAGCAGCAGCGCGTCGCGCTCGCCCGCGCGCTCGTCGTGCAGCCCCGCTGCCTGCTCCTCGACGAACCGCTTTCCAACCTCGACGCGAAGCTCCGGCTCGAGATGCGCCTCGAGATCCGCCGCATCTGCAAGGAAGCCGGTCTCACGGCCGTCTACGTGACGCACGACCAGAAGGAGGCGCTCTCGATCGCCGACCGCCTCGCCGTCATGCAGGCCGGCCGTCTCGAACAGGTCGGCGCGCCGCTCGAGGTCTACCGCAGGCCGAAGAACCGCTTCGTGGCGTCGTTCATCGGGGAGACGAACTTCCTCCCGCCGGACTTCTTCGGCGCGCAGGCGTCCTTCCCGGGCGCGGCCGCGCTGTCGGTCCGCCCCGAGACGGTCCGCCTCGGCGCGCCGCCCGCCGGCGTCCCGGCGCTGCGCTTCCGCGGGACCGTCCACGGAACCGTCTACCTCGGCGAAACCGCGGAGCACCTGCTCGACGCGGGCGTCCCCGGCGTCCCGGAGCTCAAGGTCTTCGAGCTCAATCCCGAAGTCCTCGCGCGCGACGAATCGCGCCCAGCCGAGGCCTGGGTCGCCCCGTCCGACGTCGTCCCCCTTTCGGAGTAGCGCCATGCCGATCTACGCGTACCAGGCCCCGGATCCCGCCACGTCCTGCGAAAAGTGCAAGGACGGCTTCGATCTTCGGCAGTCCCTCTCCGATCCGGCGCTGGAGACCTGCCCGTGGTGCGGCGCGCCCGTTGTCCGCGTGCCGTCGCCGCCCGCGATCGGCTTCAGCCAGTCGGGCCTGGACGACCGCGCCAAGGCCGCCGGCTTCTCCAAACTCACGCGTCTGGGAAAAGGCGAGTACGAACGCAACTTCTAGCCCCATCCGACCATCTGGAACATCCGACCATGAAAGGCATCGTTCTCGCCGGCGGCTCCGGCACCCGTCTCTACCCCATCACGCGCGCGGCGAGCAAGCAGCTGCTCCCCGTCTACGACAAGCCGATGGTCTACTACCCGATCTCGGTGCTGATGTTCGCGGGCATCCGCGACATCCTGGTCATCAGCACGCCGGACGACCTGCCGTCGTTCCGGCGGCTCCTCGGCGACGGCTCGGACTTCGGCCTGCGCCTCTCCTACGCGGAGCAGCCCCGCCCCGAAGGACTCGCGCAGGCGTTCCTGATCGGCGAAACGTTCATCGCGGGCGAGCCATGCGCGCTCGTGCTCGGCGACAACATCTTCTTCGGCGAAGGGCTGCAGCGGACCGTCCGCGCCGCGGCCGCCGCGGCCGAAGACGGAGCGCACGTCTTCGGCTACCAGGTGAGCGATCCGGAACGCTACGGCGTCGTGGAGTTCGACGCGGACCGCAACGTCGTGGGGCTCGAGGAGAAGCCGGCGGAGCCCAAGTCCAACTGGGCCGTGCCGGGGTTGTACTTCTACGGGGCCGACGTCGTCGAAAAGGCGAAGTCGATCAAGCCGAGCCCGCGCGGCGAGCTCGAGATCACGGACCTGAACCTCGCCTACATGCGCGAGGGGCGGCTCAAGGTCGCGCTCCTCGGCCGCGGCATCGCGTGGCTCGACACCGGCACCTACGGCTCGCTGCTCGAGGCGTCGAATTTCGTCGCGACGATCCAGAACCGCCAGGGGCTCAAGATCGCCTGCCTCGAGGAAATCGCGTTCAACTACGGCTGGCTCTCCCGCGAACGCCTCGTGGAAATCGGCCGCTCCATGTCGAAGAACGACTACGGCCGCTACCTGCTCCAGCTCGCGGAGCAGGGCTAGAACAGGCTCGCCTTGTCGGTTTCGAGCGCCTCGTCCCAGAAGCGCGGCGGCTTGTCGTCGCCCGCGATGGCGCTGATGGGCTTCGTGGTGATCTGCTTGCCGCGGGCGCGGACGCCCTTCACGGCGACCTCGTCCTCGGTCTTGAACTTCTTCTGCAGGATGCGCTGGCCCTTGGCCGGGCGGAACTTCATCCACACGAACGCGGGCGTGCCCGCCTGCAGCAGGCGGACCGTCCCGGGCTCGGGCAGCAGCGAGTACTCCTTGTTGAGGATCGTGCCGCCGAACGCGAAGCGCTTGATGCAGCTGAACGGCACCTCCTTCTCCGTGTAGACGCACGTGTAGAGCTTCTCGCGGTCGAAGACCTCGACGAGCATCGCGTCCTTGTCCACGAACGCCTTCTCGCGCTCCGGCGCGGGGATGACCTTGTACCGGCCGTCCGGCCACACGAGCAGGATCTTGTCCAGCGACGAGCACTCGAAGAGCGGCTCCACGCCGCGCAGCGCGTTGCCGAGGAACCCGGCCTCGCGGTCGTAGCAGAGCGAGATCTTCGTGGCGGTCACCGCGCGCACGTCGATCGCGTCGAAGGTCTCCGCCTTCGTGAGGCGCGGGAAGCGCTCGACCGTGACGGTCTTGAACTTCTTCTTCGGCGCCTTCGCGGGCTTGGCCGCGGCCGCCTTGCCCTTCTTGCCCTTCGCCTCGGGCTTCGGCTCCGGCGTCACCTCGACCTGGACGTCGTGGTAGCGGTACTTCTTGATGAGGTTCTCGAGGTAGCGGATCGTGTAGCGCTTGAGCGAACCGAGGTTCTTGCGCACCTCGTCGAGCTCCTTGAGGATGCCCTCGATCTCCTCGCGGTTCTTGTTGATGTCGAAAAGCGAGATGCGCCGGATCGGCACGCCGAGCAGCATCTCGACGTCCGCGTCCGTGATCGGGCGCACGAGCCGGTCGGCGAACGGCTTGAAACCCTTGTAGATTTCGGCCTTGACCGCTTCGCCCGTGGTGCACTTCTCGATGCGCTTGTAGATGCGCTCCTCGACGAAGATCTGCACGAGCGTCTTGCGGTGCTGCTCCTCCAGCAGCTCGCCCTCGCGGATCTCGAGCTCCCGCTTGTTGAGCGCGAGGAGCTGTTCCACGTTGGACTTGAGGACGTGCAACACCGTGGTGACGACCGGGCGGTTGTTCTCGAGCACCGTCATGTTCGCGGTGATCGAGCACTCGCAGTTCGTCGCCGCGTAGAGCTGCTTGATCGCCTTGGCCGGGTCGGTGCCGGGGAGGAGCGTGAGGATGATCTCCGCGTGGTCGCTCGTGCCGTCGTGGATGGACTTGACGGGCACCTTGTGCAGGCGCGCGGCGTTCTCGATCGAGTTGATGAGCGTCTCGGTCGTCTGCCCGTAGGGCAGCTCCGTGACGACGATCTGCTTCTGCCCGCGCTCCTCGCGCGTCTCGAACACGGCGCGGCAGCGGATCTTGCCGTTGCCGTCCTCGTAGCCGGAGCAGTCGACGAGGCCGCCCGTCGGGAAGTCCGGCACGAGTGCGGGCTTCGCCTTCGGGTTGCGGATGATCTCGATCTCCGCCTCGAGAAGCTCGATGAAGTTGTGCGGGAGGATGAGCGTCGCCATTCCGACGGCGATGCCGTTCGCACCGAGCATGAGCAGCAGCGGTAGCTTGCTCGGCAGCAGCACGGGCTCCTGGTTGCGGCCGTCGTAGCTCGGGATGTACTCGGTCGTCTTCTTGTTGAAGATCTCCTCGCGCGCAAGGTCCGTGAGGCGGCACTCGATGTAGCGCGGCGCGGCCGCCTGGTCGCCCGTGTAGATGTTGCCGAAGTTGCCCTGGCCCTCAATGAGGTAGCGCTTGTTCGCGAGGTTCACGAGCGCGCCGTAGATTGACTGGTCGCCGTGCGGGTGGTAGAACATCGTGCGCCCGACGACGGTGGCGACCTTCACGAAGCGGCCGTCGTCCATCTCGGAGAGCGTGTGCAGGATGCGGCGCTGGACGGGCTTGAGGCCGTCCTCGACGGTCGGGATCGCGCGGTCGCAGATCGCGTAGGAGGCGAACTGCAGGAAGTTGTCGTCCATCACGCGCGCCATCGGGCCGCCGGACGCCGGCGCAAAGGGCCCCGGCTCGGCCGGCGGCTCGTCGTCGTCGCCGGAACCCGGAACGGAAGTTCCGGACACGGGACCGGCTTCGCTGGCGGACGGCGGCGCGGCGGGAGCGGCTGGCGCGGGCGCGGGAGGGGGCGGCGCCGCGGAGGCCGCGGGAGCGGGCGGC
>CADBEF010000001.1 GCA_902793555.1 uncultured bacterium | reverse complement strand
GCGCGCCTCCGAGCTGCGCGCCCGCCTCGCGGCGCCCGTTCCGCCGCCCGCCGGCCTGCGCGCGACGCTGCGCCCCTACCAGCTCGACGGCTACGCCTGGCTCTCGCGCCTCGCCGCGTGCGGCCTGGGCGCCTGCCTCGCGGACGACATGGGCCTCGGCAAGACCGTGCAGCTGATCGCGCTGCTGCTCGAACGCGCCGCGGACGGCCCGTCGCTCGTCGTCGCGCCGCTCTCCGTCGTCGCCAACTGGGCGTCCGAACTGCGCCGCTTCGCGCCGTCGATCGAGGTCGTGAACGCCATGGAACGCGACCACGCCGCGGCGGGGCCGCGTTCCGTCGTCCTCGCCTCCTACGGGCTCCTCGTCTCGCGCACCGAGCGCTTCGAGGCCGTCGGCTGGAACGTCCTCGCGCTCGACGAGGCGCAGGCCGTCAAGAACGCCGGCACGCAGCGCGCCAAGGCCGTTCGCAAGCTCCGCGCCGCCGTGCGCGTCGCCGCGACCGGCACGCCGGTCGAGAACCGCCTCTCCGAATTCTGGAGCCTCTTCGACTTCCTCGACCCGGGCCTTCTCGGCTCGCACGAGGCGTTCGCGCGGCGCTTCGTCGGCGAAGGCGGCCGGGCGACCGCGGCGCTCAAGCGCCTCGCCGCGCCGCTCGTCCTGCGCCGCCTCAAGGGCGACGTCCTGCGCGACCTGCCGCCCAAGACGGAAGTCGTCCTGCGCGTGCCGCTCGGCCCCGCCGAAGCGAGCGCCTACGAAGCGTGCCGCCGCCGCGCGGTCGAGACGCTGGAAAACGCGAACCGCCCCGAGGACCGCATCCGCATCCTCGCCGAGCTCACGCGCCTGCGCCGCTTCTGCTGCCACCCCTCGCTCGTCGTGCCGGACTTCCCCGCCGCCGCCAAGCTCGACGCCTTCCTGGAACTCGCGCGCGAACTGCGCGACGGCGGCCACCGCGCGCTCGTCTTCAGCCAGTTCACCGACTTCCTCGCCATCGTCCGCGACCGGCTCGCCGAAGAAGGATTCGACCACCTCTACCTGGACGGCTCCACGCCCGCGAAGGAGCGCGAGCGCCTCGTCGGCGCGTTCCAGCGCGGCGAAGGCGGCGACCTGTTCCTCGTTTCGCTCAAGGCCGGCGGAACGGGCCTCAACCTCACCGCCGCGGACTACGTCGTGCTCCTGGACCCGTGGTGGAACCCCGCCGTGGAGGACCAGGCCGCGGACCGTGCGCACCGCATCGGGCAGACGCGCCCGGTCACGGTCTACCGCCTCGTCGCCGCCGGCACCGTCGAGGAAAAGGTCCTCGCGCTCCACGGGACCAAGCGTTCGATCGCCGCGGACCTTCTCTCCGGCGCCGGCTCCGCCGCCCTCTCGCCCGAAGAACTGCTCGCCCTCTTCCGCTAGCCGGCGCCTCCGCGCGGGCGTTGCCGCGCTCGGCGCTTTTTGCTAGAATGCCGGACGTTTCCGTCCCACCTTTCCCTTCCTCCCATGATCAAAGCCACCGTATTCACCACCGCCCGGGATTCGGGCTCCTTCGCGAAGAAATCGGCCGCCGCGTTTTCGGACCGCAACCACTGGGCCGAAAACGACCTCGTCTGCGTCGAGGACGACTTCGAGTACCAGACGGTCCGCGGCTTCGGCGGCGCGCTCACCGAATCGGCCGCCGTCACGTGGGCGAAACTCCCCGCCGCGCTGCGCCGCAAGGTCGTCGAACTGTGCTTCGACCCGAAGAAGGGCCTCGGCTACACGCTCGCCCGGGTGCACATGAACAGCTGCGACTTCTCGCTCGGCAATTGGTCGTGCGACGACACGACCGGCGACTTCGCCCTGAAGGACTTCTCCGTCGCGCACTACCGCGAGGCGATCTTCCCGCTCCTCGCCGCCGCGCGGAAAGCCGCCGGCAAGCCCCTCTGGCTCCTCGGCTCGCCGTGGAGCCCGCCCGCGTGGATGAAGACGAACGGCCGGATGAACGAAGGCGGCTCGCTCAAGCCCGAGTGCCGCGGCGCGTGGGCGCTCTTCTTCGCCAAGTTCGCCAAGGCGATGGCGCGCGAGGGCTTCCCGCTCTCGGCCTTCACCGTGCAGAACGAGGAGAAGGCGCGCCAGACGTGGGACTCGTGCGTCTTCACCGCGGAGGAGACGCGGGACTTCGTCCGCGACCACCTCGGCCCCGCGCTGAAGAAGGCCGGCCTCTCGAAGAAGATCGGGCTCTACTTCTGGGACCACAACAAGGAGCGGACGCTGGAGCGCGCCCGCGCGCTGCTCGGCGACCCCGCGGCCGCGGCGTTCGTCGCCGGCATCGCGGTGCACTGGTACTCCGGCGACCACTTCGAGCAGCTGCGGATGTTCAAGGAGCGCTGGCCGGAGAAGGACGTCCTCTTCTCCGAGTGCTGCTGCGGCATCCACGAGCGCACCGAGTCGGACCTGTGGCGCCAGGGCGAGATGTATGCGCACGACATCGTCGGGAACCTCGAGGCCGGCATGACGCGCTGGATCGACTGGAACGTGTTGCTCGACGGACAGGGCGGCCCGAACCACGTCGGCAACTTCTGCAACGCGCCGCTCCGCACGGACGACGCGTGCCGGAAGCTCCTCGTGCAACCGTCGTACCGCTTCATCGCGCACTTCTCGCGCTTCCTGCGCCCGGGCGCCGTGCGCCTCGGCTGCAGCCGGTGGACGACGGACCTGGACGCCGTCGCCGCGCGAAACGCGGACGGCACCTACGCCGCCGTGCTCCTGAACCGCACCGACCGCGCCCTGCGTCCGAACCTGCGCTTCCGCGGCCTCCTCGCACCGCTCGAGCTGCCCGCGCACTCCATCGCCACGGTGACCTGGTAGGCCCTCCTTCATCCTTCATCCTTCATCCTTCATCCTTCATCCTTCATCATTCAGCATTCATCCTTCAGCATTCATCCTTCAACATTCAGCATTCATCATTCAGCATTCCTCATTCAGCATTCGCCATGTACTCCCTCCTCATCGCCTTTGCCGTCTCCCTTGCCGCCGGCGCCGCGCTTCGCGGCCCCGCCGGCCTCAACTGGTTCTGGACCGTCTTCCTCGCGATTCTCGCGTTCGTCGCCGCGTTCGCGGCCGTGAACTGGATCCTTCGCCGCCGCATCATGGCGGCCATGAAAGACATGCAGCTTTTCCTGGAAGACGGACAGAAACGGCTCCAGGCGAAAATCAAGGACTACCAATTCCACCCGAAGGGTGATCCGCGGCAATTCCAGGAAAAGCTCCAGCGCGAGCAGAAGGACATGCTGCGCGAGGCGATCGCCCGCACGTCCGCCCTCGAGCGCTTCCGCAACTGGGTCCCGTTCATGCAGCGGCAGATCAACACGACGCGCATGCAGTTCCACTACCAGCTCGGCGAGTTCGACAAGGTCGACGCGCTGCTGCCCAAGTGCCTCGTCGTCGATCCCAACACGGCCGCCATGAAGATGGCCCGGCAGTACGCGAAAAAAGAAGGCCTCGAAGCGGTCGAAAAGACCTTCCGCAAGGCGAAGGCCCGCTGCCGCTACAACCAGAGCGCGATGCTCTACGCGGCGTACTCGTGGATGCTCGTCAAGGAAGGCAAGCTCGACGAAGCGTACAAACTGCTCGTGCAGGCCTGCCAGGACAACAGCGTCGAGGAAGGCGCGAACACCACCCTGCCCCGCAACCGCGACCTGCTCGCGAACAACCGTCCGCGCGAGTTCAACAACGCCGGTTTCGGCGACCTCTGGTACGCCCTCCAGCTCGAACAGCCGCGCATCCGCTACGAACGCCGCGCGCCGACCCGGTTCGGCAAATTCGGCTAGCCGCCGTTTTCGTTTGCCCCCGCCGGGACGATGTGATATGATCGGCTCCCGTTTCCACGACCTCCCTTTTTCCATGTCTCCGACCCGTTTCCTCCCCGCCCTCGCGCTTCTCGCGTGCGCGCCGGCGCTCGTCCCCGGCGCGGCGCGCGCGCAGTCCGCGCCGATCGTCGTTTCCGGAGAAGCCGTCCCGAAAGGCAAACAGGCGCTGTCCCTCGACGCCCTCCGGGGGGACGGTTCCGACGCCGCGCGGCTTTTCCTGCAGGTCCTCCGCAAGGACCTCGAGCTCTCCGGCTGGTTCGTTCCGACCGACAACCCCGGCGGCAACGTCTCGCTCGCCGGCTCCGTCCGCACGTCCGTTTCCGGCCTCTCGGCGACCGTCACCGCGACCTGGATGGCCGGGACGCGCACGCGGACCTGGTCGAAGGAAGCGACGACCGCCGGCGTGCGCGACGCGGCGCACGCGGTCGCGGACGCGGTCGTGGCCGACGTCGCCGGCAAGAAGCCGATGGCCTCTTCGCGCATCCTCTTCGTCGGCCGCCGCGCCGGCGCGGCCGAGACGGAAATCTACGCGTGCGACGCGGACGGCGGCCGCCCCTCGGCCGTCACCTCCGACCGCAAGCTCTGCCTCTCCCCGAACTGGAACCCCGGCGCCAATTCGTTCCTCTACACCACGTGGCTCACCGGCACGCCCGCCGTCATGCAGGTGGATCTGGGCGCCGGAAAGCGCACCTACGTTTCCACGCAGCCCGGCATGAACCAGGGCGCCGTCAAGAACCCGCGCACCGGCGCCGCCGCGATCGTCCTCTCGCGTTCCGGCATGGTGGACCTGTATCTCGTGGACCCCGCCACGCGCCGCGTGCTCGACCGCCTCACGCGCGGCCGCGACAGCGAAGCGAGCCCGACCTGGTCGCCGGACGGCGCTTCGCTCGCCTACGTCTCGGACGCCGGCGGCGTCCCCCGCATCTACACGATGGCGCTCGCCGGCCGCCAGCCGCGCCGACTCGTCTACGACGGGACGATCCGCGAAAACGTCGCGCCCGAATGGGGACCCGACGGCCGCATCGCCTTCTGCGGGCGCTCCGGCGGCCGCTACCGCGTCTACGTCGTCGACCCGTCGAAGACGCCCGCCGTCCCGGAGGCGGTCAGCCCCGCCGACGGAACGGACTACGAAGACCCCTCCTGGGCGCCGGACGGCCGGCACCTGGTCTGCACCCGCACCGCCGGCCGCCAGCGCTTCCTCGTCGTCCTCGACACGCTCGGCGACCCGCCCCGCAACATCCCCATGCCGATCGCCGGCGACTGGTACCTGCCCAGCTGGAGCGACAACGGGGTCCGCACCCTCCCTTGACCCCCGTCCGTTTTCACCGTTTCAACCGTTCCCCTTTCCACATCACACCAAACCCAAAAACACCCACATGAAAAACCTCCTCCGCGTTCCGCTGGCCGCCTGTGCGGCTCTCGCCCTCGCCGCCGGTTGCCGCACCCCGCCCAAGGCCCCTCCCGCCGAAGACGACGGCACGATCGTCGAAAGCGAGTTTCCCGGCGGCCTCGAGGCGCCCGGCGACCTCCCGCTCGGCAACATCGACTTCAGCAAGCTCGCGCCCGTCGTGCCGCCCGCCGCGGCCGGCATCGCGCCCGTCTACTTCTCCTACAACGAGTCCGCGATCCCCGCCTCCGAGCAGGGCAAGGTCGCCAACGCGGCGCTCTTCCTCATGCAGAACCCGGGCGTCGTCCTCCTCGTCGAGGGCAACTGCGACGAGCGCGGCACCACCGAGTACAACATGTCGCTCGGCGAGTTCCGCGCGCAGTCGGTCCGCAACGCCCTCGTCGCGCAGGGGATCGAGCCGGCCCGCATCCAGACCGTGAGCTACGGCGAGGAGAAGCCCGCCGTCCCCGGCGGCGGCGAGGCCGTCTGGCGCCTCAACCGCCGCGGCGACTTCGCGTTCTTCCAGCGCTAGGCCGCGCCGTGGACAAGCGCGTCTTCGACGAGGCGTTCGCCTCGCTCCCGCCCGAACTGCGCGCCGCGAAGCCCTTCGCGGCGCTGTTGCTCGGCTCCGGCTGGAACCAGGCCGCCGCCGGCCTCGAGATCGTCCGCGAAGTCCCCTATTCGGACATCGCCGGCTTCGGCGCGGCGACGGTCGTCGGCCATGCCGGACGCCTCCTCCTCGCCCGCACGAAGCGCGGCGGGGAGGTGCTCGTCTTCTGCGGCCGCCGCCACTGGTACGAGGGCTGCGAGTGGGAGCAGGTCGTCATGCCCGCCGTCCTCGCCAAGCGCCTCGGCGCGCCGGTGTTCCTCGTCACGAACGCCGCCGGCGGCATCCGCGCCTCGCTGCAACCCGGCGACATGGTGATCCTGCGCGACCACCTGCGCCTCTCGCCGCTCACCCCGCTGCGCGGCCCGCACGACCCGGAGTTCGGCCCCCGCTTCCCCGACCAGAGCCGCGTCTACGACCCGGCCCTGATCGAGCTGCTGCGCGCCGCCGGCGCGCGCCAGGGCCTCGGCCTCACGGACGGCGTCTACGTCCTCTCCTGCGGCCCGGCCTACGAGACGCCCGCCGAGATCCGCGCCTTCGGCATCCTCGGCGCCGACGTCGTCGGCATGTCCACCGTCCCCGAGGCGATGGTCGCGAGCGCCTGCGGCATGCGCGTCGCCGGCGTGAGCTTCGTCTCCAACATGGCCGCCGGCGTCACCGGCAAGCTCCTCGACGGCGACGACGTCGTCGACTGCGCCACGCGCCACGCCGGCCGCCTCTCCCGCCTCGTTCTGGACTTCCTCGACCTGCTGGAGGGCTAGCCCGCCACGCCCGGAACGGCGGCCGTCGACAGCCCCACGTCCATGAATCGCACGATCCGCCATTTCGCCCTCCTGGCCGCCGCCAACGGCGCGCTGTTCCTCTCCGCCTGCGCGTCGTCGCCGCTCGACCGGACGATCCCGAACCTCCTGCCGCCGGAGCCCGCCCCGGCCGGCGAAGCCGGTTCCGCGCCCGTGGCTTCGGCCCCGGTTTTCGCCGATCCCCCCGCTCCCGACGCGCCGCTCGGGACCGAGCCCGCGCCGGCTGCGGCCGCGTTGCTCGGCGACGGGTCGGACGAGGCGGAGGCGCCGACCGACGGCGCGGCCCTCCTGGCCGAATGCGCCGCCCGCATGCCGCGCGAACGCGTCTTCCTCTCCGGCACGCTCAACATGCGAAAGCGCTACGGCGTCTCGATCCTCGAATGCGGCTTCGAAGTCGCGGCCGACTACCGCACGCCCGACACGCCGACCGCCTATCGCCTGTCGGACGGAAAGTCGGGCGCGACGCTCCTCGCCGCGCGGACCTCGCGCGATCCCGCCAAGGGGCTCGTCGTCGAGCGCACGGACGGCGGCGCGCCGCCCGCCTCGCCCGCCGAGACGATCCTCGGCACGGACGTGACGTGGCTCGACGTCGGGATCGACTTCGTGAACTGGCGCAATCCCGCGCTCGCCGGCGAAGACCGCCTCAAGGGCCGCGTTTGCGACCTGCTCGACGTCGAACCGGCCGCTCCCCTGCCCGGCTGCGCCAAGGCCCGCCTCTGGGTCGACCGCGCGCAGAAGGTCGTCATGCAGGCCGCGCAGCTCGACGAAACGGGCCGCGAGACGCGCAAGCTCTGGGTGCGCGCCGTCCAGAAGGTGGATGACCACTGGATCTTCAAGGACCTCGAGGTCGAGACGCTCGGCACGGGCCATCGCACGCGCCTGCACTTCGAAAACGTCTCCTTCCCCGACTCCGCGCTCCGCGCCGAACCGTAGGGCGGACGGGCTACAGGATCAGCATGCAGTCGCCGTAGCTGTAGAAGCGGTAGCGTTCGCGGATCGCCTCTTCGTAGGCGGCCAGCACGCGTTCGCGGCCGGCGAGGGCGGACACCATCATGAGCAGCGTCGACTGCGGCAGGTGGAAGTTCGTGAGCATCGCGTCCACGGCGAGGAACTCGTAGGGCGGATGGATGAAGATCGACGAGCGCGCCTTCTCGGCGACGACCGCGCCGCCGTGCGCCCGTGCGCTCGTTTCGAGCGTCCGCACGCTCGTGCTGCCGACGGCGAAGACGCGTCCGCCGCGCGCGCGGCACGCGGCAACGGCCGCCGCGGTGCGCTCCGGAATCTCGTAGCGCTCGCTGTCCATCACGTGCTCTTCGACCGTCTCCGCCTTGACGGGCCGGAACGTGCCGGGCCCGACGTGCAGCGTCACGAACGCGCGCGCCACGCCCTTCGCGTCGATTTTCGCGAGCAGTTCTTCCGAAAAGTGCAGGCCGGCGGTCGGCGCGGCCACGGCGCCCGTCTCGCGGGCGTACACCGTCTGGTAGCGCTCGCGGTCGAGGCCGACGAGCGGATCGCCCGGCCCCCGCCGGATGTAGGGCGGCACGGGCGGAACGCCCGTCCGGTCGAGGATTTCGAAGAAGTCGCCCTCGTACTCGAGCGCCAGGTCCACGTGCCCGTCGCGTTCGCTCTTGTCGAGCACGGTCGCGCGGATTTCGCCGTCCGCGAGCAGCATCGCGCGGCCCGGCTTCATCGGACGCGAGGAGCGGCAGAGGGCGGTCCACGCGCCGGGGCGCAGCCCGCTCGGCTCGACGAACAGCACCTCGACGCGGCCGGGCGTGTCCTCCCAGCGCCCGAACGCGCGCGCCGCGAAGACGCGCGTGTCGTTGAAGACCATCAGGTCCGCGGGGTCGAGGTAGTCCACGACGTCGCCCACGTTCCGGTGTTCGACCGCGCCCGTGTCGCGGTGGAGCACCATCATGCGCGACGTGCCGCGCTCCTTCGGCGGCACCTGCGCGATCAGCTCCGGCGGGAGCGCGTAGTCGAAATCGGACGTCTTCATGGGGCCGGGAGTCTACCACACGCCGCGCCGCGGACGCAATGCGCAATCCGGGCGCTTGCGCGGCGGGCTCGTGCTCTGCTAGAATCCTGCCCCGCGGGCGCGCCCCCGCCTTCCTTCTTCCGCGATGAAAACGCGCGATCTGTCCGACATGTTCCGCCGCTACGCCGCGAATCCGCGCGGCCTCGCGCTCGCGTTGCGCGGGTTGCGCGACCGCGGAATCGTCGCGCGTTCGCCCCTGTTCGACCGCGCCTGGTACCTGCGCGAGCATCCGGACGTCGCGGCGTCCGGCGTCGACCCCGCGCTCCACTACCTCGTCGTCGGGCACCCGGCCGGGCTCGACCCCGGTCCCGGCTTCTGCGGCGCCGAATACGCCGCCCTGAACGGACTCCCCCCGGGCGAAAACCCGCTCGCGCACTACGAGCGCCGCGGCCGCCGCCGCGGGTGCCGGATTTCCTTTCTCCAGCCCGGAGGCGCCGCCGGGGCGGATTGGCGCTTCCCGTCCCCGCAGGAACACCAGGCCGCGTTCCCCGCGGTTGTCGACGCCGTCCGCGCGAAGGCCGCGCGCGGCGGGCGCGTCCGGGCCGTGTTCTTCGTCGCGTCCGCGGCGATGTTCCCGGCGCGCCCCCTGTTCGACGCCATGCGCCGCGACCCGCGTTTCGACGCGCGGGCCGCCGTCGTCCCCGACCTGCGCGGCATCGCGGGCGGCGACCCGGCCCCGGCGATGGAACGCTGCCGCGCGGCGCTGGCGGAAGCGTATCCGGCCGACGCGTTCCTCCCCGTCGCGCGCGGTCCGGACGGCGCATGGCCCGACGTGCTCGCCGGCTTCGGGGCGGACCTCGTCTGCCACCCCTCCCCCTACGAGCTCTCCGATTTCAAGTACAATCCGCGCTGGTGCGTCGGTCGTCCGTTCCTGCCGGTCCACGTCAACTACGGCTACTACCGCTCCCTCTACGACCGGCACGTGATGGCGGGCCGCAACTACGCGCTGTTCTGGAAGGCGTTCTTCGAGTGCGACGCGACGCTCGCCGAATACCGCGAGCATTCGGTCCTCCGCGGCGCGAACGGGGAAGTCGTCGGCTACGTCAAGATGGACGCCCTCGCCGCGGCGGAACCGTTCCCGCGCGACGCGAAACGCAAGCGCGTCCTGCTCTGTCCGCACCATTCGGTCGAAGGCGGCGCGAACGATTCCCTCGCGCTCTCGAACTTTCTCCGCTACGCGGACTTCTTCGCGGACCTGCCCGCGCGCTTCCCGGAGCTGGACTTCCTCTTCCGGCCGCATCCGTTCCTGTTTTCCGTGCTGTCGAGGCCGAAGTTCTGGGGCCCGGCGAAATGCGACGCCTGGCGCGCGCGTTTCCTCTCGCGCCCCAACGCCGCGTGGAGCGGCGGCGGCGGCTATTTCTCCGAGTTCGTGTCGTGCGACGCCATCGTCCAGGACTGCGGCTCCTACCTCGTCGAATGGTTCTACACCGGCAAGCCCTGCTGCTACATGCTCAAGGACCCCTCCGACATCGACGCGAAGTTCGCGCCGCTCGGGAAGGACTGCCTCTCGCACTGCCACCTCGCCTACGACGAGGCCGCGATCGAGTCGTTCCTGCGCGACGTCGTCGAAAAGGGCGCCGATCCGAAGGCCGCCGCCCGCGACGAGTTCCAAAAGACCGTCATGGTCAACTACCCCCACGCCGCCGACGCGGCGCTCGCCTCGATCAAGCGTGCGTTGGGCATGGCCGGCTCGTAACGCTCATATCTTCTTGCGACCTGGTACTCGTTCGTGGTAGAATGCGGCCCATGAACGACATTTCCGCAGACTTCATCCTCTCCGGACGATCACCTCGCACGTCACCCGCGCCAGGGCCTCGCATCAACGAAGTCGGCATCTCCTACAACGGCCGCACCTACAAGGAGGGCAAGCACATCGGATGGAAGGACGGCTTCCGCGCCATCTGGTGCATCTTGAAATACCGGTAACGAGACACCGGGCCTCTTGATGAAACGATTCCTTCCGGCCTTTTTCCTTCGACCTCCCGAGAATGGGCTTGTTGTCGCCGTTGTCCTGCTGTTTTCCATTCTCGTCGCGGCCGGATTGCACGGATCTTCCATTGGAGCATGGAACCAGTTCGTGCCCGATACGGTTCCTTCCTATTCCCGTCCGCATGTCGGAACCGACCGTCCCGTCCGTTCCGACGAATGGGCCGTTTCGACGCCGTTCGTTCTTGCCCAATGCGCCAGTCCCGACTTCTTTCCGAAGACGAACCCGCGCGTGAATGGCGGGACGGACATGTTTCTTTCAACACCGTGCAATCCAGTCTGGGATTGGACCGTTCCCGGCCAGTTCCACAACTGGGGGTATTTTCTCTTCGGAGCGGAACGCGGTCTCGCATGGAACTGGTGGACTCGTTTTCTCGGCCTGCCCCTTTTCGCCTACTTGTTTTTTCTCGGTTGGTTTGGCAACGACCGGATTCTCGCCGCCACGGCGGCTCTTGCCGTCTCGCTCGGCGCGCCGACTCAATGGTGGGACACGACACTTCCTTTCCTGTTGTTGTATTTTTTTGCCGGACTGGTGTTCATTCGGTCAATCGCAAAAAGCTCGGGACGTCTTTGGTTGAATGCCGCCGGTCTCTTCGTTTCGGTCTCTTCGTTTTGTTTTGTCGGATATCCCGTCTTCGCGTTGTTGTTGCTTCCTCCGTTCATCGTTCTTTTTGCGCACTCGGTCGAATGTGCTCGTCCGGTCGAGCCGAAAGGCCGGTCCGCGTTCGCGGAAAAAAGGACGAAAACCGCAATTGCGACCGTTTTTCTGCTCGTTGTTTTCGAAATCGTCTACTATGCGGTTGTCCATGCGACGGCTTTGGACGCCATCCGTCGTTCCGCCTACCCGGGAAGCCGTTTTTTTTCCGGCGGCCCGTTTCCGTTTTTTGTCCGCCATGCCGTTCTCGATTTTGTTTCCGCGTTGACGCCGCTTGCCTCGTTCAAGGCGGATCTGGGCCCGTATGACGGATCCAACCCTTGCGATGCAGCCCATTATTTCGTTCCGGAAGCCGCCCTTTTCGCTCTGCTGGTCCTTCGGAAGCGCATGCGGCTCCGCCTGGCTTGGCCGGACGTAGCGTTGATCGTCTACGGAGCCGTTCTTCTGGCTTGGGCGGCATTTCCCTTTCCCCGGATTCTGGCAAAAGCGTCGGGCTTGTTCCTCTTTTCGCAACGCAGGGCGGAGACGATGTCTTCGTTCGTTTTCCTTCTGTCCGTTTTCCGGTTGTTCTACGGAATCCGGACCGAAAAGCCAGACCGGCAAATCGCCTTCATTATCGGCTTTTTCACCGTATTGCTGGTTGTCATGGGGCTGTTCGTTCCCCAGGCGGCGGGCGTTTGTTTCCTTTCCGGAAAGGGACTTGTTCTTCTGTCTTTCGGACTGTCTGCCGTCGCGGCCGTTGTTTTCGGCCTGTTCGCCAAATCGAAAAGGATCTTTTGCGCGGGATATGCGGCGTTGTGCCTTCCGGGCGCTCTTGTCCACCCGATTTCGAAAGGGCTTTCCCCGGTGTACGACAAAGAACTTGCCGTTCTCGTCCGCGAAATCGACGCCAAGGATCGCGGGCCGTGGATTTCAAACGATTGGATAACCGGGAATTTTCTTCTCGCACAGGGTTTGGAATGCTTCGCCGGAACGCAGACATACACTCCGCGAGATTTTTGGACTGTCATCGATCCGGACGGCATGCATTCGTCTGCATGGAACCGCTACGCCCATCGGCTTTTTGAATTGTCGGCCGACGACGCGCCGACGGTTTCGGCATTGCGTCCGGACGTCGTTCGATCGACCATTTCCGAACGCAACATCCGCGAATTGGGAATCAAGCACTTGGTTTGGTCCGGAAAAAAGCTCCACGAAGACTGGCTCAAGTACGAAGGCAGGAGCAGGCTTCGATTCGTTTACACGGTGCTTCCGGATCCAACAGAACCCGCCCCCCCGGAAGAAACGCGGCGTCAACGGGCCGACGACGCGGACGGAACCGAGTAAACGATCCATCCCGAAGAACGGGCAACGGGGAGAAACCGGATCGGACCGTCTGGCGAAAAAGACAGGTCGCGGCGGCTCAAAACGTGTTTCACGCCTAGTTCCACGAGCGAATCGGGCGAGATTTCGACACGGAAGGTGTCGAACCCCGTCAGGGAAATCGACGTCGGCGCGCCGGGTTTCACGTCGAACCGGATCCCGACCGCGTAACGGTTCCACGTCTTTTCCGCGGTCCCCGTCGGGTCAAGTTCCCGCCAACGTTCCAGAACGGGATACAGATTGCCGGCGTTGATGGTGGCGGCGCCGGACAAGAGAGGGTATTGGTTCATCGGGAAGTCCGCTCCTTCGACAAGCCAGGCGCCGCCGTCGTTCCCAGCAATCGCCCGGATCGTTCGGGCCAGTTCCGAGGCGAAAACACCCGCATCTCCGCGCTGGATCGGGTTGACGAACGCTCCCACGCAAAATGCGAGGGCTGCGAAAAACAGCGACGCCCTTCCCGGCGATGCATGTAGGCGTAGGAGATTCCAGCATCCTGTCGCGGCAAAGGCTCCCACGACCAGCAAAGAGATCGCGGAAAGGTAACGGGGATAGCTCAAATGTGCGAGAAGCATCGCCACGGCCGCGAAACAGGCCGAGATCGGAGCGGCGTCACGGACGGAAAGCGGGGATCGGAGCAGGGAGACGGAACGCAGCAGCAACAGCAGCTGGACGAATCCGAGCGCGACGAATGCGCGAGGCGCCGTCGAGCGGGACAGAAGCGAAAGACCGGCCAACCATCGGGGAAAGCCTGTCACGCAGTAGAGGGAAAGGACGATGGCGACAATGACCAGTAGGGCTGAAAGAAGATCACGAACGCGGCGCCGGACGAGCAGGAACGCGGCCAGACCGAATCCGAGCGGGAAGAAGTCCGGGAACATCGCCCGGTTGAACGAGTTTCCATCCTCGAAGACGGAGGAAGTCCACGGGAAGAGCAGATTGCCCCAGAAAAGACCGAATCCCTTGCGGAACCCGCCGCCGCAATCGAAGCGACTTCCCGGATAGACAGTATCGGACATAACACGGAACGTTTCGCCGGAAAGATGCAGATACCATCCCAGAATCCCTGCTGCCGCAAGGACAACGACCCCGGCGAAGGCCCACGTGGCGGCGTCCGCTCGGAATCCTTTCGCGCGACGCAGGACCGTCCAGAGAGACAAGGCGCCGAACGCATAGGCGAACGGAACCTGCGCGGCCGGGTAGAGCGTCATCGCGTAGGCGACGCAGGAGTAGCCCATCCCGACGACGGGAAGCCATCGGTCTCGCAAATAGGTTCCTCGCATGAACCGGTCGAGACAAAGCACGAACACCGATCCGAAAACAAGCATTTCGGCCAAGGCGTTGATGGCTCCCCACCATTGCACGACCGGGGACAGAACGACAAGCAGCGAGGCGATGGCGGCAAGCGGCTTGAAGCCGTCAGTCAGAAGTTTGAACAATTCGTACATCAGGAGCAGAAGCGCCAGCCATCGGCCGAACCAGAAAAAGGCGAGCCCGCGTTCGAACCCGAAGAGGACATGACCGGCGAGAAACGGACGGAAGACGAGAAGCGGGTGCCGGACCGGTTGCGCGTAGACGGAGAACATGTCCGTCGGGGCGGCGCGGGGGATGTCGTTGAAATAGGGCCACGCGGGCTTCGCGAACGACTGGGCGAGCGTCATCGGGGTGAACACGGCGTATTCGTCGGACCGGATCGGGCGCTCGACGCCGAAAAGGGGCGGTTCGGCGTTGCCATTTGGAACGAATTGATTCCACATTCCGATCGAGGAACCGTGCAACTCGAAGGCAACGGCGAACACGAGGATCGACCCGGCCAGCGCAACCCGGTTCCGGTCAATGAAAGACCAGATGCGACCGGCCGGAAACGCCACGTGGAGGAGCAGAAGGAAGACCGGGAAGAACAGGACGGCGGATCGGAGTCCGAACACGCTCCATGACCAGGGACGGTCCAGCCGCAGTCCGCTTCGAGCCCGAATGGACGAAACCCGAAACTTCTGTCCGGGGGCGTCTCCGAAATCGAGGCGCAAGCGACGGATCTTGCCACGTATCGGAATGGCCAACCGATTGTCTCCAGCGGACAATGGCACTCGGGAAAAACGGGAGGACGAAAAGGCGGGTTGGTCCGGCGTTCCCCAGAACACGTCGAGAAATGTGCCTTCACCGGCCTCGACCGCAATGTCAAGCCGGATGCCATCGCCCGAGAAACCGTTCCATACGAGCTTGGCGTCGTTTCCGGACGATGTCATTTCGCCCCGCTCGACGACGCACTGGTCCGTCTCCGCGGCCGAGAGGTCGAGAAGGACGGAATGCGGTCGTCCGAGAAGGCCGCGAACTTCCATGAGAGTCGCGATGCCCGCCGCGGCGAAGATGGCGAAGCCGGCGGCCGCGAGAATGCGAACGGATTGATTGATGCCCGGCTTGTTTCCCCGGAAACGCTGCGTCATTTCAAAAGGCAATCTTTGAACATCCCTGTGACCGCCGCCGCGGCGTTGCCGCCTTCGACGAGAACGGCATTTTCCCCTTTCCGGATCGAGTGCTTCGCGTAGAGGTCAAACGCCTCGCGGTCGAAAAAGAGCACCTTCCAGAAATAGGCGTAGTTCTGCCGCGCGAACTCTTTCTCCAACGGATACGGGCCGGCCATCCGGCGGTCGAAGAAGAGGACCGGGAGGAAGTCGCGGCCGACGGCGTAGTGGGGGTTGTAACGGAAGTCCGAGGCATCTTCCGCCGTTTCCCAGCAGACGACGTCCGCGTCTGCCGTCAGGTCGGACCATTCGTCCGCCGAATCGGTTTCGGGCTTGACCACCCGGTCTTTTCCGAACGTCGCGAAAAGAGCCGCTCGCGCGGCGCGCATCGCGGACAATCGACCTGAAAAATCCGCGATTCTCAAATCGGGGACGACGGCGATGCGCGTCCGGAACCCCGATTCGCCGCAAAACGCATCCAGCCATGGACGTTGGGGAATCGATGCGGTCGATACTGTCAGGAAAAGAATCCGGAGGGGGCTTCCTTCGCCGTGGGCGGCTCGAACCGCCGCGACTTTTCTCGGCAAGGAAGGAACATGGGACTCCCGGGCCGTCTTGGCGGGGGACCGTCTCTTTCCTTGTACGGAAACCGCCTCCGGGTGCAGAAGCCGGGCCAGATCGGGATTGGCGCCGGCGAGAAATGTCCGAATCGCGGACATGTCGTCGAGACAGTCGCCCTTGAGCGCCTTCGCCTTGACGAGCGGCATGCGGAAATCACGCAGCAATGCGAGAGGATGCTTCGTCGGCGTTGCCTTTTTCTTCAGATGGAACGACTCGGGGACCAGCGAATCCCAGCGGAACCCCGAATTCGCCAGATCGTTCGTCAGCATTGACTCGCAGTTGAACACGACTCGCCCCCGGTCACGGTATTCCGGGAGATTCGAGAACCACTTGTCCAGGTTGTTTCCCTCGAGGACTGATTTTCCGAAAACGTAGAAAAACGACTGAATCGCATCCCTCCCGTAGATCCGCATGGCGGTCATGCCCCAGAAGTCGAACCGCCCGTCCGGCTTCGCCTTGCGGTTGCGGCGATCCATTTCGGCGAACGCCCCGGAGAACGGGAACACGGGGCCGTAGCAGGAGTCGTTGCAAACGACGAGTTCGTCGCAGACGTCCGGCTCGAGAAGCCCGAGCGCCTTCGCCTCGTTCCAGCCGATCTTGTAGGATCCGAAGTCGTAGCACCCGTGATGCCGGAAGACCGCGAGCCGGACGAGTCCGTCCAGTTTCCCGATCTCGTCCGGAAAGATCGGGTTGTTGGCGACGAAAACGATGCTGTCGACAACCTCGCGGAGACCTCGGAGATAGTATAGGACAGTTTCCTGGATCCGCCCATCGCCGGAGAATGACGCAAAGACCGCAGTCCGCCGGTGGACGGCCGGCACCGCCGGGAACTCGCGTCGAAGTTCGGCGGAACCGACGGGAAACGGCTTTTGATAATTTTCCAGCGTGGAAACCGGGCGCCCTTCGCGCATGCCGTCCTTCGCGTAGTGGACGGCCCAGAGGACTCCGCACTCCTTCACATCGTAGTTCACGGCGGCGTATTCACCCGGAACGAAGTCCGGATTGGGCATCCTCGTGCACGGGTGAGGCGGCATCAGGAAATCCTGGACGGGGTCGATCCCCTTTTCCGCGACTTCGGGGTATTCGCGCCGGTACCACGATTCGTCGACGAGGCCGGCCGCCTTCACGATCCGTCTGTATCGCAGGCTCTTGAATAGCCAGCACCAGGCCCTCGGGGAAAGGGCGTAGCAGAAGATTTTCCCGACAGTGGCGAGTCCGTCGCGCCGGAACAGCGAGGAGAAGAAGGTGAAAACGGCGCGGACCATGGGTTATCCGCGGATCCGCTCGATGATCGCCGTCGTCGAAATCGCCGGAGTCCGCGGAAGGTAGAGCACCTCGCAGCCCGTGAGCGGAATCACCCAGTCGAACTTGCCGGCCCAGTCGTCGCCCATGACGAGGACGTCGGCCTTGTATTTCTTGATGTAGTCGGCCTTGAAGTCGAGCGACTCCTCCTTGAACACCTCGTCGACGCACTTGAGGGCGCCGACGATGCGGGCGCGCTCCTCGAACGAGTACCAGGGGTTGCGCCCCTTCTTGGAGAAGTTGAGCTCGTCGCTCGAGACGCCGACGATCAAGTAGTCGCACAGCTCGCGCGTGCGCTCCAGGATCCGGAGGTGTCCGTAGTGGAAAACGTCGAACGTGCCGAATGTGATTCCGCGTTTCATGGCGGCCATTCTAGCAGGAACCGGCGGAGGAGGCAATGCATTTCCGGCAATGGTTCCGGCGGTTCCCGCCGGTCGAACCGGACGATCGTTCATCGGGCCGGTTCGCACGACGCCGCCGTCCCGGCCGACGGGGGGGATACAGATATCCCGCGTTGACGGTCGGAACGCCGGCCAACAGGGGATGTTGGGTCATCGGGAACGGCTCGCCTTCGACAATCCATGCATCGCACTCGCCAAAGCGGGCCGATGAATGGCTTGCGATCCGGCCGGAACGTACAAACGATTCCGGAACCTCCATTCTGTCCTGGGAACCGCAACTTCGTCCCACCCCCGGCGCCGGAATCCGTCCGTTGACCGCGGAATCGGAAGCCGGCGCGATTCGCGAAGGGCGCCGTCAGTCCCGCTCCGGCAAGAGCGTGTAGACGAAGTGAAGCCGGCTGCGGCCTTCGTAGCGCAGCCAGGGTTCGTGAAGCTTCTTGCCGAACCACACCAGATGCGATATCCCGAGATCCCGCAAGTTCCGTTCCGTGACCGCGAAACGGAGAACGACGCCGGCGGCTTTCGCATGGAACGTCCCATCCTGAGACAGGGCGACGGCGCAGTGGGCGTAGCGGTTCCACTCGCGCTCGTACGCCCCTTCCGGATCGAGGACGTTCCAAAAGTCCGGATTCGCGTATTGTTGGGTCCCCGGGCGGCAATCAACCCCCTGCGCCAGCAGGAAATTCCCGACAAAGGGCTCGTTCGCCATCCAGCGGCCCGGTTCCCGGGCGTCGATCTCCCGGACAAGCACGGCGAGCTCCTTGTCCCGCAAGGGGGAAATGCCGACGGAAAGAGGATGGACCATGACGCCACCGGCGATCGACAGCGCGAGATAACCGCAGCAGAACAGCCAGCGGACGCCCGAGACGAGCCCCGCCGTGACGGCGGCGCACAAAACTGCCCCGCCGGCAAGAAAGAGGATGCCGGCGCGCCCCACGAAAAACCCGCCTTTCCCGCCCGGAAGCAGGACTCCACAAACGAGAATCGCGACGGAAAGCGCCGCTGCGAGCGCGGCGGGGCGGCGGCGGTCGGGAGCCGGTCCGCCCGATTGGACGAACGTGCGGAACGAGAACAGGAGAAAATAAAAACCGGCAACCACTTCCGCGCGATGGGCGGGAAACGGGAACATGCCGGATGCCCGCGCAAGAGATGGGGGGAAGCGAAAGGCGCTCCAGGCGAAAAGCCAAAGTCCCGCGGCGGCGAGCAGCCAGTCGCTCCTTTGAAGGCGGAGCAATCCGGGCCACCGAAGGGCGAAGAGGAAAACCAACCCCGTTCCGGGAACGAACCATCGTGCCGCCCGGCAGACGTTCGGTTCGCTCCACAAGTCCGGATTCACGTTGAAACCCGGCCAGGAAAAGAACGGACAGACCGCTTCCAGCGCCCGGTGCCGGAGGAAATCATGGAACGATCCGCCGAGGGCGAAGCGCCGGCCCGGATAGGCGGAGCCGGCGATCGTCCGGAGCGTGTCCGCGTGGACGACGGCAAAATAGGCGAATTCGGCCGCAAGAGCGAGAAGGACCGCCGCCAGCCAGAACCGGGGACGCAACAGGAAGGCCCCGCGCCCCCGGACGGGAGCGGGGACGGCGCCCGGCGGATTCTCGCGTCTCCAAACCTGCCAGCCGAGCAACAGGAACGCCGGAAAGAGAAGAATGGCGAAGGGCGGATAGCCGGCGAAGGCGTACGACGCGAGCGAAACGAACAGCCCGAGCGAGGCGAGCCCCTTCGCGAGGACGCGCGCGTCCCGCGAAACGACGATCCGGAAGAAAACAAGTCCGGAAAAAAAGTAGAGGAGCAGATAGGGCAGTGTCGTGTCCCACCACTGTGTCGGCGCTCCGAGCGCCACGGCGAGGGAGGCCGTGACGGCAAGGAGCCGGTCGCGCCCCAGCCAGCCGAGAAAGAAGAGATAGGCGAAGAACGGGATGCCGAGATAGCGGCACCACCAGTTCCAGGCCAGACCCCGCTCGGCCCCGAAAAGGAAATAGCCCCAGTTTTGGAACTGGCCGGGAACGGTCCAATCCCACACCGGATTGCAGGGCGTGGCGAGAAACATGTCCGTCCCGCCGTCCACGCGCCGGTTCACGCGCGGGAAGAAATCGGGACTCTCGCACTGCGCTAGGACCTGCGGGGTCGAGACGCTCCACTCGTCGGAACGGATCGGCCGGGGGACGCCGATTTCCAGGAAAGAATAGGACGGGACGGTGTCGGGCACGTAGGCGCGAAGGTTCCAGACGCCGACGGAGAATCCGTGGACTTTCGCCGCGACGAGCACCGCAAAGAGCGCAAGGAAGACGGCCGGAACGATCGGCTTCACGGTTCGTCGGAGGCGCGGGCCGGATTCATGCAGTCGCCGTCGTAGACGCGAACGACGAGGGGCTCGGGGCGTCCGAGACGCGCGGTCTTCTGGATGCAGGCGAAACGTCCGCGCAGGCCGTTCGTCGGCGCCCGCACCTCCTCGTTCGGATGGCAGACGAAAACCGACTCCGTCCGGGCCGGGTCGGGTTCGTACCAGCGGGCGTCCGCATTGTGGAGCCGAGGCTCCCATCGGCCCGTCTTTCCGTTGAACCGGACCTCTCGGAGCCGGAAACGGTTTCCGGAAACCGCCGTCGCCGAGTTTGCGTACCAGTAGTCCGAGCAATACCCGTCGCGGACGCCGGCCCGTTCAAGCGTCGGAAGCAGCGTTTCGGGACCCCGCCACGTGTTCCGTTCGCAACGCCGCGTGCTTGTCTGGACGAACGAAAAGACGCAGAACGCGAAAAGAAAGGCGGCGCCGCAGGCGGCGAAGCGCCGCACGGGAACGCCCGTTCCGGCGAGTCCGTTCCGGACGAGGCACGCCGCGACCGCCGTCGCGGAGAGAACGAGCGGGCAAAGACGCCAGTTCGCGTTGGAGATGTTTCCGAAGATCCAGTAAAACAGGATCTCCGACGCGAGAATCCAGTGCGCGACGACGAACGTCCGCTCCCGGACGGAGAACGTCCGGATCCGGACGAGCGCGGCGACGGGCGCGAGCCCGAGAAAAAGGGCCGTCGCGATCCGGAGGGCATGCGGCAGCCCCGTCGAACTCGCAATCGCGATCCGCATCCTCGGCAGGGGCTCGAGAAGGGAAATCCACTCCTGGGGGAGGATCTGCACGTTGCGGAACCACGAGGCGAGCGGGGAAAACGCCTCGTAGTAGTCGTTGTAGCCGGAGGAGACGCAAACGCCCCGCGAGAGTGCCTTGAAGAGGACCAGTCCGACAACGGCCCCGACGGCACCCGGAAGGATCCGAAGGCCGTCTTCCGCCGGCGCCAGCGGCTCGCGGTCGACGAGCCGGACGAGAACCCACGCCCCGAGAACCGGCACGACGGCGTAGAGCAGCAGGGGCTGCCCGCACGAAGCGGCCCACCCCAGCGCCAGGGCGAAGAGCGCGCCGCGGAGAATGCGGGCGCGGCGGGGGCTTCCGGCGCCGTTCCCCCGGACGTCCGGCGCCAGCGCGCAGCCGAGAAACAGGAAGACCGTTCCCAAGCTGTAGTAGAGAACGTGTCCGAAATGGATTTCGCGCATCTTGAGGGAGGCCGACGCAACGGCGAAGAGAAGGGCCGTTGCGAACAGGCTTTCCGCGCGTTTCCAGGAGAACGACCGAAACAGACGGTAGCATGCGAAGGCGAAGAGCGGGACGAACAGCGTCATGCCCGCGCGCAACGCCGTCACGCCCGTTCCGAATACCGGGAGAAACGGCCGGATGAGCAGGTTGCCGCCGAGCGGGATGAAATAGCCGTAAGCGAACGTCGGACTCGCGAGCGAACCCGCCTCGCGCTGGGCCGCCGCCCAGAAGAGGTTGTCCGCTGTGTCGGCCTGGAATTCCGACAGGAAGACGCCGGACCAGAGCCAGCGCAGGACGACGGCACACGCAACCGAAAGGAATGCCGCCGCCGCCGCGGTCGCCGTCGTTCTACCGGCCTTCATGGTACTCCTTTTCGGTGTTCACGTTCCAGACGGCGCTGCGGTCGGAGGAGCCGGCGAGGATCGCCCGGACGGCTTCGAACGCCGTGCACATGCTGTGATCGATGTTGTTGTAGCGGTGTTGGCCGTTGCGACCCACGCAGTAGAGATTCGGGATCGTGTCGAGCCAGGCGCGGAGCTTCGGGAATTCCGCGTAGGTGTCGAAGTAGGCCGGATACGCCTTCTTCACGCGTTCGACGTGCGTGTCGAGAGCGGCCGACTCCGTGTCAATCATGCCGAGCGAGGCCATCTCGCGGACGCCCAGCGCCGCGAAGTCCGCGTCGGACATCGACCAGAGCGCGTCGCCTTCGTTGCAGAAGTACTCGAGGCCGACCCAAACCGTTTCCGCCGGCTTTGAAACCATGTAGGGCGACCAGTTGTTGTAAATCTGGAACCGGCCCATCTTGACGGAGCGGTCGTGCACGTAGACCCAGTTGTCCGGCACGATGCCGCCGAGCGTCGGAATCTTGGTCTTGTTGCGGAGCTTGAGCGTCGGAACGAGGACGCCCACGGTCATGTAGTCGCGGTAGGGGAGGCCCGCGGCAATGCGCGCGGACTCGGCGGGGACGTCGGGCAGTCCCGCGACGAGGTCCTTGATCGGCATGGACGAAACGAGCGCGTCGCAGGCGAGTTCCTTGCGCTGACCGCCCTGCTCGTAGACGACGGCCGAAATCGCGCCGCCGGGACCGCCGCGGCGGAAAGCGACGGCCTTCGCGCCGAGCAGGATTTCGCCGCCGAGCTTCCGGATTTCCTCCGCCGTCGCGTCCCAGAGCTGGCCGGGGCCGAGCTTCGGGTAGGAGAACTCCTCGATGAGCGAGGTTTCGACGGCTCCACCCTTCCTCCGGAACGGCTTGAGGAGCGCGTTCTTCACGACGGCGAGGACGGACACGCCCTTGACGCGCTGCGCGCCCCAGGACGGGTCGATCTTCGAGGGATGTCGCCCCCAGAGGTTCTCCGTGTAGTTCTCGAAGAACATCGAGTAGAGCTTCTTCCCGAACCGGTTGACGTAGAAGTCTTCGAGCGACTTCTCCTCGCGCTTGAAGAGCGCGGCCTTAAGGTAGCTGCACCCCGCCACGACCGTCGTCCTGAGCCCCATGTTCGCGAACGTCGCGGACTTGAGCGAAATCGGATAGTCGAAGAACTTCCCGTTGAAGAGGATGCGCGAGACGCGGTTGCGGCGGAGCATCACGCGGTCCGTTTTCTCCGGGTCGGGGCCCCCGGCCGCAAGGGAGCACGGGCGGCCGAGCGTTTTGTCGTCGAAGGACGGCGCGCCCTGGCGAGGGAGCATCCGGTCCCACCAGTCGTTCACCGCGGCAACCTTGGTGAAGAAGCGGTGGCCGCCCATGTCCATGCGGTTGCCGTTGTGGAGCGCGGTGCGGGAGATGCCGCCGAAGGCGCGGGATTCCTCGAGCACGACGACGCGCCGGCCCGGCGCGCGGGAGAGCAGCTCGTAGGCGGCAGTGAGTCCGGCGGGGCCGGCGCCGACGATGGCGATTGTCCGATGGTTCATTGCGAAATTCCGGAAAAGCCGCCGGGGCTACAAAAGGCGCCGGATGGCGTCCATCCGGCCAACGGGAGAAAAGGATAGCATTTTCAGCGGCCAAAGGCAACCTTGGCGGAGATCCTGCCCGTCGAACCGGACGACGTCCGCACTGCGGAAAGCCGTCCGAACGATCTTTCAGCGGGCCGGTTCCCGGCTGTTTCGATCAAGAAAGATTGCCGGCTTGCACGCGGCGGTCCCAGTCCTCGAACACGCCTTCGAGCGTCTGTCGGAGCGTATAGCGGCGCGACCAACCGAGCGAGCGGAGCCGGGTGTTGTCTCCGAGCAGGACCATCTCGTCCGACGGACGGAGGAGCGACTGCGCCTGCTCGACGCGCGGCGAGACGCCGGCGATGTCGAGAAGTTCGTCCAAGACGTGGCGGATCGTGGGCGCCTCGCCGTTGCAGATATTGACGGGCGTTCCCGGCTCGCCGCGCTCGAGGAGCGTCAACATGGCCTCCACGCCGTCGCGGACGTCGATGAAGTCGCGGGCCGTGTCCAGCCGGCCGGTCCGCACGACGCCGTCGCCCCGGCCCGCTTTGGCGAGCGCGATCTGGCGCGCGAAGTTCTGGATGGCCGTCGCCGGCGGATGCCCGGTACCCACGTGGATGAACATGCGTGGCAGGTACACCTTCATTCCGTAGTTGCGGAAGTACTGGTAGCCCATCATCTCGGTCGCGACCTTCGTCACGCCGTAGGGCGTGAGGGGGTGCAGGGGAACGTCCTCGCGGAGGGCGGCGCCGGAGCGCGTGGCGTCGCCGTACTCGGCGCTGCTGCACGCGAGCAGGAGCTTCGCGTCGGGGCAGGCCTCGTGCAGGGCCGACAGGACGTTGCGCGTCCCTTCGACGTTCACGAGGTAGGTATAGCGTTCGGCCTCCCACGAGGTTCCGTTGAACGCCTGCGCCGCCATGCAGACCACGAGGTCGGGGCGGATCCGCTTGAACACGGCAAGAAGGTTCTCGCGGTCCAGGATGTCGCATCCGACAAACGGATACGGGCGCTCGACGAGTTGGCGCCCCATCGCGGTATGGCGGGCGACGCCCGTGACATCCCATCCGCGCTCGACCATCTTTCGGGCGAAGCAGCCGCCGACCATGCCGGTGCAGCCCAGAACGATTGCTTTCATTTCCGGTAATCCTCGTCGGAGGATGCTAGCACTCCGGAGGAGGTAGCGTCAAGCGTTTGCGCTGTCGCCGCGAGTCTGCTAGAATCGCGCGCATGAAAGTCAACCACGCCGTTTCCAGCCTCCTTCCCGGTTCGTTCGACAACGCCAGCATTCTCGTCGCAGCCGTCAACGAGACCTTTTCGCTCCGCGAAACCGTCGAGCAGCTCAAGAAGGCCTGCCACCCAGAGGATCTGGCGGAAATCCTGATCCTCCTCCACCCGGAGAAGACGACCCCCGGTTGCCGGGCGACGGCCGAGGCTCTCGTGTCGGAATCCGACGGGAGTCCGCCCGTCCGCATCCTGTACCAGACGCTTCCCTTTGCCGGCGGCGCCTACCGGAGCGCGTTTCCCGCAGTCGCGGGAAGCCACTGCGTGATGATGTCGGCCGATCTCGAAACGCCGCCCGAGGCCGTCGGCCGCATGATCGGAAAGGCGAAAGAGATCCCCGGCGCCGTGATCACCGCCTCGCGCTGGATGGCCGGGGGCGGCTTCTCCGGCTACAGCCGCGTGAAAATCGTCTGCAACGCGATCTTCCAGAAGATGATCTCCGCGCTGTTCCTGACGCGGCTGAACGACCTGACCTACGCCTTCCGCCTGTTTCCGTCGGCGCTCATGCGGGCGATCGACTGGAAGGAGCTGCGCCATCCGTTCTTCCTGGAAACCTCGGTCGTCCCGCTCCGGCTCGGAGTCCCCTTCGTGCAGATTCCGGCGAACTGGAAACCCCGTCCCGAAGGCGAATCCCAGAATTCCTTCTTCGCCAACTTCCGCTACTTCAAGACGGCCTTCCGCGTCCGGTTTTCCCGCCGTTCGTCGCTCCTGCTCGCGGAGTGACCGCCGCGGGAACGGGCGGCGGCGTCGGCGTTACGGCGCGAGACGTTCCGCCATCGCGAGGGCTTTCTCCACGACGACGTCGGTGTTGTAGTGCTGCCACTCGCCCCAGCGGCCGAGGCCGAAGACGCGGCTGGCCGCGGTTTCCGCCAGCAACGCCGCCATCGCCTCGTTCTTGCCGACCGTGTTGAGCGGATAGGAATACTCCGAGGAGTGCCGGAACGCCCCGGGGCGGAGCGGGACGTTGCGTTCGCGGCGCGTCTCCCGCCAGTGTCCGCGCGCTCCGGGAACGAAATTGGAGCGGACGAGCAGCCGGTGTTCCGGAAGGGCCGGGTCGGGCAGGTAGATCCACTGCGCGGGCGTGTCGAGCGTCTCCGGCACGTAGTCGACGTCGACCGACGTGTGCCGGAGGCGCGAAATCGCCGTGCGGGCCTCCGGCGAGAGGCCGTCGATCCGCTCGAACGCGGGCCACGGTGCCGTGTTCACGACGACGTCCGCCTCGATTTCCCCGTTCACGGTCCGCGCCGCGACGTCGAGCGTCCGCGCGGGCGTCCCGAGGAGGAGACGCGGGCCGAGCGCCTCCGCCATGCGCCGCCAGGCTTCGCCGATGCCGAACGATTTCGGGTAGAAGAAAACGGCGTGGCCCGGCTGGACCGCGTGAGGGCGGCGTTCCGCGCAGCTGCGGAGCGTGTCCTGGTAGGAGACGCTCGGAAGCTTGTCGAGCCAATAGGTCCCGAGGGCGTCCAGGTCGTCGCCGAACATTTTCCGGTTGTAGGGCAGCATGTAGTCTTCCGCGATGCCCTTGCCGAGTTTCCAGTAGATCCAGTCCGTGAATTTCTCCGGCATCGGCGCGCCCGTGTTGCAACCCGCCGCGGCGATGTCGGCCAGATACCGCTTTTGGTGCGCCTCGTCGAGCTGCCAGACGTTCGCTTCGAACGGGCTGCCGATCGTCTGCCCGTGGATCGAGATGCGGGAATCGCGCTCGAAGCGGTTCCATTCCCGCTCGGGAAGGAATCCGAAGACGAATTCGGTGACGGCCGGGCGACGCACGTCGAGGAAGTGCCCGCCGCCGACATCGAGCGGGCTTCCGTCGACGATGCGCGTGCGGCAGAGGCCGCCCGCGTCCGCTTCCTTTTCCAGGACCAGAAAGTCCCCGATGCCGCGCCGCAGGAGCGCGTGGGCCAAAGTCAAGCCGGACGGTCCGGCGCCGACGATCGCGATTTTGGTTTTCATGTCCGTGTTCCCCCTCCGGTCCTTCCGCGTCGTTCACCGGAACTCCGGCCGGTGCAGATTGAGGTCTGCAATGGCCGCGAGGCGTTTCCGCGAAAACAGCGGCCCCCGTGTCACGAGAACGATCCGGTCGTAGTAGTCGCGGAGAATCGGGTCGGCGATTTCGTTGTCGTCGTTGGCTACCGACTCCGCGTATCCGTCCGGAACGATTCGCCTGAGGTGTCCGATCCGGAATTTGTACCCCGTCACGGGGGCCGCCGGCAGACGCGCGAGGAAGGGGTCGCCCAAGGCGAACGAATCGGTCAAGTACACGTCCGGATTGCAGAAGACCCGAATGCCCGACGCGACGTCGACGAGTGCCCGTTTCCGTCCGGCGTCGCGAACCGAATCCGGCAGAGCGCCGGGCCGGACGAACAGCCAACGGCCGTCGCGGATCCGGGAAACGAGATTGGGGACCAGTCCGTTTCTGGCGAAATAGTGGGCCCGTTCGTCGATCATCATGCCGGGAACCGGGAAGTCGACTCCCCGGAGGAACTCGCCCCCGCGAACCTCCCGGACGCATGCGGACCAGCCCAGGAAGACCAGCGCCCCCCCCAGCAGGGCCGTCCGGAACCAGCCGGAACGGCCGACCCGGTCGATCCAGGCGACCCGCGGATTGGCGCCGGACGACGCGTCCCCCGCGACAAAAAGGAGGCAGACCGCCAGAAAATAGATGACGGTGAAATGACGCCCAAGCATGAAGTCTCCGCCGATCCGGGCGACGTAACAGAAATAGAGGGCGATCCCGATTCCCAGAAGCCGGGCCCCGGTGTCCCGGGTTCGCAACCACACGACAAGGATGACGGAGAAGGGCACGAGAACGACGCCGGGATCGACGATCATGGTCGCGGGGAAATACGACAGGCCCCGCAGAAAATAGCGGATGACGGGGATGCCCGTCCCCAGTTTGGCGTAGGCCGTGTTGGGGAACGGGGTTCCGTAGTAAAAGAGGGAAAAGGCCTCCCAGAGGAAGAACGGGGCGCACCCGAGGACGCCGAGGAGAACCGCCCTTCCCCGGCCGATTTCGTTTCGGCGGACGAAGAACACCCAGACCAGATAAGGGAGGAACACCAGGATGATGTCCATTCTCGTTCCGGCGAGGAGCCCCGCGACGAGGGCATGCAGGAACACGACGGGAGCCCCCCGGCTCCGCAGAAGCGAAAGCCAGACCATGCAACCCGCAAGAAGGTAGAGCATTCCGTTCTCCAGTCCTCCCGATGTGTAGGTGACGAAGCACTTTCCGGCGCACAGGAGAAAGGCCGCTGCGACCTGCCAGGGCGTGCGGCAGAACCGGAAGAAGAGCAGGCCCACCGCTGCCAGACTGCAGAGCAGGTCGACGGCAAGCGAAGTGACGAACATTTCACGCGTGAGGAAATACGCCAAGGAGACGAGCAGCGTGAAGAACGGACAAGTGGAGGCGGAGACTCGTTCGCCGGCGTTGTAGACGAATCCGTTCCCGTTCGCCAAGTTCCGGGCCATCGCATATCCGTGAAATGCGTCGTCGCTCTGCCACGCGAGCAGAACGAACAGGACCGACGAGGCGGAAAGGGCCGAAATGCGCGCGATCCGAAGCCGGCGCGCGCGCGCTGAATCCGGCTCCGTTTCCGAACGGACGGGATGGTTCGGGCGTGCGACCTGCAGGCAGACCAGAAGAATCAACGCGGCGAAGCATGCCGTCGTCATGGGGTGGACGGTGCGACGGCAACGAATGCCGATCGGACGGTTGTGGACGGCGTACGGGTCGATTCCGGAGGGGACGGCGTCGACCGCTCCCCCCGCGTCGACCGTGAAGCTTTTCATGTCGTGCCGCGCGTCGAAATCGTTCCAGTCCAGCGTCGTTCTTTCGGAACCGGATACGAGAACCGGCCCGGCCCGGAACGCCGTGTTCCCCGCCCCGAAGTCCACGCGCAGTCGCTCGATCCGTTTCGCCGGAAGGGATAACGTCGCGACGGAACCCTCCGAGAAAACTCGGGCGAGTTTCGACCGCCCCGGCGTGAACGGAGTTCCGGGTTTCTCGGTCCAGAAGACCTGGCAGAAAGAGTCGGTCCGCGAGCGGATGCCGAGCGTGACGTCCACTGTTTTTGAATGGAAGACGTCTTGTCCCAGAACGAAGATCGCGGCGCCCAGAAGGAGCGTGGCGGAGAGGAGAATGTTGCGATGGAGTCGGGGGCTGTTCGTCATTTCGGGGAAGAAGGCAGTTGCGCCATGCCGAGCGCTCGGCGGATCGACGCGAGCGCCGCGTCGGCGGCGTGGGGGTAGTTGACCATGACGGTCTTGCGGAATTCGTCCCGGACGGCGGCCTTCGGATCGGCGCCCCTTTCGACGACGTCGCGCAGGAACGACTCGATCGCGGCCTCGTCGTAGGCGAGGTGGCAGTGCGAGAGGCAGTCCTTGCCGAGCGGCGCGAACTTCGCGTCGATGTCGGAGGGATCCTTGAGCATGTAGCAGCAGGGCTTGCCGGTGTAGAACCACTCGACGAGGTACGAGCCGCAGTCCTGGACGCAGGCGTCGCACGACGCGAATACCGGGAAGTAGTCCCCTTCGTCGCTCCAGCGGACGTTCGGGTGCGCCTTCATCCGGGCGATCCAGTCGTCGACTTTCTCCTGCCCCCATCTGGACGGATGGGAGAGAACCGTGAAGAGGAACGGGTGCGGGCGGAAGACGAAGTCCAGCTCCGGGTGGCGCTTCGGAAGCGCGAGGAAGAAGTCCGCGTAGCGCTGGAAGTTCGAGAGCGCGAGCGTGTCGTTCGCGCCGCCCTCGACGGAGTGGTGCGGGGCGATCAGGACGCGCTTCCGATTCCCGTTGCGCGGCCACGGCTTCGCGGAAGCAAGCGCGTCCATCTTGACGTAGCCGACGACTTCCGCATTCGCGCCTTTCAGGATCGAGTGCTCCGCGTACTCCTTCGCGGTCGCCTCGCACTCGAAGAACGCCTTCCAGAACCAGGCGTAGTTCTGGCGCCCCACGATGTCCCGGTCGTAGACCGACCGGTAGAAGCCGTAGTTGACGTGGATCGGGAGGAAGGAACGACCGACGGCATAGTGGGGGTTGAACCGGAAGCACGAGAGGTCGTAGGGAGACGGATAGCAGACGATGTCGGCGTCGGCGAGAACGTCGGGATAGAGGCCGAACTCGTCCGGCTCCGCGTCGAGGAACCGGTCCGCGGGGATCGACCGGTCCAGCTCCTCGCGGCACGCCCGCCGCGCTGCCGCCGGATCCCGGTCCAGGCCGCGCATGTCGGGGACGACGACGATCCGGGCGTCGAACCGGGCATCCGCCCGCATGGCGTCGAACAGGGGCCGGGCGGGGAACATGGAGGGGTTTGAAACCGGAAAAACGGCCCGGACCGGTTCTCCGGCCGCGGCCTTCGCTGCGATCCGGGCGACGGTCGCCGCGAAGGAAGCCCGGTGCTCCTCGACCGAGACGCGCGGATGGCGCCGCTCCATCGATCCGCGCCGGATCATGGCGGCGAGCTTCGGATTGGCGTTCCGGACGATCTCCAGCGCATGGTCGACGCTCTCACGCGAATCGCCGTTCACGACTTTCGCCTTGAGGATCGGGAAACCGTATTGCTCCATCGTCGTCACGGGCATCCGGGAGGGCACGGCGCCCTTTTCTGCGTGGAAGGAAACGGGGACGAGCGCGTCGAAGGAATAGCCGGCGTCCGCGAGCCGCTTCGTGATTTCGAACTCGTAGCACATCACGATGTAGCCGCGGGACGGCTGGCGCGTCACGGCGCGGAGGAACGAGTCGAGCTCGGGGCCGTCGAGGACCTTGCGGCGGAACACGAGGAAGAACGACTGGAGGTGGTCGCGCCCGAGCACGCGGCACGCGGCGAGCCCCCAGAAGTCGCAGGAACGGGAGGACATCGCCGCGAACGTCCGCGAAAACGGAAAGACGGGGCCGTAGCAGGAGTTGTTCGCGAACACGACCTCGTCGCAGGCGGAGGGATCGAGCAGCCCCGCCTCCTTCGCGAGGAGCCATCCGCGCTTGTAGGAGCCGAAATCGTATTCGCCGTGGCATTCGAAGAGGGCGGCGCCCACGAGGCCGTCGAGCTTGTCCGCCTCGTCGGGGAAGACCGGGTTGTTGCAGACGTACACGACGTTGTCGCAGACCTCCCGCAGTCCGCGAAGGTATTCCAGATCGGTCTCGGGAATCCTTCCGTCGCCCGAATAGCCCGCGAAGACGGCCGTCCGCCGCTTCTCGGGAGCGTGCGTTCCGAAGGATCTGGAAAGCGGCACGGCGCCCTTCGGGAACGACGGGGCGCGGTCGTTCTCCAGAAAGGAGATCAGGCGGCCCTCCGTGCGCCCGTGTCGTTCGTAGTGGACGAGCGGATGCACTTTGGCGTAGCCGACGTCGGGATTCACGGCGAGGTATTCGTCGCCGATGAACTGCACGGACGGATTCCGGTCCGGCGTGGTCCCGTAGCGGGCATAGTGAACGAAGGGCTCCATTCCCGCGCGGGCGACATCGGCGTTGTCGCGGAGATAGTAGGCCCCGTCGAAGAAACGGGAGCGGGAGACCAGGGGCATGTCCTTGAACGGATCCGCGGGCATGGCGGGCGGCGGCGGATCCCCGCGGAATTGCGCGAACGCGGCCGCAGCCGCGAAGATCCGGCGGCCAAAGGGGTCGAGACCGTCCGGCGCGTCGTCGTGGAGGAGAACGGCATGGTCGACGAAAACGGCCTTCCGGCCCGAAACGGTCCGGAGAAGAAGCCGCAGTTCCGGAAAATCGGGGAACCCGGGGGCGTCGGCCGGCTCCGGAACGGACAACCGGAACACGAACGCGCCCGGCGCGGCGAAAGGGGTGGGCGTCGCGTCCGGAAGGGGGGCGAACTTCACGTTGGATTCCAGGCAGCGCGCCGTTGCCCAGAATCCGTCGGCGTCCGGATCGAGGACGATGCGGGAGGCAAATGTCTGCAACGCCTCGGGGCGGAGAACGTCTCCGGGAAGGACCAGGAGGCCCCAGTCCCCGTCCGCCCCCGGGAAGGCTGCGTCGATCAAGGCCGAGAGATCGGCGTACGGGCACGCCACGAGGCGGACGGAGACTCCCGGTCCGAGAGTCGCGCGGAGACGGGCCGCCGCGTCGTCCGAGACGGGATCCGGGCAGCGTCCCACGAGACGGACGTCGAACGCGCCATAGGTTTGCGAAGCAATGGATTCGAATGTGCGCGCGAGGGCGGCGGCGGAGCCGATCAAAGGAACGGCGACGGTGAAACGGGGTCCTTCGATGCCGGCGCCGTCGAGGAGAAGCCTCCCGTTTTCGCAACGGAAGGCGTCCTCCGGCCGCAGGAAGGCGCGCAAGGCTTCCGCCTGGACCGGATGCGCGCGGACGAGCAGCCGGTCCATCGCCGCGATCATGTCGTATCCGTCCGCCGTCATGCGGGCGTTGTCGTCGCGGCAGGTGTACGAGGCCCGGTGGAGCCGCCATTTCGTAAGCGGTTCGTGGACGCAGTACACGTCGTTTTCAAGACCGATCTGCCGCCACAGCCACCAGTCGAGGTTGGACGGCCGCGGAACGGAAAGCATGTCGCACCGCAGCAGCGTTTCGCGACGGACCATGCACATGGAGAACGTGAAGATCCAGTTGCGCTTGCGGAACTCCTCCGGAGGAATGCGGTTCCTCGTCCGAGCGAGCATGGGACGTCGCGTCTCCATCATCGGAAGAATCTCCCGGATGCGCCCCGGCTCGCCGAACGGCTCGATGTCGTTGATGACGAAGTTCGGCCTCCCCCAGTGCTCGCGGAGGAGCCGGACCTTCTTCTCGAGGTGGTCCGGCGTCCATATGTCGTCCGCCTCGCAGAAGGCGACGAATTCGCCCTTCGCAAGGTCGACTCCGTGCTTCACGCTGCCGGGAAGCCCGAGGTTGACTTCGTGGACCGTCAGCGAGAAGCGGGAATCGCGCTTCACGTATTTTTCAATGACCTCGACGCTGTTGTCCTGCGAGGCGTTGTCGATGACCAGGACCTCGAAATTGCGGTATGTCTGCGCTTCCAGGGCGTCGAGCGTCTCGCCGATCAGATGCGCGTAGTTGTAACTGGCGACGACGACGCTGATCTCGGGGTTCCAGTCGCGGAGCACGCGGAGGCTCGCCTCGCGTTCTTCGGCGTCGTCCGCGTCCGGGACGGTCTTGGGAACGAAAACGGAACTGGACGCCTCCTCCCGAAACCGTCCGCCGCGAAAGAGCCAGAGCCAGGCGTCGCGGGAGGAGCCGTATCGAACGCACTTGCCGAAGAAGGCGAAGCCGTCGCGACGCAGGAGCCGGACGAGCGTGACGAGGGAGGCGGGCGGAAACTTCATGGTTGGACGTAGAATGGCTTTCCGAAAACGAAAAGGGACGGATCGGTCGAGAGGAAGGCGCCGCGCTCGGAGTCGCCGACGGCGATGCGGATGCCGGGAAGATCCGGACGGGCGAGGCGGTGGACGGGGACAAGGCCCGGAGCCGCGACGGGAAAGACGTGGCCGACGACCTTCTCGTATTTCCAGAGATCGGGGCGCTCCCGGTAGGGAGCGGCCTCGCCCTCGCCGACGGCAAGGGCGTGGACGCCGTTGGAGAGATTCAGGAACCGCAGGAGAGGAACGGTTCCGGGGCCGGCTTCCGGAAAGGTCCGGAAGACAACGCCTTCGCAGACCCACTCCGACAGCTTCAAGACGATGTTCTTCATCTCTTCGCGGACCGCGGTGAGCAGATGGCGCCCGTCGCGCTTGTTGCGGAACCGGACGACCGGAACGGTTCCGTCGGAAATCCCGCCCGGAAGGAACTCGGAGAGCGAGAGAAACGGCAACGCCGCGAACTGCCCGAAGACAGGACAGACGTCGTCCGCCGAGCCGTCCCAGATGACGCGGCCGTGGTCGAGCCAGATGGCGCGCGTGCAGAGTTCCTGAATGTCCTTGAGGTTGTGGGAAACGAAGAAAACGGTGGCGCCGTCGGCGATGATCTCCCCGATCCGGGCGCGGCATTTGGCCTGGAAGGCGGCGTCGCCGACGGCGAGGACCTCGTCGAGGATGAGGATTTCGGGCGAGGCGGCCGTCGCAATCGAGAAGGCGAGACGCATCGTCATCCCGGAGGAATAGGTCCGGACGGGGGCGTCGATGAAGTCGCCGAGCTCGGAGAAGTCGATGATGTCCCTCTCGTGCGCCCGCAGATACGCCTTCTCGTAGCCGAGAATCGCGCCGTTCAGGTAGATGTTCTCGCGCCCGGTGAGCCTGGGGTCGAGGCCGTTGCCGAGCGCGAGCAGCGGCGCGACCTGGCCGCGGACGGCGATCGAGCCGGAGGTCGGGTTGACGATGCCCGTGACGAGCTTGAGGAGCGTGCTCTTGCCGGCGCCGTTGCGGCCGACGAGGCCCACGGCCTCGCCGCGGTCGATGCGGAAGGAGACGTCGTCCACCGCGAGGAAGTGTCGGCTCCGGACCCGGCCGCGGAGGGCGTCGAGCACCCATTTCTTGAGACTCCCCTTCTTCTCCGTCGGCGCGGAGAAGCGGAGGCTCAGGTTTCTGGCTTCGATGAGCGTGTCCATGGCTCAGAGGGCGAGGGCGAACTTGTTCTTGAGCGAGCGGAAGACGAGCGTCCCCGCCACGATCGAGAGGAGCGCGAAAACCGCGCAGGCCGCGAACTCCGTCGCCGTCGGAACCTGTCCGTTCAGCGCGAGGCGCGAAAAGTGGATCATGTGGTAGATCGGGTTGAAATAGACCATCCAGTGGTGCCCCTGCATGAGGACCTTCTCCGGGTAGAAGATCGGCGTCGCGTACATGCAGAGCATGCAGGCGAACCCCCACAGGAACTTCACGTCGTGGAAGAAGACGGCGAGGGCGGCGAGGAAGAGCCCGACGCCGAGCGCGAAAACGAGCATGCTGGCCGTGCTGTAGAAAAGCAGGAGCATGGTCGGGCGCAGGGGCGCGCGCGTGAGAAGGACGACGCAGAACAGCGGGACCAGGGCGAAGAGGAAGTTGATCAGGCTCGACACGGCCCGGGTGACCGGATACGTCCAAAGGGGAACCTTCACCTTGGCGATGAGCGCCGCGTTCTCCTGGATGGATTGCATCGCCGTGGTCGTCGTCTCGACGAAGAACTGGTAGAACACGATGCCCGAGATGAGGTAAAGCGGGAAGTTCGGAATCGAGTGCCGGAAGAAGAGGGAGAAGACCGCATACAGAAGGCCCATCGTGAGCGTCGGCTGCAGGACGCACCAGAACATCCCCAGCACGCTGCGGTCGTAGCGCGCCTTGAAGTCCCGCTTCACGAGCTCCGCGACGAGAAAACCGTCGTGGACGAATCCGGGCCGGCGGTAGGGCCGGCAGGGGGAATCGGGCTGGGACGGCGTCGCTTGCATGCGCGGAATTCTAGCAGATACGCGCGTCCGAAGCAAACGCGCGCGCGCGCCGAGGCCGAGCGGCGCGGGAAACCGCGCCGCCGGGAGGCCGACTTCATGCGCGCGTGGCGGGGTGCGGCGCACCTCGCCACGCGCGCCGAGGGGAACTAGAAGAGCAGGAGCATCGTCCCGCCGCAGTTCGCGAGGGCGAACTTGAGATACATCGCCTGGCCTTGGACCGAGAGCTCGGCCTTGGAGTAGACTTCCGGATCGGCGTCGACCGTCCAGTTCCCGATGTTGAAGAGCGACGTGTCGGTGGGATTCGTCGCCCCCGACCAGTCGAGGATCTTGACGGTGCGGCCGCCCGTGAGCTTGCCGACAAGGTTCGGTACGAGTGTGACCGTGCCGTTCGCCTTCAGCGCGACCGAGCGCCCCGTGAGATTCAGGCAGCCATGCACGTCGCCGTTGTCGGAGACGTCTCCGATATCAACGATCAGCTTCGCTCCGTCGGCCATCGTGACCGCGCCATCGGACGTGAGCGTGCCGCCCAGCTCGCCCGGACGGAGGGCGCCGCCGCTCTGGACCGTCACCGCGTGGACCGTCCCCGTGCCGCCGAGCCAGCCGCCGATCCGGGCCGTCACGGAACCGGCCGTGGGGCCGTTGAAGAGGAGGCCGCCCGAAGAGACGTAGTGTCCGCCCGTGATGAACACCGGCCCGTCGATGGCCACCGCGCCGTCGCCCACGTCCTTGCGGATCCAGCGGGGGAGGAAGCCGGAAACCGAGTTGGTGATCGACCCGGCAATGCGGCCCGCGACAAAGGCATCGCCCTGGAATGCGCCGAGCCCGAACGTGGCGTTGCTGTCCCCCAGATTCACATCGATGTCGTGGGCGAGCGTGACCGTGCCGTCCGCGTCTTCCGCGCCAAAATTGAAGTCGCCGGGCACAATCCACCAGTCGCTGCCGTTCCAATTGCTCACATTTGCGGAAAGGCCCGTCGTGTCGCCCTTCCAGCCACGCAGCTTCAGCACGCCGTCGGTTGCGGCCTCCATCGTGACCGTGTGGTCGCCGCCGTAAGCGGCCCAGCCGCCGTAGTTGCAGTTTTCGTAATAGAAGATTTCGCCTCCGGGGACAAGCCCCGTCTTGACGGAAAGGTCCTGAGAGATACCGAGGCGCGGACGGCGTGAATTCGTCCCCTTCTGACCGACCGCGACCGGTGTCGCCGCCAAGGTCTGCGGATCGTGAAGGACGACCGTCCCGCCAAGGAGCCGAAGAACGTTCGTCACGCCCGGAAGATCGCTAGGGCCGAAGTCGCCGAGCACATGAAGCGATCCTGCGCCGTAGTAGTCGAGCGCGGCGTACCGTCCGGCGGTCGTCCCGGCACTAACGTTCCTGTTGGAGACATCACCGACCGTAAGGGATGTATCGACCCAGATGGTGCGGTTCTGTCCGGAGTCCGGGCAGAGCGTCGCGGCGGGGAAGCGCATCGGCGGACCGGCGAAGACTGTGGCCTCGCATTTTTCCATCCAGAATTCGAACGGATGACTGTCCACCAGTTCGCCGCCGGTCAGATTGCGGAAGTAGCGGTAAGTGCCGCCGCCGCTGGAGGAGACCAGACCCACGCGCTTGACGGCGCAGATGGCATTGGTATGCGCGAGTTCGATGTTGCCGTTCGAGGTGTCGAGAAAGCCCAGGAAGTTCGGATTGGCGGCAGCGAGGACAACTCCGCCGGTCCCGCCGGAATCCATCAGGCGTGTTGTGCCGTTTTCGGGCTGGGAAATCGGGCCGGCAAGGACGAGACGCCCGGCGTTGCCCATGATCTTCGCGGCAGTGGGAAACTGGACGGGGCATTCGACGCGGTTCGTGCCGTAGGAGCAGGACGCGATCACGCACTGGTTGTTTTCGCTCTGCCCCAGGTTGGCGTTCCTCGTCAGCGTGAGGACCGCGCCCTCCGCGCCCGTCAGGACCCAGCCGCAATGGTTGTAGCCGTTCAGGCCGTCGTCCGTCGAGGCGTAGAACTTGCCCTTGCTGACATCGTTCGTGCTGGCGAAGCGGATGCCGTAGAGCGAGAGGCTCGACGTCAGGCGAGGCTGCTTTTCCGGGAGACCGTGGAACCAGACGAGGTCATCGCTGTCGGGCAGGACGGTCGAGACCTCGCCGGTGTCCACGCGCGAGTAGCTCGACGGGCTGTTCATGTCGGTGCCGGAGTTGTTCCAGAAGTAGTTGACCGTTGCCGCCGAGGCCGGCAGGGCGAGCGAGCAGAGCGCGAGGAGGAGGGGGAGGATTCTTTTCATTGTGATGCGTGCTGGTGCAAGGGTTCGATCAGTCGAACTGCGACGGGTCGTCGAACTGGGCCGGGAGGTCGGCCTCGGATTCGGCGGCGAGGATGACGACGAACTGCGTGTCCTCCCCGTCGGAGACGTCGATGGTGAACGTCCGGACGGTGCCGTCCCGCGCGACGCCGGGGTTCGCGACGCGGACGTAGGGGCCGGTCACCGCCTCGGCGGCGTAGACGCCGTAGACGGCGTCGTCGGACGCGTTGTCGATCGAGACGGCGAAGGTGGTGGCGCCGGTGGCGGGGTCGGTGACGACGGAAAGCGCGGAACCGCCCTCGCCGGAGACGGAGCCGTCGCCGAAGTGAGGCTTCTCGAAGCGCCCGACGACGGTCGCGGTGTAGTAGCCGCGGAAGTTGCCGACCTTGCCGCCGCCGGCAAAGCCGACGGCGGTGAGGGTCTTCGTTCCGACGGGAAGCGGAATCCACGTCCGCGTCATCTCCTCGGCGGTGGAGCGGACCGTGCCGTCGATCGTGTAGCGGACGGCCGGGGCGCCTTCGCCCGAGACCTTGACGTCCAGCTTCCAGGAGACCGTGTCGCCCGATTCGGGCGCGTCGCCCGTGAGCGGCGTCCAGCCCTCGCCCGTCCAGACGGCGGGGCCTTCCTCGAGGAAGAGCAGCGCGCCGATCGCGCCGCCGGGGATGCCCTCCGGCCGCGCGCCGGCGGTCACGACGGTCTCGCCGCGGATGGTGAAGTCGGACGCGTTCGAGACCGCGTTGGTCGGCGTGAAGCGCAGGACGGCGACATCCTCCTCCGGAGGGGCGAGGACGAGACGAGCGCCGTCGAACGCCGATTCGTCGCCCGCCGGGCGCGTCCACCGGCCGCCCGAGGCGCCGACGGCGGCCTCCGTGTTCCACGCGGTCCCCGCGGCGTAGCCGTCCTCGGCCCAGCGCACGTTGAACCAGTCGCCGACGGAGGGCGCGGTGAACGAGCCCGCCGAGACGACGGTCTCGCCACCCGCGGTGGCGCGGAACTCGAACCGGTAGAGCGTCCCGGCCACGGTACCGATCTGCCAATCGAAGGCGCGCGCGGCCGTGATGCCGCCCTCGGACCGGACCTCGGTGCCGTTGACGAAGAGCGCCATCGTGGCGGGCGGCGAGGCGAGGTTGAGGATCGAGACGGACAGCGTCGCCGAGCGTCCGTCGTCGGCCGGCGTCGCGGACGCCGGTCCGAGCGCCAGCGCGTGGAAGCGCGTCTGCGTCTGGCCCTGGAGCGTGGTCGACTCGCCGTTCGATCCGGTCGCGACGATCGTCCAGTAGTAGGACGTTCCGGCCTCGAGGCCGTCCCACGAGAACGAGACGGAACCGGCCTTGGACAGGGCCGCCGTCTTCTCGACGCCGCCGACGAAGTGGTCGTCGGTCGTGAGGCGCGCGACGATCGAGACCGAGTCGCTGCCGGCGCCGAGGTCGGTCACCGGAAGGGTCAGCTCGACGGTGTCGAACGTGGTCTCGTCCGTGACGGTCCCGAGCGCGGGCGCGCCGTAGGCGAGCGTGGAGAAGCTGCCCGTGACGACGGTCGCGAGCCCGGACGGCGCGCCGGTCACGGTCGCGCGGACCCAATAGGTCCGGCCCGGGAGCAGCTCGTCGAGCGAGAAGGACGAGTCGCCGACGCCCGCGCCGGTCCTCGATCCGGCGCCGGCCGCGTCCTCCATCGCCTGGTTGTCGGCGACCTCCAGGGCGATCGAGACCGTGGTCGCGTCGTCGCCGAGCGACGTCACGCGGACGACCGCCATCGCGCCGTCGAACGAGATCTGGTTGAACGAGAGCGTCGCCGCGGGCCCCTGCGCGCCGAGCGTCGTGAAGGACACGGTCTCGGAGTAGCCGACGAGCGGCGAGCCGCCGCGCGTGCCCGCGAAGACGGCGCGCGCGTAGTAGGTCGTCTCGCCCGCGAGCCCCTCGATCGCGAGGACCTGCTCGCCGGCCGCGGCCAGGGAGCCGCCCGCGACGGTCGTCTTCTGCGAGAAGGCCGGATCGGTCGAGACCTCGACCGACACGGCGACGGCGCCCGTGCTGTCGCCGAGCGACGAAAGCGTCGCGGTCGCGGTCGCGCCCGCGCGGCCGACGCCGGACACGGCGAGCGTGCCGGCGGGCGGATGGACGGTGCCCGTCACGAACGAGGCGGTCGTATCCGTCGCGGAGAGTCGGTTGGAGCCCGTCACGACGACCTTGACGAAGTAGGCGGTGCCCGCCTGGAGGCCGTTGATCGTGAACGTCTCCGACCCCGCCGCGTTGATCGTGCGCGTGGCGGTCGGCGTCGTGCCGAACGCGCCGGTGGAGACGTAGACCTCGATCGTGGCGTCCTCGCTTCCCTGTCCCAGCGACGAGACGTTCACCGAGATCGTCGCGGACGTGGCCTCGGTCGCGCTCGCGGAGACGGACGCGATGACGGGCGGCGTGTAGGCGGGCGTCGTGAACGAGACGGCCTCGGTCACGGTCTCGAGGCCGAGCGCCGAGCCGGTGAGGCGCGCGCGGACGTAGTAGGTCCGCCCGGGCTGGAGCCCGGTCAGCGAGAAGTTCTGCGAGCCGGGAGCGGAGACGGCCGTGCCGGTCTTCGTGTCGGGATCGGCGAAGGTCGGGTCGGTTCCGTATTCGAGGACGATGGCGACGGTGCCGGTCTCGTCGCCGAGGCTCGTCACGTTCACCGTGGCGGTGTTCGACGTGAACGTCGGCGTACCGACCGTCACGTTTCCGGCGGGCGGCTGCTGCACGATCTGCGGCGTGAACTTCACTGGGTCGGACCAGTAGTCGTAGTTCGCGCCGTCGGAGAGGCGGATGGAGACGTACCAGTCGACCGTGGCGTCAATGCCGGAGACGAGCGCGTTCATCGTCTTGGCGCCGGCGTCGCCGGTGGAGCCGACGACGACCGTCTTCTCCCAGCGGTCCTCGAAGTACCACGCGTTCGGCGAGCGGGAGGCGTAGACCGTGAGCGTCAGGCCGTCGTACATCGTGTCGAGGCGGACGGGAACCGTCATGGAGCTGGCCGTCCACGTCGGCTCCTGGTCGAGGAACGCCATCGCCGGCTTCGTCCCGCGTGCGCGGAAGAGGTGGCGGTTGCCGGTGTCGAGGAGCTTCTGCCACTGGTTCGTGTTGGACGTCGTCACGGTCGTCGGGCCGTTCGTGTTCCACGCAAGGCCGTAGGCAATCGGATAGAACGGAGAAGCATCGCCCTCCCCTACGTTGTAGGCGCGCCCGCAGGCGCCGCCTCCGTTCCATTTGGTGATGGCGTGCGAGATTTTCACCTCGTGCCATCCGGTAAAATCGGGAACGAACGCATCGGCTACGAAGGGATACTTGCCTCCGCCGTCGCTTTCCTTGACGACCTCCCGCCCGTCGACGTACATCAACTGGATCGGGAAGAAGCAACTCGCGAAGTTATACGAAACGCCAGCCTCCATCCACATTTCGCCTTCGTAGACGAACGCGTAGGGCCACATGGACGATTCGTTTTTCCAGGAGTACTCGGCTCCGTCGAAGGGGTTCCTCCACGAGTCTTCCCGGCGACCGTAGCAGGAAATCGGACCCGGCGCAAACGACTCCTCGTGTGTCTGGTTGGCCGGCTTGCTGTTCCAGGAAAGATCGACGAGAGCGCTTTCCGACGCAAGGCTGCTGTAATCGTAGACTCCTTTGAAGTATCCCATCAGCAACCCGCCCTCGTAGTCCGCCCTCGTAGTAGCCCTGGCCGAGCGGCAGGGGCTGGGCGCTGGCCGTCTTGAACGAACCCGTCTTGGCGGTCTGGCCCGCGAGGTTGTTCGTGACGACGACCTCGTAGTAGTAGGTCGTGTCGGCGGAGAGGCGGGTCGCGGCGCCGGACATCGGGCCGGGCGCGACGATCCTCGAGAGCGGCGCGCGGCCGAGCTCGGGCGAGAGCGCGGAGGAGGAGCCCCAGCGGATGTAGCCGGAGGCGGAGGTCGCGCCGTTGCCGATCTTCGTCACGTCGAGCGAGAACGAGGCCGCGGTGTAGGACGGCGTCACCGTGTGGGTGAACGCGGGGTCGTTCGGCTCGAGCGTGCGGAAGCTCGTCGTCGCGACGCCGGTCTTGCCCGCGTCGTTGCGGACGGTGACGCGCACGTAGTAGGTCGTCTCCGTCGCGAGGTTCTCGAACGAAGCCGTGAGGACCGCGCCGGCGGCGGGCGTGCCGGAGACGGTCGCGGTGGAGCCGTAGCTCGTCGACGTTCCGTATTCGACCGTGATCGTGGCGCTCGCGGCGGCTTCGCCGAGCGTGGCGATCGAGATCGACGCGGTGGCGGCGCGCTGCAGGACGCTCGTCATGTCGACGGCGACCTCGGGGTCGCCGACGGGCGGCGTCTCCACGGTCATCGTCGCGGACGTGCCGACCTTGTTCGCGTGGTTCACGGCGCGGACGCGGACGTAGTAGGTCGTCTCCGCGGAGAGCCCCGTCACGGTCGCGGTTCCGACCTTCGGGAGGGCGCCGGGCAGGATGCCGCTCTGGATCGCGGTCGACGTCGTGGAGCCGGACGGGAACGTCGACGAGGTCGAGACGTCGTAGTAGAGCGTCGCGGAGGCGGCGCCGTCGCCGAGCGCC